>JAEXJM010000054.1 GCA_023449275.1 Pseudomonadota bacterium | reverse complement strand
ATGGCATCAAGGTTGGCTCCCCTTACGATGAAGGTGACGTCTTCTCCTGCCAACGCCAGTTTCACTCCTACGTAGCCTCCTATCGCTCCGGCTCCTATGATCGCAATTTTCATGTTCTTTCCCTTTTGAAATAGTTCCAGCTTCGCGGATATCGAAATTGTTTTCTTTTATGATCCGGTACAGATACATTCTTTTCGATAATGCCGTTTACTTATTTTTTAATATATTTTCGTTTTTTATGTATGAAGTTCTCGTACATATGAGAAAACCCATGCCCATCATTTATGAACCTTGCCGGTAACAAAAGGTTGACTTAACGCTGTCTGATAGACAGCATTTCGGAGGGCGGTTTTATCAGAACCCGAATGGGTATGAACACATCAGGTTCAGCCTTCTTAAATTATGTAATGCAAATAACGGAAGGGCTAAATCATGCGCTGGTAGCACAACAATAGCCCAACCAGTTATTTTGTTTTTCGGCTTGCTCAGCCGAAAAACAAGTCAAAATCAGAATAATCCGACTATGCGTCCTTCTGCATCTATGTCAATCATAGTGGAAGATGGGACTTTCGGCAAACCTGGCATTAGCATAACGTCACCGCACATGATGACAATAAATTCTGCGCCAGCAGCCAGCTGCACTTCACGGATGTTGACAGAGTGGCCTGACGGAGCACCGCGCAGGGCAGGATCGGTCGCAAAAGAATATTGTGTTTTGGCAACGCAAATCGGATAGTCGCCATAACCGTCTTCTTCCAGTTTCCTGATCTGGGCCTTGACCTTGCTGTCGGCAACGACGTCTCGAGCGCCATACAGTTTGGTGGCCAGGGTCGACATCTTATCCCAAAGCGACTCTTTTTCGTCATAGACGAATTTGAAATTGCTTGGAGTCGTTTCAATAACGTTGACGACTGTTTGTGCCAGTTCTTCAGCGCCTTTACCGCCCTGGCTCCAGTGTTTGGAAACGACGATCGGCGCACCACGGCTTGCCATTTTGTCTTTCAGCAACTGGATTTCCGCTTCAGTGTCCAGTGTGAAATGATTGATGCAGATGACGCAAGGCAGACCGTAGTGATTACGGATGTTGTTCACGTGGCGTTCCAGATGGGCAATGCCTTTCTCAAGGGCTGCCAGATTTTCCTTGCCCAGATCAGGCAGGTTGACGCCACCATGGTATTTCAAGGCACGCACTGTGACAACGATGACGGCACAGTCCGGACGTAGGCCTGATTTGCGGCAAACGATGTCAACAAATTTTTCAGCGCCGAGATCGGCACCGAAGCCACTTTCGGTAACCACGTAATCAGCCAGCTTCAATGCGGATTTCGTTGCGATGACAGAATTGCTGCCGGTCGCGATGTTGGCGAATGGGCCACCGTGAATCAGGGCCAGATTGTTTTCCAGCGTTTGAACCATGTTAGGCTTGATAGCGTCTTTCAGGATGGCTGCCATGGCGCCATGGGCTTTCAGATCGCTTGCCAGAACCGGTTTCAGATCACGGGTATAGCCGATAACGATTTTTCCAAGTCTTTCTTTCAGATCCTGCAGGCTGCTTGCCAGACACAGAATCGCCATGACTTCAGAAGCAACCGCGATATTGAAGCCGTCTGCACGAGGATAACCGTTGGCCGGGCCACCCAGGCCGATCGTGATGTTGCGCAGGGAACGGTCGTTCATATCGACGACACGTTTCCAGACGACACGGCGGGCATCGATGCCCAGTTCATTGCCGTGATGGATATGATTGTCGATCAGGGCGGCCAGAAGGTTGTTTGCCAGCGCCACGGCACTGATGTCACCTGTAAAATGCAGGTTGATGTCTTCCATTGGAATGACCTGCGAATATCCGCCACCAGCAGCGCCTCCCTTCATGCCGAATACCGGGCCCATGGATGGTTCACGCAAACAGATGATTGCTTTCTTGCCGATACGGTTCAACGCGTCACCCAGACCGATTGTAGTCGTTGTCTTGCCTTCGCCTGCCGGGGTGGGATTGATGGCCGTGACCATAACCAGTTTGCCATCCGGTTTGTCCTTCAGAGTATCAAGGAAGTCCAGGGAGATCTTTGCTTTGTAGTGACCATACGGTTCCAGGTATTCTTCCTCGATGTCATAGCGTTGAGCAACTTGGCTGATGCGAAGCATTTTCGCACTTTGAGCAATTGCAATATCGGATGTCATATGTGAGTCTCGCTTTCTCTGCAGGCAAAAAGGTTACACGAATTCAAAGTTAAAGGTCATTGTAGAATATACAAAGTACGATTCGCAACTAAAAATGCCTTTCTCTGGCATTTATTCTTCATTATTCATTTTTTCCTCTTGAAAAAGCGCGTGGCCGACAGCGTATCGTGCACTCAAAATAAAAGAAATTCAGGCAGGATGGAACAGGGATAATGGGAAATACTCCTGAATATATCTGGTAGTCTGAAAATGCGATTACAATATCGTCGAAATTCTCAGTGTCCCAGACACTGACTGGTTAATGACATCATTTTCTAAATTGATATGCTTGATAATCTGACTCAGCGCCTGGCCAAGGTTGTTAAAACCATTCGTGGGGAAGCCCGTTTGACGGAAACCAATACGGCGGAAATGCTCAGGGAAGTGCGCCTGGCTCTTCTCGAAGCCGACGTTGCATTGCCTGTTGTAAAAAGCTTTATCGGAAAAGTCCGTGAAAAAGCAATGGGCCGGGAGGTAATGGATTCCCTGTCACCGGGGCAGGCCCTTGTAGGGGTTGTCCAGCAGGAATTGTCCCAGGTTATGGGAGCCGATCTTGGTGAAAAGGCGTCCCAGCTGAATTTTGCGACCCAGCCTCCGGCCATTATTCTGATGGCAGGTTTGCAAGGGGTTGGTAAAACGACGACTGTCGGTAAACTGGCACGCTATCTGAAACAGGAAAAGAAGAAAAAGGTATTGACCGTTTCAACAGACGTTTATCGTCCGGCGGCTATCAAACAGCTGGAAACGGTTTCGGGACAAAGTGGTGCCGATTTTTATGGCTCGGAAGCGTCTGAACCGATTGAAATTGCCAAAGCGGCACTGGATCACGCCAAACGGCATTTTTATGATGTCCTGATTGTCGATACGGCAGGTCGTCTGGGTATCGATGAACAGATGATGAAGGAAATTTCCGGATTGCATCAGGCGCTTTCGCCAATAGAAACCCTGTTCGTCGTTGATGCCATGCTGGGGCAGGATGCCATCAATGTGGCGAAAAGCTTTAATGATGCCTTGCCTCTGACAGGTATCGTGTTGACGAAGCTTGATGGCGATGCGCGTGGCGGTGCTGCCCTGTCGGTTCGTCAGATTACAGGCAAGCCCGTCAAGTTTGTCGGTGTTTCGGAAAAACTGGATGGTCTGGAAGAATTCGATCCGGTGCGGATGGCCAACCGTATTCTCGGTATGGGAGATATCCTTGCGCTGGTTGAAGAAGCACGCAAGAATGTCGATATCAAGGCGGCACAGGCGCTCGAAAAGAAACTCAAGGTAGGTGGGCGCTTCGATCTCAACGATTTTCTGGCACAGCTTGGCCAAATGAAAAACATGGGCGGTTTATCCAGCATGATGAGCAAAATGCCGGTACAGTTTCAGCAGGCCGCTGCCGGAACGGATATGGATCAGGCATCAAAACACGTACGGAGAATGGAAGGAATCATCAATTCGATGACGCCACAGGAACGCAGCAAACCTGAAATCATCAAGGCTGTTCGCAAACGCCGTATCGCTGCCGGGGCCGGTGTTCAGGTACAGGATGTCAATCGATTGTTATCCCAGTTTGAACAGATGCAGTCGATGATGAAAAAAATGAAAAACGGAGGAATGATGAAAATGATGCGTGGTTTGAAAGGCATGATGCCGGGAATGCGGTAATCATTTAAATCATGAAGAGAGAACGTCTTTTAAATCAATAAATTGACATTTGTATGCCTGAAAAATCAGGGGTTGACACGTTGCCTGCCTCATAATAGAAGCACATTAGCCACACTTTGTTGAATGATGGGGAAAAAGTGCTTGCATTCTGCCGGATTTAGCACCTATATTTGATCTTGCAGCAAGTTACATAAATTCCCTTTCGTACTTTGTATATGAGGCATCGTTATGGCAACAACAAAATCTGCAGCAAAACCTAAAAAAGCATCTCCAGCCAAAAAAGCAGAACCAGCCAAGAAAAGCGCTGCGCCTGCCAAGAAAGCTCCCGTAAAGGCGGTCGCGAAAACCGCTGCTCCAGCAAAGAAACGTACTCCAAATGCCGCATTCATGAAGCCGGTCACTCCTACGGCCATGCTGGCAGCCATTGTGGGTGCAGCGCCTTTGCCGCGTACTGAAGTGACCAAGAAAGTTTGGGATTACATCAAAAAGTACAATTTGCAGGACAAAGACAATCGTCGCATGATCAATGCCGACGATAAACTGAAGCCCATTTTTGGTGGCAAGAAACAGGTTTCCATGTTTGAAATGACTAAGCTGGTTTCCGCTCAGTTGAAATAAGCACTCACCTGTCTGACAGGCTGGAATGACAGGCCGTTTTCAACGGCATGGTGGTGTTTTTTCCGGACGAAAGAGAATGCTTTTAACGGTGCCATGCGATAAGCCTTTGTTTTCCAGTCGATTCAATAAAAAACGCCAGAGGAATCTGGCGTTTTTTATTGGTGAACCGGTTTCTGGAAGAGACAGATCCATGACGTGTCATGAAATGAAGATCATTTTTCGGCAGAAACTTTGTCGATAACGAATTGTGCCATGTCATTGACCGGTATCACGGTGGCTTCTGTATCCCGTCTTCCCTGGTATTCAAGCTTGCCGTCTTTAAGACCACGGTCACCGATGACAATCCGGTGAGGTACGCCAATCAGTTCCCAGTCAGAGAACATGACGCCGGGACGTTCGCCACGATCATCCATGATAACGTCGATATCCGATTGTTTGAGGGTCTCATACAGTTCATCCGTCATTTTCCTGACCGCTTCACTGCGGTCATAGCCGAGTGGACAGAGAACAACTTCAAATGGAGCGATCGAAGTCGGCCAGATGATACCCTTATCGTCATTGTTCTGTTCAATCGCCGCTCCGACGATACGGGTGACACCGATGCCGTAACAGCCCATTTGCATCAATTGGGGTTTTCCATTTTCGTCAAGATAGCTTGCGTTCATGTCTTCGGAATACCGTGTACCAAGCTGGAATACATGGCCGACTTCGATACCCCTCTGAATCGCCAGTGTTCCTTTTCCGTCCGGGGATGGATCGCCCTCGACCACGTTTCGGAAGTCTTCGATAGCGGAAGGCAGTGGCAAATCGCGTTCCCAGTTGACACCGGTGAAGTGGGCGTCTTTTTCATTGGCGCCACAGATGAAGTCGCTCATAACGGTAACGGCATGATCGGCATACAGTGCGATATCATCCCGGTTATGAAGCCCGATCGGTCCGAGATAACCCGCCGGACAGCCAAGGTGGTGAATGATTTCACTTTCGCTGGCAAAACGGAATTCTCCGATGATCTTTTGAGCTTTGACTTCGTTCAGATCATGATCGCCACGCATCAGGATGACGACAAAATGACCTTTTTCGCCTTCGGCAATATCGGTACGAACGGCTGCGATGACTTTCAGGGATTGTGAAAGAGGCTTTTTCAGGAAACGGGTGACATCTTCACAGGCTTTCTGGCCCGGGGTCGCCACTTTTTGCAAAGGTTCGGTTGCAGCCTTGCGTGGAGACGATGGAGGCAGGGCAACAGCCGCTTCCATATTGGCCGCATAGTCTGACTCTTTCGAATAAACAAGGGCGTCTTCACCGGTATCCGCAATCACGTGGAATTCATGCGATCCGGATCCGCCAATGGCGCCATTGTCTGCGGCAACAGGGCGGAATTTGAGGCCGAAACGTGTGAAAATTCTGACGTAGGCATCAAACATGATCTGATACGATTTCTTCAGGCCATCGATATTACGGTCAAATGAATATGCATCCTTCATGGTGAATTCGCGTCCACGCATCAGGCCGAAACGAGGCCGGCGTTCATCACGGAACTTGGTCTGAATGTGATAAAAATTGATCGGCAATTGGCGATAGGATTTGATGACATTGCGCGCGATATCCGTGATCACCTCTTCCGAGGTCGGCTGGATGATGAAATCACGGTCATGCCTGTCCTTGATTCGCAGAAGCTCGGGCCCGTATTTTTGCCAGCGTCCGGTTTCCTGCCAGAGCTCGGCGGGCTGAACGACTGGCATCAGCAGTTCGACAGCACCAGCACGGTTCATCTCTTCACGAATGATGTTTTCGATTTTGTGGATGACGCGCAAACCCATCGGCATGTAGGCATAGATACCTGAACCGAGACGGCGGATCATGCCGGTTCTGACCATGAGTTTATGACTGATAATTTCAGCGTCCGCTGGAGCCTCTTTCAGAGTAGAGATAAAAAATTGTGATGCGCGCATAAGAGTGAATTCTTTTATTAACGTAACAGGGTTATAATTCCTGTAATTTTAAAGGATTGGCTGGCAGATGCGTCCACAGTTCGTCTAATCAGGCAAAATAGATGTTTTTTTGTTGTAACTATCGTAACAGCTTGTCGACGAAAAGAAGAAACACGTGAAACGGCATTCTGCAGAGACATTGAGGTGAAAAATGTTGGACCGTGAAGGTTACCGCCCCAACGTCGGTATTATTCTGCTTAACACCAATAATGAAGTCTGGTGGGGGAAACGGGTCAAGGAACATTCCTGGCAATTCCCGCAGGGTGGCATCAAGTATGGCGAAACGCCGGAACAGGCGATGTATCGGGAATTGCAGGAAGAAACTGGTTTGCGTCAGGAACACGTGAAGGTGGTCGGACGTACACGAAACTGGTTGCGTTATGAGGTACCGCCTCATTTCATCCGTCGGGAAATACGGGGGCATTACCGTGGGCAGAAGCAGATCTGGTTTTTGCTGCGGATGCTTGGACGCGACAGCGATATCAATCTCAGATTGACGAGTACGCCTGAATTTGATGCATGGCGCTGGCACCAGTATTGGGTTCCACTGGATGTCGTTATTGAGTTCAAGCGGGATGTCTATCTGAAAGCGCTGCAGGAATTGTCCCGTTTTCTGAATCCGGCACCAAAGCCGGATAACCAGAATTATTTCAGGATTTACACTCCCCATTCCAATGGGCCATCCAAAGGCAGGAAAATGGAAGAGAGGGGAAAAGAACGTGGAGCTGTCAAAAATGCCGGGCCGGATTCAAAATAGCTTTCATTCCTCTTTGGGAACGTTAGCCAGAATATGGCTGGCTGTGATGATTGTCATCGCCAGTATCCATATGGCACATGCCGAGATTTTTTTCGGCGAGCCTGGACTTGATGACGACGAAGAGGAAACGCCAAAAGTCAAAAAGGAAATGCCTTTTGTTCTTCCCGCTTTTCCAAGGGAAGAGAATCTTCTTCCATTTCAAGTCAGTCCTACCCAGACACAGGAATTTTTTATCGACAATGCATCGATGTCTGTCGGAGAAGAAGAAATCCGCTACACCATGGTTTCAAAAAGCCGGGCAGGGGCCGTCAATGTCACCTATGAAGGCATGAAGTGCTCGACTTTTGAAATCAAAAGATATGCGTACGGTTACCCGAAAGACGGCAAGTGGACTGTTTCAAAACATGCTACCTGGCGACCGATACAGTTTTATGCATCCAATCGGCCTCACGCTACCCTGGCACAGGATTATTTTTGTGAAGAAAAAGCGATTGCAGGCAAAAAGGAAGACATGCTTTTCCGAATCAAATACAACCGTTCCATAAAAAACAAAAATACCTGGCGCACGGACGGGATGTAATCGATTGTTCAGAGCACGATCATATTGTCGCGGTGAATGAGTTCAGGTGCGCCGTCATATCCCAGAATGGACATGAAGTCCGATGATTTATGACGCAGGATCAGCATGGCTTCCGCACTGGAATAATTTGAAAGTCCCCTCGCGATTTCCTTGCCGGATTCATCCAGACATGAAATGATTTCGCCCCGTCCAAATTCACCTTTGATGCGGATAACCCCGATTGGCAAGAGGGATTTACCTTCATGGAAAACCTTTTGAACTGCGCCAGCATCCAGAATAGCGCTTCCGGCGGTTTGTAAATGGTCTGCCATCCATTGTTTTCTGGCCTGCAAATGACTGTTTGGGGCAACAAGCTGTGTCCCGATCTGCTCGCCATTGGCAAGGCGAATAAGGGCATCATTTTCACGGCCCCATGCAATAACGGTATGCGCTCCCGAACTGGATGCCCGCTTGGCGGCCAATATTTTGGTCAGCATACCACCCCGTCCAAGGCTGCTTCCCGCACCCCCGGCCATTTCTTCCAGAACTGGATCGCCCGCCTGTGCTTCAGTCACGAATCGGGCATCAGGGTTTTTGCGTGGATCGGCGGTAAACAGACCTTTTTGGTCGGTCAGAATAATCAGCGCATCGGCTTCAATCAGATTGGCGACGAGCGCTCCGAGCGTATCGTTGTCACCGAACTTGATTTCATCGGTGACAACCGTATCGTTCTCATTGATGATAGGCACAACGCCAAGACGAAGAAGAGTGAACAGTGTGGAGCGTGCATTGAGATAACGTTCACGGTCAGCCAGATCGGCATGAGTCAGTAAAACCTGGGCCGTCTGCAATCCATGAGCCCGAAAACTGGTCTGGTATATCTGTGCGAGTCCCATCTGGCCGACAGCAGCACAAGCCTGCAGTTCATGAATATCACTCGGACGTTTTTCAAAACCAAGCTGCAACATCCCTTCGGCAATGGCACCGGAACTGACCAGAACGACTTCTTTCCCCTGCAAACGCAGTCGGGCGATCTGGTCGGACCATTTCGATATGGCAGCGTGATCCAGTCCATGTCCGTCATTGGTAACAAGTGATGAGCCGACCTTGATGATGAGACGCCGGGCGTTTTTTATGACCGAATTCATGATGACGAAGGCAAACCTTATTCGATGGATTTGAAACGGGGATCGTCCGCATCGACAGATTCGATATTGCGGGCTTCTTCAATGATATCTGTTTTACTCGCCTGTTTTTCTTCCTGACGCAATTGTTCGAAATACTGGTAGATGGCATCGGTCAGTTCCGAACAGCCTGTTTTGGTGTAGGCAGAGATTCCAAAAACAGGGCCTTTGAAGCTCAGCCTTTCGACCAGATCTTTCACCTGTTGTGCCCGTTCATTTTCGGGGACGAGATCGAGCTTGTTCAAAACAAGCCAACGAGGTTTTTGTGCCAGTTCCGGATCATATTTTTCCAGCTCGGCAATCAGGGCGCTGGCATTGTGAACCGGATCGGCCTCATCGAATGGAGAAATGTCGATCATGTGCAGCAACAGGCGGGTACGTTGCAAATGCCTTAAAAACTGGTGTCCCAAACCGGCTCCTTCCGCCGCGCCTTCGATCAGGCCGGGAATGTCGGCGATGACGAAACTCTTTTCCATGCCGACACGAACGACACCCAAATTTGGCTGCAAGGTCGTAAAGGGGTAATCGGCAATTTTCGGGCGTGCATTCGAAACGGCCGAGATGAAGGTGGATTTTCCTGCATTCGGCATTCCCAGAAGGCCTACATCTGCCAGTACTTTCAATTCCAGCTGGAGTTCTAGCCGTTCACCTGTCTTGCCTTCCGTTCTCTGGCGGGGTGCGCGATTGGTCGAACTCTTGAAGTGAATATTGCCCCAACCACCTTCGCCACCCTGAGCCAGTAATTGTTTCTGGCCGTTTTCCACCAGATCGGCGATCACTGCGCCGGTATTACGATCGGTGATGACCGTACCCACAGGCATACGGAGAACGATGTCATCCGCTCCCTTGCCGTAGCAGTCCGAACCGCGTCCGTTTTCACCGTTTTTGGCACGGTACATCTTGGTGTAGTGGTAATCAATCAGGGTGTTTACGTTATTGTCGGCAACGACCCATATACTTCCGCCTTTCCCGCCATCACCACCATCCGGGCCGCCGAATGGCTTGAATTTTTCGCGGTTGAACGAAGCAACCCCATTGCCTCCGTTTCCGGCGATCACTTCGATACGTGCTTCGTCAATAAATTTCATAGAGTCGTCCGATAATATGAAAAGGCTCTGCCATCGGCAGAGCCCTCTCGTGTTGGAAAAGGCTCGCGTGAATCAAGCCTGTAAAACGGTTTTATGCAGCGGCTTCGGGAACAACCATTGCAAAATGCTTGTTTGCCTCGCCCTTGCGAACGAATTTGACAGTACCGTTAACCAGAGCAAACAAGGTATGGTCTTTACCCATGCCAACGTTTTCACCTGGATGAATGGTCGTGCCGCGCTGACGCATGATGATGCTGCCAGCGTTAATGGCCTGTCCACCGTAAACTTTCACGCCAAGTCGTTTCGATTCCGATTCACGACCGTTGCGGGTGGTACCGCCGCCTTTTTTATGTGCCATTTTAAAACTCCAATATAAATTTCTTTATGAACTGATTCGAAAGATGAACCAAAGCCGGTATCAAGCGTTGATCGAAACGATTTGCAGTTCAGTATAATTCTGACGATGACCCTGACGTTTCTGGTAATGTTTGCGACGGCGCATCTTGAAAATCTTGACCTTGTCGTGGCGACCTTGTGCTACAACCGTAGCCTGAACCTTGGCACCGTCAACCAGTGGAGTACCGAAGCGAATGGACTCGCCTTCGCCTACTGCCAGAACCTGATCGAGAGTGATTTCGGAACCAATGTCTGCCGGTATCTGTTCTACTTTATATTTTTTGCC
>JAEXJM010000040.1 GCA_023449275.1 Pseudomonadota bacterium | reverse complement strand
TTCTTACCCGTAACCTGGCAGACACGAGCCATGAAAAGACCTCCAGACAAAAACAAAACAAAAAAACGGAAGTCCGAATCATATCCGAGATGGTAAAAAAACACAAGAAAAAACAATAACTTGTTGCCAATTATTGTGTCGAATAATTCCATATTACGACACAATTAAAGCATGCAATGAATCAAGTATTTGTTTTTAAAAGTTTTTTTAGGAAAGTGAATTTTTTTGCAGGCTGGTTTGACGTTCATGTCTTTGGTGAAATTTCGTCGGTACTGACTATAATAGTCGACACAACGGATTGACTCGCATGCAATCGCCTCATCCGGAATTCATCAATCATTTGCAGAAAGGCAGGTTTCGCTATGGCAGATGCCCTGATTGTCATTACGGATTGTAACCATGCAAACATCGACGCCGAAAAGGCCGTTTTTGAAGCGGCTGGCATTTCATACCGGTTTTTCCAGTGTAAAACGGAGGATGACCTGATCACTCGTTGCAAGGGAGCGATTGCTGCCTGCAACCAGCGTGCACCTTTTACCGAAAAGGTATTTGCGGCACTTCCCGGACTGAAAATGGTTGTCCGCTATGGCGACGGTGTCGATAATGTCGATCTCGCGGCGGCAACGCGGTACGGTGTGCAGGTATGCAATGTACCGGATTACGGCACGTCGGAAGTGGCCAATCACGCGCTGGCGATGATGCTGGCCATCACCCGCAAGATATGTCAGGCCAATGAGCAGGTCAGGGCGGGACGATGGAATTATGCGGAAATAGTGCCCATACAGCATCTTTCCAATATGACGATAGGCATTATCGGACTGGGACGCATCGGTCTTGCTTTCGCGAAACGGGTTCATGCACTGGGTTGCAAGGTCATCGGTTTTGACATTTTTACCGATCATATCAAGGGCGATCCGGAGAGTGCTTTCATTGAACTGACTTCCGAAGAAGATGTTATCGAAAGGGCTGATTTGCTTTCCTTGCATTGCAGCCTGAATTCACAGGACGCCGGACTGATGAACGAAGAGGCATTTGCGAAAATGAAACCGGGGGCGATGTTCATCAACGTTACCCGTGGTGGCCTTGTCGATGAGGTGGCGCTTGCCAGTGTGTTGAGATCAGGGCATCTGGCTGCCGCCGCACTGGATGTGACGGCAAGGGAACCATTGCCGATGGATAGCCCTTTGCGTTCGGTACCGAACCTCATTATCACGCCTCATATGGCATGGTATTCGGTTCAGGCGGAATCCAATCTCAAGACCCGATGTGCCGAAGAGGCCGTGCGGGGTGTTCGGGGAGAAAAGCCGCGCAGTCCCGTTAACAGGCTAAAAGCTTGAACAGGCCATCGGATTTTTCTGTCACACCCTGAAAATTTCATTGCATGCGGCAATTTTGCACACAATGGCAGCTGAACCATGGCCGATTTGGAGTAAACTATTCCGATTACTGTGGTTTTGTGAGAAACAGCTTGAAAATTAAGCTATTTTCTCGTTTTTCAGAAGCAACAGGAGGCGGATTATTTTGCCAAATGCAAAAATTATGGTAGGCAATTTTTTAAAAAAATCTGTATAATCCTGTTTTGGACACATAGGAAATACCATGCGACTACTCAAAAAGGCACTCACGTTCGATGACGTGCTTCTCGTTCCGGCATATTCTGCCGTTCTTCCTAAAGATACCATTCTGAAAACCCGATTGACGAGAAACATCTCGTTGAATATTCCCTTGCTTTCCGCGGCAATGGATACCGTCACTGAAGCGTCTCTGGCGATCGCGATGGCAAGACAGGGGGGGATCGGTATTATCCATAAAAATATGACTGCTGCCGAGCAGGCCAGGGAAGTTGCCAAGGTCAAGCGTTTCGAAGCAGGTGTCGTGACAGATCCGATCACTATTCCACCGGCCATGAAAGTCCGCGATGTTATCGCGCTGTCCAGACAGCACGGTTTTTCCGGCTTTCCTGTCGTGGATAATGGCAAGATTGTCGGCATCATTACCAACCGTGACTTGCGCTTTGAAGAAGAACTGGATGCTCCGGTCAGCGAAAAAATGACGCCACGCGAAAAGCTGGTATATGTCAAGGAAGGCACGACGCTTGAAGAAGCCAAGCGGGTCATGAACCGTAACCGTCTGGAACGCGTTCTGGTCGTCAACGACGCTTTTGAACTGCGCGGCCTGATGACGGTCAAGGATATTCTGAAAAAGAACGATTTTCCGCTGGCATCCAAGGACGGCTATGGCAAATTGCTGGCTGGTGCGGCCGTCGGCGTCGGTCCTGACAATGACGAACGTATCGATATGCTGGCGAAAGCCGGTGTGGACGTTCTGGTCGTCGATACTGCTCACGGCCATTCACAGGGCGTTCTTGATCGCGTCAAATGGGTCAAGCAGCATTATCCTGATATTGAAGTCATCGGCGGCAACATCGCTACGGCAGATGCAGCGAGAGCCTTGCTGGATCATGGTGCAGATGCCGTCAAGGTCGGTATCGGGCCGGGTTCGATTTGCACTACCCGTATCGTTGCCGGTGTCGGTGTTCCGCAGATCACTGCGATTTCCGATGTTGCCGATGCGCTGAAGGGGACGGGCGTTCCATGCATTGCTGACGGTGGTATCCGTTTTTCCGGCGATATTTCCAAAGCGATCGCAGCTGGCGCCTCGACGGTCATGATGGGCAGCATGTTTGCCGGTACCGATGAAGCGCCAGGCGAAATCATCCTTTATCAGGGCCGCAGCTATAAAGCCTATCGTGGTATGGGCAGTGTCGGTGCGATGCAGCAGGGTTCCGCTGACCGTTACTTCCAGGATGAAGCGGAACACCAGCCGGACAAGCTGGTTCCGGAAGGTATCGAAGCCCGTGTACCATACAAGGGTAGTGTCAATGCCATCATCTTCCAGTTGATCGGTGGCGTTCGCTCCTCAATGGGATATTGCGGTTGCGAAACCATCGACCAGATGCACGAAAAAGCGGCATTTGTCGAGATCAGTTCCGCCGGAATGCGTGAGTCGCACGTCCATGACGTCCAGATCACCAAAGAGGCGCCAAACTATCGTCTTGAATAAAGCCTGATGGAAAGGGGCCGGTTTTTCCGGCCCTTCCCGTTTTCAGAATCCGTTTTTACAGATAATTCCCATGCATTCCAGAATACTCATCATCGATTTCGGTTCACAGGTTACCCAGCTGATTGCCCGTCGCGTACGGGAAGCAGGCGTTTTTTCGGAAGTTGTTCCTTACGATATCGGTACCGATTTCATTCGTGACTATGCGAAAGACGGTTCCTTAAAAGGTGTGATTTTGTCCGGTGGACAGAACAGCGTGACGGAAGACGATACGCCGCGCGTTCCCCAAATCGTGTTTGAGCTGGGTATTCCTGTTTTGGGTATCTGCTATGGCATGCAGGCCATGGCAGACCAGCTGGGAGGCAAGGTCGAAAACGGCAAGGTACGGGAATTCGGCTACGCTGAAGTCCGTGCACGCAACCATACGAAATTGCTGGAAGGCATTGCCGATTCCGTCACGGAAGATGGTGCCAATCTGTTGAAAGTCTGGATGAGCCACGGTGACAAGGTGACCGAGATGCCGCCGGGGTTCACTGTCATGTTGTCGAACGATTCATGTCCGATTGCGGGAATGGCGGATGAATCCAGGAAATTTTATGCCTTGCAGTTCCATCCGGAAGTGACTCATACCGTTCAGGGCAAGACCATCATCAACCGTTTCGTTCACGACATCTGCGGTGCCGAGTCTGACTGGAACATGCCGGATTATGTATCTGAAGCGATTGAAGCGATCCGCAAGAAGGTGGGGAAGGATGATGTCATTCTGGGATTGTCCGGCGGGGTCGATTCCAGTGTTGCCGCTGCCCTGATCCACCGGGCCATCGGTGACCAGCTGACCTGCGTTTTTGTCGATCATGGCCTGTTGCGCCTGAACGAAGGCAAGATGGTTATGGACATGTTCGCAAGGAATCTGGGTGTGAAAGTCATCCATGTCGATGCGTCGGATCAGTTCATGAGCCAGCTGGCAGGTGTGACCGATCCGGAGCAGAAAAGAAAGATCATCGGTCGGGAATTCGTCGAAGTGTTTCAGGCGGAGGCAGGCAAGATCAAAAACGCCAAATGGCTGGCGCAGGGAACGATTTATCCTGACGTAATCGAAAGTGCGGGTAAGGGTAAGAAGGGGCAGACGATCAAGAGTCACCATAATGTCGGGGGCTTGCCGGATACACTTAACCTTCAGCTGCTGGAACCGTTGCGTGAACTGTTCAAGGATGAAGTCCGTGAACTGGGTCTGGCATTGGGCCTGCCACGTGAAATGGTCTATCGCCATCCTTTCCCGGGACCAGGCCTGGGTGTCCGGATTCTGGGGGAAGTCAAAAAGCGATACGCCGACCTGTTGCGTGAAGCGGATGCCATCTTCATCGAGGAATTGTGGAATACACCGTCAGATGTGTTGTCTGACAAGGGTGAACCGTTGAGCTGGTACGATGTGACCAGTCAGGCTTTTGCCGTGTTCCTGCCAGTCAAATCCGTGGGTGTCATGGGAGATGGACGGACGTATGAATACGTCGTTGCCCTTCGTGCCGTACAGACTCAGGATTTCATGACGGCTCACTGGGCACATTTGCCTCATGAATTGCTGGGCCGGGTATCCAATCGGATTATCAATGAGGTAAAAGGAATCAACCGCGTTGTATACGATATTTCCGGAAAGCCCCCTGCCACGATTGAATGGGAGTGATGGATTTTGATATAGGGGCGGTTTTCAAAAGATAGCCTGACCCGTGAGTATGGATAGCTGCTGTTTCCGGTGTGATCCGGGAGCTGCAGCTGTTTTTTTCAGGTACAGTTGATGAAATTGGCAGGGCCTCGGGAAGTAAGGTGCACGTGGGTTCTTCGGTGTCTTTGAATCCATCGCTTGAACCAATTGAATGAAATTCCTGGTTGGGATGACGGGAGTATTGCATCAACTTGTAAAAAGCCTCTTTAAAGAGGCTTTTTTTGGGTTTCCTGAATGGAAAATTTCGCACTAGAAAAGGGGGAAGATATAAATAGTATCATTTAAATCAATTTTTCAAAACTGTTATCTGTTGATCGATTTTTCAAAAAAGAGTTAATGGATAATTGATGTTCTGATTGACAGGATTAATAGCCAGTTTAAATACATAGGTATAAAGATTACAGCATGATCTCAATATGGTATATTTTTATTAATAAAAGCTAATAGATTTGTCGAATGAAAAATTTTTTATTTTTATCTACTTTGAATAATATATTAATTGGAAATAATTTTAAATATCATGAATCAAAAATGAGACACTATTTCATATGAAATAGTTTAAATTAAATATCAGGGTGTTGTGTTTTCAGGCTAAACTGTTTTCATATGATATAGATCAATAATGGCCGTTTTGAAAAAACTATTATTTTTGATCTGTAAGTATTCATTTTACCCTTTTTTGTTTTTATGAACCTTCCGGTTTTTGTTAGTCATTTCTGAAGCTTGACAATGCAACGTTTGTCAATAAAGAAAAATCTGTCTCTTACATGCAGATAACAAGAAAAATATGCTGAACACTATTTCTGACTTGATGGCAAGGGTGAAGGGAAGAGAGGTATTGAGTTCCTTTGTTTATTTCATGATCTGCTGTTCAGGCATATTGGCCTCTGTTCTGGTCATTTCCCTGATTTTTGATTCGGTCAATAGAATAGATCGCCTGGAAATTTGTTATAAATTCATCTTTGTCACGACTTCTCTTTTACTTGTATTTGTTGCGGGAATATCGTTTATGAAATTCCTGTCCCGTTTCAAATCAAGACTGGCATTCAATATTCGTCTTTCGCTTTATCTGATCAGGAAACACAAGATCGTTCTTTTAAGTATTTCGTTTCTTGTTACTGCCGTCGCTTATATGATTTTCATGGATATGGCAAAATCGGAAGCCCGAATTGTCGAAACAAATATTGCCAGTATCGCAAAATATAAAATCGATCATATCAATGCATGGAGAAAACAGATCAATCTGGCCAGCAGCGGAGATCTGACTGTCAATGACAAACTGAATACGGTTTCTCATGGAAAGCCTGATTTCGAAAATAAGATTCCTGCTTTTCCGGAACCAGCCAAGGGAAATTCGGATACCGTAAAATATCATGCATATGAATTTCCCTTTTCTTATGCTTACAACCGTGAATTTCTGAGGGCGATCGGAAACAATAATATATGGATAGGCCCGGTCGGTTTTATCGAAAATGAAGATGGATCCCGTTCGCGTGTCCTGAATATGGTCGCACCTGTTCTGAAAAAAAGCGCCAAGGGGCAGATTGCCGAAATCCGTTCCTACTATATCGATCCGAATGTCGCTCTTGCACCGATTGTGTCTGCGTGGCCCGAAATTGGCAAAACAGCGAAAGCTTTCTTGTTTAGCCGCAATGGTGAGGAAATCACAATATTGAATAATTCAGGTGATCACAATGTGATCCATCCACTGGGGTTGAGCAAAACCAGCCGGGCTCGGTGGCTGAATAAAATGAGTGAATTTCCGTCAGGTATTTTCCATGAAGTGGATGACAGGGGCAAACTGGTCATCGGATACGTGGAGAAAATTCCCGATTCGGACTGGTCTCTGATGATCAAGATCGACGAAAGGGAAGCCTATGGCCATATCCAGAAAATTGCATGGTACATATTGCTGATCGTATTTCTTGTGATTGTCGCAACAGGACTGGTGATGGTTTTTCACTTGCGTCACAGGCATATGCAGCACAAAACGGAGCGTTTGAGAATGGAACTGAAACAAAAGGCCTTGCGGCAGCATTACGACTACTTGAGCAAATATGCCAATGACGTGATCATTTTGATGGATGGCACAGGAACGATAATTGAAGCGAATGACCGTTCGGAAAAGATGTTTGGCAAATCGAGGGCGGAAATGATCGGACAGAACATCCGCTGTGTTTTCGACTTGAAAGACAATTCCGTATTTGAAGAAAAATGGAATGAACTGAAACTTGAAAAGGGACTGATTTTCGAAGCTTTCGGCAAACATACCAATGGCAGCATTTTCCCTGTGGAGATCAGTTCAAGAGTGATTGAAACGGACGGGCGCCTTTTCGTCCAGTTTATCATCAGGGATATTTCCGAAAAGAAGAAAGCTGAGGAAATGGTCTGGCGTCATGCGAATTACGATCAGATCACCGGTTTGCCGAACAGAAGGATGTTTACGGAAAAACTTTTTTTCGAAACGAGAAAGGCCCAGAGAAACGACGCGTCTGTTGCCCTGATGTTCCTTGATCTGGATCATTTCAAGGACGTCAACGATACGATGGGTCATGGCGTCGGTGACCGTTTGCTGAAAGAAGCCAGTGACAGGCTTCGGGTTTGCGTGCGTGAAACCGATACGGTTGCGAGGCTGGGGGGCGATGAATTCACGGTGATCGTTTCAGGTATCGATGACTACAAGGATGTGGAACGGGTTGCACAGTGCATTCTGGATGAATTGTCCGAGCCGTTCACGCTGGAAGGACAATCGGTCCATATTTCCGCCAGTATCGGAATCACTTTCTTCCCTCAGGATGCAAAGGATACGCACGATCTGATGAAAACGGCAGATCAGGCCATGTATGCGGCAAAGAGTCAGGGTGGAAACCAGTATCATTACTTTACCGCTTCGATGCAGGAAGCCGTGCAGAAAAGAATGCACATGATCAGCGATCTGCATGTCGCGCTGGAAAACAACCAGTTCGAAACGGTATTCCAGCCGATTATCAATTTGAAGACAGGAGATATCTGTCGTGCCGAAGCATTGATTCGCTGGCATCATCCCGTACATGGTCTCATCAACCCGGCGACATTTGTGCCATTGGCTGAAGATACCGGACTGATTCAGGCTTTTGGGGACTGGGTGTTTCTTGAAGCGGCCAAGGCTGCGGCACGATGGAGAAAGTACGTTCCGGATTTCCAGGTGAGTGTGAACATTTCTCCGGTCCAGTTCAAGAATGAGGGGATCGATACGGATGTCTGGTTTGCCCATCTGAAGAATCTGGATTTGCCTCCGGAAGCGATTGTCATTGAAATTACGGAAGGTCTTTTGCTGGATATCGACGAACATACCAGCAATCAGCTTCTTGCCCTTTCGGCTGCTGGTATAGAAGTGGCGCTGGATGATTTCGGCACAGGCTATTCTTCTCTGGCCTATCTGAAGAAACTCGATATCGACTATGTCAAAATCGACCAGATGTTCGTCAAGAATCTGACGACCAGTGAAGAGGATCGTGTCTTGTGTGAGGCAATGACGGTTATGGCACATAAACTGGATATCGCCGTTATTGCCGAAGGGGTGGAAACGCTTGCCCAGTTACGGATGCTGGCATCTTTCAATTGTGATTATGGTCAGGGATATTATATTTCCGGCCCGGTCAATGATGAAGAATTTGAAGAGCTTCTGGCCGCTTCCCTGCATGCCGTAGCCGATACGTCAGGCATAATGAAGGGTCTTCATGCCAAAACGATGACTAAAAATCCAATAGGTGAGAGAATATCGAATTATCCTTTGAATGGATGATTGTCGGGATATTGTTTTGACCTATAGCGTTAAGGAAATCTTCTATACATTGCAGGGGGAGGGTGCCCGGACAGGGCGTCCTGCCGTTTTCTGCCGTTTTACCGGCTGCAATCTCTGGTCAGGCCGTGAGGCCGACCGTTCACGTTCCATTTGCCGTTTCTGTGATACCGATTTTGTCGGTACCGATGGGATTAACGGTGGGAAGTTTGTGTCGGCGGACGATCTGGCTTCTTGTGTCGAATCACTGTGGCCCAGCGGTTTTACAGATACACGCTATGTCGTGTTTACTGGTGGCGAGCCATTGCTGCAGCTGGATAAAGCCCTGATAGATACCATGCACCAAAGGGGATTCGAGATTGCCATTGAAACGAACGGAACACTTGCCGTGCCCGATGGTATCGACTGGGTTTGTGTCAGCCCGAAAGCAGGTTCCGATCTGGCTGTTACAAGGGGAGACGAGCTTAAAGTGGTCGTTCCCCAACCTGGCCAGAATCTCGCAGACTATGAAGACCTGGCATTCACCCATTTTTACGTTCAGCCGATGGATGCAGAAAATCGGGAACAAAACGTTAAAATAGCGATTGATACCTGTTTGCAAAATCCGAAATGGAAGCTGAGTTTGCAAACTCATAAATATTTACTGATACCCTGATTTTTTCATGTTGACCATTACCAGAAAACTCGAATTCGATGCGGGGCACCGGATTCCTGATCATCACAGCCAGTGCCGCAATCTGCATGGGCATCGTTACGTATTGCATATCACGCTGGAAGGGGATGCCCATAAGAAGGATGGCGATTCCGGCAACGGGATGATCCTTGATTTCTCGGAAGTGAAAAGACTGGCGGAAACCCATCTGGTTTCGCATTGGGATCATGCTTTTCTCGTCTATGAAAACGACAGACAGGTTCGTGATTTTCTGGACAGTCTTCCAAACCATAAAACCGTTGTGCTGGATCGGGTTCCGACTGCTGAGAATCTGGCTCAGGTCGCTTTCGATACACTGAAAGACGTCTATGAAAGCTTCTACGGCAACAAGCTCGTTTTGAAAAGTGTCCGGATTTACGAAACTCCGAATTGCTGGGCCGAAGTGACGGATGACACTGCCGATGGCAGATGAGATTTTCATGAGGGAAGCGCTGGCGCAGGCTGCGCTGGCGGCGCAGGCCGGCGAGGTGCCGGTCGGTGCGGTTGTCGTTCTGGAAGGCCGGATTGTCGCAAGAGGCTTCAATCAGCCTATCCGTTCTCATGACCCTACGGCCCATGCCGAAGTCGTCGCGTTGCGGGCGGCAGCAAGATTCTGCGGGAACTACCGTCTTCCCGATTGTGAACTCTTTGTTACGCTGGAACCCTGTACGATGTGTGTCGGGGCCATGATGCATGCCCGATTGAAAAGGGTGGTTTACGGGGCGGCTGAACCTAAAACGGGCGCCTGTGGCAGTGTCATCGATCTGTTTGCGCGAAATGAACTCAATCATCATACTTCAGTCACAGGGGGTGTGTTGCAGGACGAATGTTCAGGAGTGCTGAAGGCTTTTTTCGCGGAACGCAGACAGATGGCAAAGGATGCACGTGAACAGAATGGGTTGATTCAGGCATCTCAAAATAAGTGAAACATTGCTGGATTTTCTTTCGATACTCCGGCCGGAGGTGAGTATGAAAAGGTTTATGGTTTCGCTGTTTTTGTATGTGTGGTTTCCGGTATGCGCTGTCTGTACCACGTTTCCTGAAATGCAGGCTCCGGCAGATACGGGAATGGAATCGGAAACCGTACATGGGGAAGGAATGCCTGTTTCTTCCGGAGATGTCCACCATGTACTCATGACAAAGGAAAAAAACCGGCAATCGCTTTCAGAAAAACAAAGAAAAATGATGAATACGGAAAAAACGGGCATTGCGATCATCGCACCAGGTGGTCATGTGGCTGATGCTGATCTCAGGAGGGCTGTTGATATCCTGAAATCGAGAGGGTATGAGGTTTTCAATTACGTTGATCCGCAAAAGCGTTATCAGCGGTTTGCGGCATCCGATGAAGAAAGGATACGGCAAATTATCGAAGCCGCTTCCAATCCGGATGTACAAATCGTGATGGCCTTGCGGGGAGGGTATGGAACGACAAGGCTTCTGTCAGGTCTTGATTTTGCAATGTTGGCAAAAAGCGGGAAACTGTTTGTCGGCCACAGTGATTTCACGGTTTTCGAGATGGCATTGCTAAAACATGGGGCGGTCAGTTTTTCCGGGCCGATGATCCAGAGCGATTTTACGCGGCAGGATTTGAGCGACTATACGATCAGTCATTTCGAGGAAACCCTGAACTCACCTGAAACGACAGTCGAATGGTTTTCAAAAGACAATCCGGATGTTGACGTTGATGGAACCTTGTGGGGTGGAAACCTGACAATGCTGGCCCATTTGGCGGGAACACCCTGGATGCCTGATATATCCGGAGGTATCCTTTTTGTCGAGGATATCCACGAACATCCTTATCGGGTCGAACGGATGTTGCTTCAGCTGGACGAGGCCGGGGTTCTGAGAAAACAAAAAGCACTTGTTCTGGGACATTTTTCCGAATTCAAGTTGTCGGATTACGATAACGGATACGATTTCGAGGCGATGCTCGCATGGTTACGCTCGCGTTTGCCGATTCCCGTTTTGACCGGTTTGCCCTTCGGCCATACGAAAGACAAAGTCACTCTGCCAGTAGGGGCCAGAGCGCATTTGATGTCCAGTGGTGGTATGGTTCAACTCCATGTTGGGGATTACCCGACGGTAAGGTAAAATAAACGGTTTTACTGAAACTGTTTAAGAGGTTACCGTGCTTTCTACCGCCAATATTACGGTGCAGTTTGGCCCGAAGCCGCTGTTCGAAAATATTTCCGTCAAATTCGGTGAAGGAAACCGTTATGGCCTGATCGGGGCCAATGGCTCCGGCAAGTCCACTTTCGTCAAAATTCTGGGAGGCGACCTCGAACCGACTTCGGGTACGGTGACGCTGGACCAGAATGAGCGCCTTGGCAAACTGAATCAGGACCAGTTTGCCTATGAAGACATGCGCGTGCTGGATGTCGTGATGATGGGGCACACTGAAATGTGGCAAACCATGACTGAACGCGATGCCATTTATGCCAATCCCGATGCGACTGACGAAGATTACATGAAAGCGGCCGAACTGGAAGCCAGATTTGCCGAATACGACGGGTATACGGCTGAGGCAAGAGCCGGGGAATTGCTGCTGGGTGTCGGTATTGCCCTGGAATTCCATGAGGGTTTGATGAGTGCTGTCGCGCCGGGCTGGAAGCTGCGAGTGTTGCTCGCGCAGGCGCTTTTTTCCGATCCGGACATTTTGCTGCTGGACGAACCGACCAATAATCTTGATATCAATACGATCCGGTGGCTGGAAAATGTGTTGAATGAACGCAATTCCACCATGATCATCATTTCACATGACCGTCATTTCCTGAATCAGGTCTGTACCCATATTGCCGACATGGATTACGGGACGCTGAAAATCTATCCGGGTACGTACGACGATTACATGTTGGCGTCTGCCCAGGCCAAGGCACAGCAGCAGGCCGCGAACGCGAAAGCAAAGGAACGTGTCGCGGAATTGCAGGAATTCGTCCGCCGTTTTTCCGCCAACAAATCCAAGGCCAAGCAGGCGACTTCACGCGCCCGCCAGATTGAAAAGATCAAGGTCGAGGATGTCAAACCATCCAGCCGGGTACATCCTTTCATCCGTTTCGAGTCTGCCAAGAAATTGCACCGTCTTGCCGTTGAAGCCGAAAAACTGTCCAGGGCGTATGATCATCAGATCTTCAGGGATTTCAACATCATGATCGAGGCAGGCGAAAAAGTGGCGATCATCGGCGCGAACGGTGCCGGTAAAACGACACTCTTGCGTTGTCTCGGTGATGACATCTGCAACATGAAAGCGGATTTCGGCACAGTCAAATGGGCAGAACATGCCGATATCGGTTATATGCCGCAGGATTCCAATGAGGAATTCGAGAACGATCTGAACCTGACCGACTGGATGACCCGTTTTACGCAGGAAGGTGACGATGACCAGACGGTCCGTTCGGTTCTGGGACGCCTTCTTTTTTCAGGCGACGAAGTCAAAAAGAAGGCGAAAGTCCTGTCGGGCGGTGAAAAAGGCCGGATGATGTACGGCAAGCTGATGTTGGGCCGCCATAACGTGATGCTGATGGATGAACCGACCAACCATATGGATATGGAATCCATCGAAGCCCTGAATATCGCACTGGAAAAATATGCCGGTACCCTGATTTTCGTTTCGCATGACCGTGAATTCGTATCGTCTCTGGCAACCCGGATCATAGAGATCAGGGATGGCGACATTATCGATTTCAGGGGCACTTATGAAGAGTATCTGCTCAGTCAGGGGATTGAATAGGACGGATGACGCTGTTTTCCTGACAATTTTTTCTGTTTGTGCGATAGTTAAAGAATGTGCTTTTTAATTTTTTTCGGCCGATAAAATGCAAGATTCTGATATCAAGAAAGTGGAATACGATTTGCCTGAGATGCAAAGCGGGGCGGTTTGTGTCGCCAATGCCTGGGCACGCGTGCCAGAAGAACTGACACAGAAGGAAAAACAGGAACTGAAAGACCGGATCAAGCGGCTTTTGAAAGAAAAGAATGCCGTGCTGGTCGCCCATTATTACGTCGATGGCGACATTCAGGATCTGGCCGAAGAGACAGGCGGGTGTGTGGCCGATTCACTGGAAATGGCCCGTTTCGGTAGAGACAACCCTGCAAAAACACTGGTGGTCGCCGGTGTGCGTTTCATGGGGGAAACGGCGAAAATCCTGTCTCCGGACAAGAAAATCCTGATGCCTGATCTCGATGCCTGCTGTTCGCTCGATCTGGGATGCCCGGTTGAAGAATTCACCGCTTTCTGTGATGCCCATCCGGACAGGACAGTTGTCGTGTATGCCAATACCAGTGCCGCCGTCAAGGCGCGGGCAGACTGGATGGCCACTTCGTCCATCGGGCTGGAAATCGTGAAACAACTACATACTGAAGGCAAGAAGATTTTATGGGGGCCTGACCGTCATCTGGGGTCTTACATTCAGGAACAAACCGGGGCCGACATGCTGCTCTGGCAGGGATCGTGCCTTGTCCATGACGAATTCAAGGCGGCGGAACTGGCACTGATGAAAAAGGACTATCCGGATGCCAAGGTGCTTGTCCATCCGGAGTCGCCCGCATCTGTCGTCGCACTGGCCGATGTGGTCGGTTCGACTTCCCAGATCATCGATGCCGCCAGAAACATGGATACGCAAACCTTTATCGTCGCAACTGACAAAGGTATTTTCCACAAGATGCAGCAGGCTGTTCCGGGCAAGACCCTGATTGAGGCACCGACAGCGGGCAATAGTGCAACCTGCAAAAGTTGCGCGCAATGTCCGTGGATGGCGATGAATTCCCTCTCCAATCTGGCGGCTGTTCTGGAAAATGAAACTAATGAAATTGATGTCGATTCCGAAACCGCCGGCAAAGCAATTGTCTGTATTCAGCGGATGCTGGATTTCGCCGCCGTTCACAAGAGCAAAACACAGGACAAGGAAGCCATACTGACTTCCGGCATGGGGGCGGCATGAACCGGAGCAGCATGTTCGGGCATGGTATTCTGGAAGCGGCGATTGCAGCCAATATTGAAGTCGCGCTTGCCGAAGATGTCGGGAGAGGCGATTTGACGGCTTTGCTTTTGCCTGAAAATAAAACCGTTTCAGCCCATGTGATCGTGCGTGAAAACGCCGTATTGTGCGGAATTCCATGGTTCGAGGGTGTCATGCATACGCTGGACAGCCGTACGAAGATAGAATGGTTATATAAAGAAGGCGATCTGATGGAGGCGGGGGATGAGGTTTGCCGCATGACTGGTTCCGTGCGTTCGCTTATGACCGGTGAACGGACAGCCCTGAATTTTCTTCAGCTGCTTTCGGGGGTGGCCAGTTCGACGAGGGAATATGTCGAACTCGTTGCCGGTACTTCCGCCAGAATTTACGATACCCGCAAGACGGTTCCGGGACTCCGGATAGCCCAGAAGTATGCCGTTACAGTCGGTGGTGGGGAAAACCAGCGCATGGCCCTGTATGATGCGATTCTCATCAAGGAAAACCATATTGCCGCAGCCGGTGGAATTCGTGAAGCGCTGGCGGAGGCTTTCAAACGCCAAAATGTTCCTGTGCAGATCGAAGTCGAAACGATCGACCAATTGAACGAGGCACTGGCTGCCGGGGCGAAATCGGTCATGTTGGACAATTTCAGTCTGGACAACATGCGTGAAGCTGTCCGGATTACGAAAGAATCGGACACGGGTGCCGTGCTGGAGGCATCCGGAGGGATCGACAGGGAAACGGTTCGGGCCATTGCCGAAACAGGGGTGGACAGGATTTCGATCGGAGAATTGACCAAATATGTCAAGGCAACGGATTTTTCCATGCGGATAATCTGATTGTCAGCATTTCAACAGATACATTGGCCCGGATTCAGACAGATTCCGGGCCAATGTTCGTTTATGGCGTCGTTTTCGTGGTTGTCCGGAAAATGTCATCATTTCGTTACGCATTGGGCTACATTGCCATGTGTAATAAATGTAATAAGTTATGAATTTTGTTGGACAGCATGAAATTTGGGCAATAATGAATCATCTGAAGAAATTGCATAAAAGAAAAAACGCTTATGCGGAGATGATCATGAAAACTGGCCGTGTCAGTTGTATTTCCTTTAAAAAGGCATTTTGTCTGTTAGGCATGGTTCTGGGCTGTTTTACGACAGCGAGTGCCAGTGTACAGGAAACTTCATCCACAGCCATCCCCCGTGCGACATCGGTGCAGGCGACGGCTCCCATGTTTTCGGATGCCGAACTGGATCAGATGCTGGCCCCTATAGCCCTGTATCCTGATGTTTTGTTGACACAGACACTGATTGCATCCACGTATCCTGCCGAAGCGATCGAAGCGGGTAACTGGCTGAAAGCCAATCCTGATCTGCGAGGCAAGGAAGCGGTGGAGGCAGCCGGCCAGACCAATTGGGACGACAGTATCAAGGCATTGACCGCTTTTCCTGAAATTCTTGTCCCGATGGCGGATCATCCTGACTGGACAACCGGTTTGGGAAACGCTTTTCTGTCACAGCAGCAACAGTTGATGAACCGTGTCCAGTTTTTAAGACAGAAGGCAAAAGAACAGGGAAATCTTCAGACGAACGAGCAGGTGACAGTTCAGACGACTGAACAAAAGACGATCGTGATCGAACCGGCCACGACGCAAATCGTTTACGTTCCTTATTACAATCCGACAGTGGTGTATGGCCCATGGTGGTGGCCTGCCTATACGCCGGTTTACTGGAATCCATGGCCCTATGCAGGATATGCGACAGGCTACAGTTCCGGTTTCATGTGGAGCGGGGTCGGTCTCTGGTTCTCCTATACGTCCTATCGTCCGGTTTATGACTGGCACTATCATCGTGTTTACATCGTTGACCGTCATCACCACAGGCATGGACCTCACAAAAAGCCGGGCCCGGGGCGGGAATGGGCTCACAAACCGGAACATCGCCATGATGTTCCCTACCATGACAAAACCTATAGACCCGGGCTGAATACACCAAAACCGGGACAGCATGGTGTGCCGAACAGGAAACCGGGCGGACAGAACCGTCCACATGATATGCCGGGCGGCAATCATATGCCCGGAAAGCATGACCGCCCTTCACCGGATAAAAACAATCGTCCCGGTTCACCACAAATGGGCCTGACAGACAGGAATCAGGAGGGAAGCCGTCCGGGCCCATCGAGGGGCAAGCCGTTCGACATTCCAAGAAAAGACCATACCCTGACGGGTAAGCCTCCTTCCAATGGTCAGGGCCATTTTGCCAGACCGGGCATGTCCGGCAATCATCCATCTGCCAATCGGCCGGAGAATGGCAATCCTGCATTGAATAATCCGGTTAACAGGCCAGAGGCCAATCGTCCTGCGGGGATGCCTTCGAACAGCCAGCAGGGACAGGGCCACTCACTGAACCGGCCGGGCAGCAATCGTCCCATGCTGATTCCCGATACCGGCAAACCCGTTACTAACCGGCCTTTGCAAAATTCGATGACCAACAGGCCAATGATGAATCGCCCATCCGTACCGCCAATGAACAGGCCGACTGGAAACCCGCCGATACAACGCCCGTCGCCGAATCGTCCGGCAGCCAATCGGCCGGTACCGGATATGTCTGGCGGTCGTCCGGCGATCAGCGGGCCAACATCACGCCCACAGTTTAACCGCCCCGTGGACAGCCGTCCGACACCGGGCCCATCGCTCAATCGTCCGGTACCGACAGTACGGCCTGTTACCCGTCCTCCTGCCGGTATATCGGCAATCAGACCTGCCGTCGGTCGTCCATCTCCATCAGTCAGCAGGCCAGTACCAATGGCACGACCGGTCAGCCGTCCCTCATCCAGCCACCAGAGCAGGCCTTCCAGTCCTGGAAGGGTCCATGGCCGGGGTCATGGAAGGTAGAATATGGCTTGAACAGACAGGCAAAATCGTTTAAAAAGAGAGTTCTTTCAAGCCGCTTTTTATTGATTATGCCTATACGCATCCAGACTGAAGACTTTGATTTGTCGGCTGAGCTGAAACGGCTGCGTTCCGATCATCTCGATATCGGCGCAATCGTTTCATTTGTCGGAACCGTTCGTGACATAAATGAAGATGACAGTATCCTGTCGATGGAGCTGGAGCATTATCCGGGAATGACTGAATCGGTCTTGCAGGAAATCGAAAACCATGCACGGCGGCGTTGGGATATTCTCGGTTCGCTCGTGATCCATCGCGTTGGCGTATTGAAACCAACAGACCAGATCGTTCTGGTTGCAGTGGCTTCGCGGCACCGTGGTGAAGCGTTCAGGGCGTGCGAATATATGATCGATGCCCTGAAGACACAGGCGCCTTTCTGGAAGAAAGAACAGACAGCCAACGGTGGTGTGCGTTGGGTGGAAGCGAAACAATCGGATAAATCCGCACTGGAAAAATGGTGATCCCTGTTTTGCTGTCAGATGATTCAGTACAGTACGAGCCCTGCCAATCCGGCCAGACAGATCATCAGGATGGGATGGATATTGAACCGCCAGCTGAATACGAAAGTGGCTGCAAATATCAGGATGCTCTTGTAGTCAATGAAATTGTCCCCGTTCATCAGCACCAGTGCAGCAGCGGCGATAAGGCCGATAGTCATCGGGCGCAAGCCGGTGAAAGCGGCAGAGATATACCGGTTTTGCCTGAATTTCACAAAAAACATCGAAATCGCCAGAACCATCAGAAATGACGGTAGGGAAACGGCAACAGTGGCCAGTACTGCACCCCAGACATTGCCGGTTACGGTATAGCCGATGTAGGTCGCGCTGTTGATGCCGATTGGGCCCGGTGTCATTTGGGATATGGCGATCACGTCCGTAAATTCGGCAAGGCTTAGCCAGTGATATTTGTCGACGACTTCATGCTGGATGAGCGAAAGCATGGCATAGCCACCTCCGAAACCGAAAAGCCCGATTTTGGTATAAACGTAGAAGAGCTGCCAGTAAACGATCATTGGCGTTTCCCTTTCAGCTTGTCTTTCAGGCAGAATGTATAAGCCAGTCCTCCCGCTATGCCGCCGAGTACGATCCAGATGGGAGAAATGCCACACAGCCAGATCAGTAGTGCAGCCAGCAGGGGGAAAACCAGTTCCGGACGGGACAACCGCATGGTTTTTGCAGCAGTGATGCAGGGAACGAGAATGAGGGCGACGACAGCAGGGCGAATCCCGTTGAAAATTTTGATGACATAAACGTTTTCCTGAAATTGCCGGAAGAAAAGGGCAATCGAGAGCATGGTGAAAAAGGCAGGGAGAATCGTACCCAGAGCGCACCAGATACTTCCCCATATACCCCTGATTTTGTAACCGACGAAAATGGCGATATTGACCGCGAAAACACCGGGCAGGGAGTTGGTGACTGCCAACAGGTCGATGAATTCTTCCTGTTTCAGCCAGCCCCGGCCGACGATATCCCGTTCGATCAACGGGATCATTGCCTGACCACCGCCAATAGTGAACATGCCGATTTTGATAAAGACGAGAAATAAGGTGATATAAGCCATTCAGAGGATGAAATGCTTCCGGAATCCGGTTACTCGCATAATACCAAAGGCTATGGTTTGTAAGGTTGTAATGACATTGCTTTTCAATGAATCACGTGATGCTATCTGTATTTGTCTTGCCTCTTTGAGCGGTGATGATACTCATGTGAGAAAGTCCATTTGGTTCAATGGCAATTTTATGGGCGAGACAGGAAACAATACCTGATCAAACTGGTATCTCAATAGTTTGGCTTCCATTCCCGAAAAATGTCTATTCTGAAAAAATCATGCATCAGTTTGATGGTTGATTGATGGACAAATAACCTGAAGAAATATTTATTGCATATACAAAAAATACTTGACATTTTTATTTATTGTATATGCAATAAATTCATGAAATATGAATTCGATCCAGCAAAGAACGTGAGCAACATCATTAAACATGGCCTTTCGCTTGATGATGCATAATGGCTCGAATGGGATACGGCCTATATTCTGGAAGATACCAGAAAGGCCTATTCCGAGCGTTGTTGTCAGGCGCTGGGTTTGATCGGGGAAAGGCTGCACATGCTGGTGTTTTGTATGCCGGATAGCCAGACGATCAGGGTTATCAGCTTGCGAAAAGCCAACAGAAGGGAGGGTAAGATTTATGTCGAAAACAGTTAAAACAAAATCCGGACGAGTCATCATCATGCCGGCACAGGAAGAGGACAAGGCCATCAATGCAGGCATTATGGCTGATGCTGATAATCCGGAAATCAGTGAAAAAGCATTCAAAAGCGCGAAGCCAGCCAGTGTATTCTTTTCACCGGAGCAGCTTGCCGGATTAAACGCAAAACGGTCGCGTGGACGTCCGCATGCTGATCAGCCAAAAGTCAGCACATCGATCCGTCTTGATGCGGATCTTCTCGATGCATTACGGGCTACGGGACGGGGCTGGCAGAGCAGAGTCAATTCGATTTTGCGAGACAAGATCATGCGTGACCAGTAAATGGTCATTCTTTCAAATGCCGCAAAACAGAATTACAAATCAATTGCTTATCAGTCAGGTTGAATCCAGGTAAGCAACAGGCCGGATACGGTGCTTCTGGTCCGTTTATGGATATACGATTTCTTAGCCCGAAATGGTGGATACTGGCAATGCGCGGTACCTTGTCAAGGAATGAATCCTGATCTGCTCCTGATCGGTTTTGAGATTCATACGAGAGACCTTTTCAGGCGAGGAAACATGCCTGCACGCATCCGTTTCAGTCGGCCTTTACTGTTTCGGATGCTTTTCCTGTTTTTTGAGGGAATAAGAACAGTACCGCCCGGGTTTCATTGTGAATCAATCCGGGCAGATCGGTTTCGACGCAGATCCAGACCGATCTTTCGGCTACCGATCCAGCCTTCTAACCGCTGCAATTCGTTATTCATCATTTCTGATATTCCACTTAGCAGGAAGATTGTCGTCATCATATAATTGCCGGAATTCATCCGGGTACGGGGGAGTCAGCAGGGAGTCTTCCTGATCGTTGATTTTGTCTGTATCGTATCTGTTTGATATGCACTGAAACAAGGAAAATACGAAACAAGTATAAAATCAGGTAAAAAAATTGTTCAATTGATTGGATAAACTTGTATGATGTAAAAAGGTGATGGTGTTCCACCTTTTCCAACCGCCACAATTCTCTTGTGGATGATGACGCCTGATATGCTTCACTTCGACAGTGAAGGTGTCGGCGTATTTGTTTTTCTCCCCGATATTTTTGCCTGCCGGAGTTCTCCTGAATAAATGAGGGCGTGCTGACGCTTCGATGAACTGAAAAAAGGAAGATAAAGAATGAGCTGGCTTGCGGTAGGTCTGGGCGCTGCGATTGGCGCGTGGTTGAGATGGTGCCTCGGAATGTGGCTGAATACGGTTCACCAGCATATCCCGCTCGGGACGCTGGTGGCCAATCTGGCTGGCGGTTTCATCATTGGCATGGCGACGTCGTTTTTCTTCTGGCACAACAATATCAGTCCTGAATGGAGGCTGTTTATCATTACCGGCTTTCTGGGGGGATTGACGACTTTCTCGACATTTTCGGCTGAAACCGTACTGATGTTGCAACGGGGGGAGTATATCTGGGCAGGGGCACAGATTGTCCTGCATGTGGCAGGTTCCATTCTGATGTGTATTGCCGGGTTTGCAGCTTATCGTTACATTTCGACATTGTAGTCAACAGTTTTTTTGAAAATATCGTTTCATGTTCCTCATTTCGCAATAAAAAACAGCTTGAAATGAGGCATGCTGGTCCCAATATTAAAGAAATGTTAGATATTGGGAGGTTGCAATGCGTCAAGACAAGTTGACTACAAAATTACAGCAAGCCATTGCGGATGCACACAGTATGGCAGTCGGGAACGATAACCAGTACGTCGATCCTGTCCATCTGGTGTCTGCCTTGCTGTCCCAGGATGACGGAAGCGCCAAATCCCTGTTGCAGCGGGCGGGCGTGAACGTCAACAAATTGGCAAGTTCTCTGAAGCTCGCTGTTGAAAGATTGCCGAAAGTGTCCGGAACGGGCGGAGATGTCCAGATCGGGCGTGAGCTGATGAATGTGTTAAATCTCGCGGACAGGGAAGCGCAAAAGCGCAATGACCAGTTCATTGCCAGTGAAATGATTTTGCTGGCGCTTTTGGAAGACAAGTCCGAAGCGGGCCGTCTGGCACGTGAAAGCGGTTTGTCCCGCAGCGCGCTGGAAGCGGCGATCAAGGCTGTGCGCGGGGATGCGAACGTGAATTCCGCCGATGCGGAAGGCCAGCGCGAGGCCCTGAAGAAATATACGCTTGATTTGACCGAGCGGGCACGCCAGGGCAAGCTCGATCCGGTTATCGGACGTGACGATGAAATCCGCCGTGCGATTCAGGTTTTGCAGCGCCGGACAAAAAACAATCCTGTGTTGATCGGGGAACCGGGTGTGGGCAAAACCGCGATTGTCGAAGGGCTGGCCCAGCGTATCGTGAACGATGAAGTGCCTGAAAGCCTCAAAGGCAAGCGGGTGCTGGCGCTCGATATGGCCGCGCTTTTGGCCGGTGCCAAATTCCGTGGCGAGTTCGAGGAACGCCTGAAAGCCGTGCTGAACGAACTGGCGAAAGATGAAGGCCAGGACATCGTTTTCATTGATGAAATCCATACGATGGTCGGCGCGGGCAAGGCAGAAGGCGCAATGGATGCCGGCAATATGTTGAAACCCGCTCTGGCACGCGGTGAGCTGCACTGCGTGGGTGCGACGACGCTGGACGAATACCGCAAGTACATCGAAAAGGATGCCGCACTGGAACGGCGGTTCCAGAAGATCATGGTCGATGAGCCGACGGTGGAGGACACGATCGCCATCCTTCGTGGTTTGCAGGAAAAATATGAGTTGCATCACGGTGTCGAGATTACCGATCCGGCCATTATCGCGGCGGCGGAACTCTCACAGCGGTACATTACCGACCGTTTTCTGCCGGACAAGGCGATTGACTTGATCGATGAGGCGGCCTCGCGCATCAAGATGGAAATCGATTCCAAGCCGGAAGTCATGGACAAGCTGGATCGTCGTATCATCCAGTTGAAGATCGAACGTGAAGCAGTCAAGAAAGAGACCGATGAGGCATCTTTGAAACGGTTGGCCCTGATTGAGGAAGAAATCACCAAGCTGGAAAAGGAATATGCCGATTACGATGAAATCCTGAAGGCGGAAAAAGCCGGGGTTGAAGGTTCCAAGCATATCAAGGAAGAGATTGAAAAAGTCCGTCTTGAAATGGATGAAGCCAAACGTCGTGGCGATTTCCAGAAGATGTCCGAGCTGATGTATGGCAAGTTGCCTGAACTTGAAAAGGCATTGGCAGCTGACGACAAGAAGGAAGCGAAACTGGAAACGGATCACCCGAAACTCTTGCGTACCCATGTGGATGCGGAGGAAATTGCGGAAGTCGTTTCCCGTGCAACGGGCATTCCGGTATCGAAGATGATGCAGGGTGAACGTGACAAGCTTCTGCATATGGAAGACTACCTGCATAAACGGGTGGTCGGCCAGCATGAAGCGATTGTCGCGGTTTCCGAGGCGATTCGCCGTTCGCGTGCCGGTTTGTCCGATCCGAACAGGCCTTACGGTTCGTTCATGTTCCTTGGCCCGACCGGTGTCGGTAAAACCGAACTGTGCAAGTCATTGGCATCGTTCCTTTTCGATACGGAAGAAGCGATGATCCGGATCGACATGAGCGAGTTCATGGAAAAACACTCGGTTGCCCGTCTGATCGGTGCACCTCCGGGATATGTCGGCTATGAGGAAGGGGGTTATTTGACGGAAGCGGTTCGCCGCAAACCGTACAGCGTCATTCTGCTGGATGAAATCGAGAAAGCGCATCCGGATGTGTTCAACGTCCTGTTGCAGGTACTGGACGACGGCCGCATGACTGACGGACAGGGACGTACGGTGGACTTCAAGAATACCGTCATCGTCATGACATCGAATCTCGGTTCGCACCTGATTCAGTCGATGACCGGCAGTGAACAGGATCTGGTCAAGGTCGCCGTGATGGATGAAGTGCGCAAGCATTTCCGTCCGGAATTCATCAACCGTGTGGATGAGATCGTGGTCTTCCATGCACTGGATGAAAAGAATATCGGCGCGATTGCGAAGATCCAGCTCGAACTGCTCAACAAACGGCTGGAAAAAATGGAAATGTCTCTCGACGTTTCGGAAAAGGCACTCCACAAGATTGCCGAAGCCGGTTTCGATCCGTTGTTCGGTGCACGTCCATTGAAGAGGGCGATCCAGAACCAGATCGAAAATCCGATTTCGAAATACATCCTCGAAGGCTATTATGGGCCGAAAGACGTCATTGTCGTCGACGAAAGAGATGGCAAACTGGCATTCGAAAAGCGGGTTCAGGACTGAGAACCCTTCTCGTGCTAATAAAAAAACCGGGCGAAAGCCCGGTTTTTTATGCTTTTTAATCTTACAGAATGTCAGAGGCATAGTCTGCCAGACGGGAGCGTTCGCCGCGAGCCAGCATGACATGTCCACCGTGTTCCCAACCCCTGAAACGGTCGACGACGTAAGTCAGGCCGCTGGAACCTTCGGTCAGGTATGGGGTATCGATCTGGGCGATATTGCCGAGACAGACGATCTTGGTTCCCGGGCCTGCGCGGGTGATGAGAGTTTTCATCTGCTTCGGTGTCAGGTTCTGGGCTTCGTCGATGATCAGGAACTTGTTGACGAAAGTGCGTCCACGCATGAAATTCAGGGATTTGACCGATATACGCGAGCGGATCAGTTCCTGTGTCGTGGCGCGTCCCCATTCACCGCCTTCACCCTGATCGGATTTGGACAGGACTTCGAGGTTGTCGTCTAACGCGCCCATCCATGGAGACATTTTTTCTTCTTCCGTCCCCGGCAGGAAACCGATGTCTTCGCCCACCGGAATGGTGACGCGGGTGACGATGACTTCGTTATAGCGCTTCATTTCCAGAACCTGGGCCAGTCCGGCTGCCAGCGCCAGCAGGGTTTTGCCGGTGCCGGCCTGACCGACAAGGGTAACGATGTCGATATCCGGATTCATCAGGATATTGAAGGCGAAGTTCTGTTCCCGGTTACGTGCGGTAATACCCCAGACGTTGTTTTTGCTGTGCGTGTAATCATGCAGAGTTTCCAGCACGGCCGTTTTGCCGTTGACTTCCCTGACCTGTGCCTGAAACGGCGTTTCGCCATCATGGGGTTCGATATAGACGAACTGGTTGACGACCATGGAGGAAACGAGAGGGCCGCTGATCCGGTAAAAGGTCTGGCTGACTCCGTAATGGTCGTTTTCGTGCCAGGTTTCGATGTTCTTGCCATGTTTTTCCCAGAAATCGGATGGCAATTGCAATGTACCTGGATAGAGCAGGTCGGAATCTTCCAGAACCTGATCGTTGAAGTAATCTTCGGAAGACAGTCCCAGGGCACGTGCCTTGATACGCATGTTGATGTCTTTGGAGACCATGACGATGGCGCGGGTCGGGTGTGTTGCTACCAGCGACATCATGACACCGAGGATCTGGTTGTCTGCCTTGTCGGATGCGAGGTCTTTCGGTAGGGGTGCCGCTTCCATTTTGGTCTGGAAGTAAAGATGGCCCAGCGCTTCCTTGTTGCCGAGTTTGTTCAGGGGAATGCCTTTGGTCATCAATTCGGATTCATCGACATCCGCAACGAGCTGGTCCAGTGTACGTGTGACCTGACGTACGTTTCGTGCGACGTCGGACATACCGCGTTTGTGGTTGTCCAGCTCTTCCAGCGTGATCATGGGCAGGAAGATGTCGTGTTCCTCGAATCGGAAGAGGGAGGAGGGATCGTGCATCAGGACGTTGGTGTCCAGTACGAACATTTTTGTTTCTCCCGATTTGCTGGCGGCTCGGGACAGGGGGGACTGCTTGGTGGTTTCGACCAGTTTTTTCCGGGGTGGTCTGGCAGGCAGTTTGGCCTTTGAGACCGGTACAGCCGGTTTCGTTGTGGCCTTACGCGCAGGTGTGGTCGCTTTGGCTCCGGTGGCTGTTTCAGATTTGGCTGTTACTGCCGGTTTTGATGCCGGTTTTTTCCTGGCTTTGGGGACGGCATTGGCTGGCAGTCTGGTTGCAGCCATGTCTTTTTGCGTAATGGTATCCGCAGGTTTGCTTGGCATTTTCGGTAATGGCATCGGAACCTCGTTTCGTTATATGTGTTCGAATGATCCAACAACTTCGGCCGATGAGTTCGATACGGCCTGAAACACTTTACTGCTTGTCAAATGCAATTGCTTTGTCCGTTTTTAAAGAAACGCTTATTTATCCAGTTCGCGTGCGGCTTCGAGGATTTCCTCGATGTGGCCGGCTACCTTGACTCCTCGCCATTCCCTGACGAGTTTTCCATCCTTGTCGATCAGAAACGTACTGCGTTCGATGCCACGGCCCGGCTTGCCGTAACGGATTTTGGTTTTCATCACATTAAAACGGTTGCAGACAATTTCTTCAGGATCGGAAATCAGTGGGAAAGGCAGGTCGAATTTTTTCGCGAAATTTTCATGGGAACGCATGCTGTCCCGTGAAAGGCCGACGATTTCGGTATTGGCTTTCCTGAATTCCGGATAGTATTCACGGAAATCGATACTCTCGGCTGTGCAGCCGGGTGTATTGTCTTTCGGGTAGAAATAGATGATCAGGTTTTTACCCTTGTAGTCTGACAGTTTGAATGGCCTGACGGTGGCATCAGCGGAAAAATCCGGCACGATCTGGTTAAGCTGAATGGTTTCTTCTGACATTGTTCGCTTTCTTGTATGTTTTTATGACGAAAGGGGCATATTGACTCAAAAACGCTATGGCAACAGTGTAACCTTTTTTTATGACTTTATCTCTTCCATAATGAGTACCAGAAGGGCTTGCCGGTTTTCGGCCACGATCAGATTGTATGCGCCACAGGCGGCCCGGTTGTTCATGCATTCGATCAGGAGGCCTTTTTCAAGCAGCGAAAAGGTCCATTCCGGATTCAAATGACGGCTTTGCCGTCCCGTTCCCAATATGATGATGTCCGGGTGGTATTGTCCCAGTTTTATCAGGGAGTCCACTGTCAACTCATCGAAGGAGTGGACAGGCCAGGGAGAGGGCGTCATGTCCGGCATGACGATCAGACTTTGCGAAAAGGTGGTACCGTTGATCGTGACAGTGTTTTCGCTGACGGCGCTTACCGTCTGGAAGGTGCCCGTATTTTCAGGTTCGAGTTTCATATTCCGGATGATACTGTGGTTATGTGTTGCCCGTTTGCCGGTTGGATCAACCGAACCGGATGATTTTTCCCTTACCTAATTCCTCATAAAGTGATAGGCTTTACTCTTTAGCGGTTTCAGTCTTGATTCCTGCTGAAGGTTTAGTCAGAATGATATATTGTCTTGGTTGAAAAGGGCACCATCCTTAACGAATTTCAGGAGCACACAATGCACCTAATAAACAAATCGAAAAAATTGGCCAATGTTTGTTACGACATCCGTGGACCCGTTCTTGAAAGAGCGCGGGAAATGGAAGCGGATGGTCAGAAAATCATCAAGCTGAATATTGGTAACGTCGGCGCGTTCGGGTTCGATCCGCCAGATGAAATCGTGCGCGACATGATCAAAAACATGCAGAATGCCGCGCCGTATTCGGATTCGAAAGGGATGTTCGCCTCTCGCAAGGCGATTATGCAATACACGCAACAGAAAAATATCGAAGGTGTCACGATCGAGGATATCTATATCGGTAACGGCGCTTCCGAACTGATCATGCTTTCCATGCATGCTCTTCTGGACAATGGCGATGAGGTTCTTGTGCCGACGCCGGACTATCCGCTCTGGACGGCTGCCGTCAATCTGGCAGGCGGAAAGGCCGTGCATTACATGTGCGACGAAGCCAGTGACTGGATGCCGGATATCAAGGATATCGAAGCGAAAATCACGCCTCATACCAAGGCGATTGTCGTCATCAATCCGAACAACCCGACGGGGGCCTTGTATCCGGATGAAGTGCTGAAGAAAATCGTCGATCTGGCCCGCGAACACCAGCTGATCGTTTTCGCTGACGAAATCTATGACAAGTGTCTGTATGATGGCGTAAGCCATACGTCGATCGCTTCTCTGGCGAATGACGTTTTGTTCATTACCTTGAACGGCTTGTCCAAAAATTACCGTTCCTGCGGTTATCGTGTGGGCTGGATGGTCGTATCCGGTGAAAAGAAATATGCCAAGGATTATATTGTCGGACTGGATATGCTTTCTTCCATGCGGTTGTGTTCCAACGTTCCGGGACAGTATGCCATCCAGACGGCTTTGGGAGGTTACCAGAGTATCAATGACCTTGTCGCACCAAACGGAAGGTTGACCCGCCAGCGTGATCTGGCCCACAAATTGCTGACGGACATTCCGGGCGTGACTTGTATGAAGGCACAGGCTGCCTTGTACATGTTCCCGAAACTCGATCCGGAAATCTATCCGATCGAGGATGACAAACAGTTCGCTTACGATCTGCTGGAACGCGAGAAGGTTCTGATCGTTCAGGGTACCGGTTTCAACTGGGTCAACCCGGATCATTTCCGGGTCGTTTTCCTGCCGAATTCGGATGACCTGACACATGCCATCGAGCGGATCGCCCGTTTCCTCGAGTTCTATCGCAAGAAGTACGGAACGGAAGAACTGGCGATGCAAAAATACGGAAAAGCTCAAAAAGAAAAAGAATTGAGAATCGTTTAAGACTTTATTTATTCATCAAGGAAATATGAAGCCTGTAAAAGTTGGAATTTTGGGATTGGGAAC
>JAEXJM010000038.1 GCA_023449275.1 Pseudomonadota bacterium | reverse complement strand
TTCTTACCCGTAACCTGGCAGACACGAGCCATGAAAAGACCTCCAGACAAAAACAAAACAAAAAAACGGAAGTCCGAATCATATCCGAGATGGTAAAAAAACACAAGAAAAAACAATAACTTGTTGCTGATTATTGTGTCGAATAATTCCATATGATGACACAATTAAAGCAAGCAATGAATCAAGTATTTGTTTTCAAAAGGCTTTTTTTATATGAAAAGAACACGGGCTGGAGGAAGGGAAAAGGAAAAAGAAGGTTTTTTACATCAGGCAGCGGCAGATGATGCTTAGCCAGTCGCCGCCTTTCAGGACAGGACGTCTGTTGAAAATATCGTAACCGGCCATCTCGATACGATCGAGAATACGCAAGCCGCCCTGAACGACGAGCCGTAATTCCCATCCGATGCGTCCCGGCAACTGGCGTGCCAGCGGGGATCCTGATTGCATGAGCTTGCGGGTACGTTCGACCTCGAATTGCATGAGAGAACGCCAGCCGGCAGACAGGTGTCCACCGGCGATATCGGCAGAAGTCACCCCGAAATGTTCCATATCTTCCTGCGGAAGGTAAATACGGTTCTTTTTCCAGTCAATGGCGACGTCCTGCCAGAAATTGATGAGCTGCAGGGATGTACAAATGGCATCCGACATCCTGATATTTTCTTCTGTGGCCGCTTCATACAGGTGCAGCATCAGCAGGCCGACGGGGTTGGCTGACAGGCGGCAGTAATCCAGCAGGTTTTCATAACGGTCATAACGCTTTGTCGATATGTCCTGAATAAAGGCCGCCAGCAGGTTTCTGAAAGGTTCGAGGGGCAGGCTGAATTCATGGATGACCTGTTTCAGGTCGATGAAAAGCCTGCTGGCGGGCTGTTCATCCCGTTCGATGGTATCCAGCTCTGCCATATAACCGGCAAGGGCCGCAAGTCTTTCTTCCGGCAGGAAGTCCCCTTCATCCGCCATATCGTCCGCCGAACGGGCGAATGCATAAATGACCTCGACAGGCCGCTTCAGCCGGGAAGGCAACAGGATCGATGCGACCGGAAAATTCTCGTAATGTTCAACTGCCATTGAAGCCTCAAGCTCATGAAACGTGTCATGATAAAACAAAAAGACCGTTTTTCGATATTCCTGTCGGCAAACCGGATTCAGGTAAATGAATCCATGTTTCATAAGGTATGGTAACGCTTTTCTGTTTTGAAGAAAATAATAGTTATTTCAAAGTATTGCAATGCAATATTCAATTGAATTCCTGAATTGGAAGTGTGTCCGGAAACAACGCGAAATCCGGAAAAGCCTGGCAATGACGAGGAATACCGGACAGAAAACGGGGATGGGAAAAGCCGGAAAATCCGGCTTTTTCGGGGATGGAGATCTTACTGGAGCGTTGGAGGCGCTGCGTTCGTGGCAATGGGAGAACACATTTTCTGCAATGCCCTGATATCCCTGATGGCTTCATCGACATTATCCGGAGCCAGCATACTGGCCGCTTCCTGGATATCCACGTCATAGCTGTCGAACGTGATCATGAAAGAATCACCGCTTTTGAACGTGATGATGAAAGCACCCAGCCTGTCGCCATCAGCCATAGGGTAAACGGGAGGAATGCCGTATTTGTTTTCAAATTGGTGGAATGCTGCTTCCATTTCAGTCTTGTTCATAAAATTTTCCAGTTAATTAAATAGTCGATCCGGTTGCCATGAGGGCATTCGGTCATTTTGAAATACCGGCCATTTGAAGAATGCCCATTATGCCGTCGAGTGGCTGGAAGGCAAAGGTCTCCGGCCCGTTGGCATGTTCAGAGAATCAGGAAACCTTCAGGGCTGTCGTATTGGGCATTCCTGAGTTTTTCGAGCTGTTCTTCGGAAAGCGGAAAGGCTTCCTCAAGAACCCGGACCTGGAAATTGCAACCGATTTCGTCCACTTCCTGAACATTGAAAACGATTCTGGAACCTTCGACGTAAAAGCTGAAGGCTTCTTCTGGCAATTCGAAGCCCAGATCTTCCAGAAACTGTCTGGGCACCGGAGCCTTGTCTTGAGGGGATGCGCTCATGGTCTATCCTTTTTATCAATCAAATTCATCAAAAGACGAAGGACGGCAAAATGGAACTTGTCCAGTCCGCCAAAGAGGGTCTATTTTAACCAATCTGGCGCGGTGTTAAACAGATTTTGCCGTCTGTCGAAAAAATAATTTCTCCTTTGGTGGAAGTCCGCTTGTTTGACAGGGAAAAAAAGGTAAAATTCAGCCGGATTTGACTCCGGGACATGATTTTCCACTGTCCATGACGAAAAAAATCGAGAGTATATGTCACAAATTTCATAAAATTCACTCAGTTTGCGACAGATCACCGAAAATGTGATCGATTTAGCCACGAAATGCCAGACTTACGGTACTATATACAGAGAGAAATCGCTGTGTGTATTTCCAGTTAACGGTCGGCGCAGAAAAACAGCCAGAGAACAGTCGATACCGGTTAACAATAGAGAAACCAGGAGTCATGATGGAAACGAACGAATCTTCAAAAGAGCAAGCAATCCTTGATCAATACAAGATGGGCGAACTGGAAGCCAAATCCGTCAAGGCCTGGGCACACGTTTACGAAACCGACGAAATCATGGGCTCCTACCTTGAAAAGCAGGGCTATCCGTTCAGTGTCCATCTTGAAGCCAAGGAACGCAAGATTCTCGACCAGTACAAGATGGGTGCCCAGGAAACGCACTCGGTCAGTGCATGGACAAAGGTCTATGAAACCGATGACTTCATGGATGCCTATCTGGAAAAATCCGGTTATCCCAGCGGCAGTCCCGATACGGAAAAATCGGCTGCATAGCTGAAAGGGCGTCGGTTTGACAGTGACAGAGAGGGCCGATTGAATGAAGGCTGCCGGTGAAAGAGGGCAGCCTTTTTCATTTCAGGCAGTACCTGTCGTTTTGGAAATGGAAATGCACGGCTGACTGGATGAAAAGACGCTATTTTCCCCGAAGGGCGTTCACCGTTCCCGATATCGGCAGGATACCCATCCGGGGAAAAATGAGGATTGAGACTTTTCACACGTATGTGCCTTTCATATTGAACTCACCGGCCATCATGGGCAAATGCGGCAGTTTGGCAGGGAAGGGCTTCGGCCAATCCACATGACAGCGTGATGAACGGATGGGGGCGCCATCGATCCGGCTGGCCGTGGCAGGGGAGTGAATGCATTGCCGGAATGCACGGAATGGCAGGCGAAGGTCTGTCATCCCGGAAAATGCCCGTTTCCGGAAACATTTTCGGCCGGACTTCAGGCAGCCATGTTCCACTGGCAAAGTATCCCGCCTTGCGGGAACCTTGTTTATCGTGCCTTCACGGAAAAATCATCGGATGTGAACGGGATAAATTCATTCAAATTCACCCGGAAATGAAGTAAAATGCCCTGTTCTGGTCGTTAGCGAGGGTGGCGAAATTGGTAGACGCACCAGGTTTAGGTCCTGACGCCAGTGATGGTGTAGGGGTTCGAGTCCCCTCCCTCGCACCAGCAAGCCTTTGAATCGGGAGACCGATTTCCGGAACATTCCGGAAAAAGGGGTATTTCACCGATGTAAAATCAGCTCAGGATTTCCGATTCCATGGCTTTTTTCACCTTTTTTACGGGTTTTCTGCCGGAAAAAGATCATCGATACCGGAGACGGGTTCTTTGTCGTGCAGCAATATCCGCATTTTTTGTGCCGCAATCCCTGTCATCTGGTATTCGATCCCGTTTTTGTCCCTGTAATGGCGAGTCCTGATTGTCCCATCGACATAAGTCAGGGAACCTTCGGCGACGTATTCCATGACAATTTCGCCTGACTGTCCATAAAACGTCACGTCATGGGATTCCGTTTCATTGCCGAAAACGGTTTCCAGACACAGGCTGACCGCCATGGAGCTGCCAGACAGGATCCTGAAATCAGGTGTGCCAACGACAGTTCCAGGCAGAATGATCCGATTGACCGATGCCATTTTCCATTCCATTGACCGAATGAAACTTGGACATCCCGTGAAAAAGCTTCGTTTCCTTTTTTGCCGGATAGCGGCCGGATTTCCGCACAAGTCTTGATGAATGTCGGAAAAAGTCCGCAAGACATGACCAAAGTGAAAAAATCGCCGTCATTTTCCCGGGCCATATGCCATACCTGTCCCCATACACCTTTATCGCGTGCCTGCCGGATGGGTTTTGACGGTATCCGGATATGGCTGGCAGCCTCTCCTGTACGGGATGGGTTGCCCCATGTTCACGCTTGCCGGAACAATGGGGGTGGTTCCCGTTTCCTTCTGATCGGCAAGAGCTGATGGCGGCAAGTGCAGGGAAGAGGCCACGACAGGATCGTATTGCAACAGAATTCGCCTGACTCGTCGGCGCAGGTACTGTTGAACAGGCTAAATGAATTCTGGCTGGAAAATGCTACCGGTACGGAAAAACGTATCGCCATCCGCGGGGGAAACGACAGGTTCGGGGAATGCGGCACCTCCCGGCAAACACTCACGACAGGGGCAAAACCGGCAACGGTTTCAGTGGGAAACCGGTGAAAAGGCGAGAGAAAGACATCCCACTGACAATCCCGATGGAATCACGGAAGTTTCCTCCGGCCCGTTCATTTCATATTGGAGCGGGTCTTGTCGTCCAGTATCTTCCGGATGGCGGCAAAAAGGGGGATTTTGTCCGTATGGTCACGACCGTAAGACAGGTTGAACCGGTAATCGAAATCGGAAGGGTTTTTGCCCTGATTGTGCTGAAGAATGGTTTCCAGCTTGTCCAGTGCCTTTACGGCCTTCGCTTCAGGCGAAACGGCGTTTTCATAATCTTCCCAGAGTGCCAGAATCGAATGTTTCAGAGGCTCGTCCAGTGAATCCATCAAAAGCAGCAGATCCTCCCTTTCCTGTCCGGCCTTTTCGGCATGCCTGTCTGTACTGACGGCGGGAATGTCCCCGTGGATCGCTTCCCCCAGATCGTGAATGACACACATTTTCAGCACTTTGGTCATATCCAGACCAGCCAGTTCATCCTCGAATGTCAGGGCCATCAGGCACAAGCGCCAGCTGTGTTCGGCCGTGCTTTCGTGCCGGCCCGAAGAGGCATGTGCACTCCGGAGCACACTTTTCAGTTTTTCGGCCTCTTCCAGAAAAGCCAGTCTGGCCCTGATTTTTTCGGGATTCATAAGGTATGGTTTCCGATGGCAAAAGGCGATTTCAACGTCAGAAAGGATACCGTTTCATGAAAGCGTTTCCATGAAACGGCATATCGGCTGCCGGTTTGTGGCAGGCAGGGTGTACAGTTTAATCGGTGCGTTACGGCTTGTCGAGCATGGGATCGCATGTTTTCCAGAGCCGTCCGGTCGATCCGGTATGGTTAACCGAAACGCCTTGCCGGTGCGGGGTTCGGGTTGTCCGACAACGGCCGTTTCCGGTACACGATTTCCTGAAACAGATGATGGAAAGGGTGAGTTTGTTCCGGGCAGGGAGGGCAACACATCAGGCATTGCCATACGGCTGCATGAACCGTGCGATGGATACGAAGAGGGGAGATTCATCCTGCTGTGGATACGGCACGGAAGGCCATCCGGAAAATGGCGAAAGGAACGGTCTGTGGATATGGAACGGGCACGTTTCTTGCATCATTGAAAACGCTGCCCCTGTTTCCGGGCAGGCGTGTTTTCCGTTCCATTCCCATGAACAAGGGCCGGCATCATGCCGGCCTTTTTTTTATGGCGATACCAAAAGATCAGTATTCCGACTTCCAGTCCGTTCCCTGATTCCAGCGGGATTCCCAGTGTTTCAGATACCGGCTGGCGATCTGCGGGTTGTTCCAGACCACGATGACGTTTTCACTATTGTATCTGGCGGCGGATTTGCTGTAATTGAAACTGCCCGTTTCAACATTTTTGCCATCGGCAACCATGTATTTGTCGTGATGGATTTTATAGCTGGACACGGTTCTCAGGGGAATATCCGCATTCACCATCAGGTTCATCGCGGCCTTGCTGGCTCTGGAACGGTTGCCTTTTTCATCGACGACGATCTTCACATCCACTCCGCGTTTTTTGGCGGCGAGCAGTCGTTTCATGATGACCGGGGAAGTAAAGGAATAGGCTGCAATACGCAGGCTTTGCTGTGAGGAGTCGATCACCTTCAGGATCAGTTGCTCGGCGCGGTCATCCGGGGAAAAGGCGCTTTCGACAACGGTTTGGGCATTGAGCTGTGCTGAAAACAACAGCATCAGCGCGACAAGGAAAAAACGGTGCAATGGCTTCATCTTCAAAATGGGCGAACAAGGGAACAATTGAAAGGAAGCGTATTATATCGTCAGACGCGGCTGTCACAAAACGGCTTCCTGTTTGAACCAGTCGGTATCCCGGACAAAGGTTTATTGATGCAGGACACAGACGTTCCCTTCTGAAAAAGCTCTAATTCCGGTAAGGACATCTGTACCGGGATTCCTGAAATCCCGGTCGTTTCAATGGATCACAAGAGAGAAAGAATGAAGCCTGCATGAAACCGGACGTTTCCAAAGCCATTGCCAGGGCCTGTTTTATGGCGTTCATTTTGTGTGTGCAGGCGGTTGATGCACGGTCTGGTGAATCGATAATGGAGAATCGAATGAAAACAGATAAGACACTGATGGAAAACGGACTGCGGCACAGGCAGGTAGCCGGTGATGTCGATTCGGTCTGGAACCGGCTGCTGTCGGTACTGGAGGCCATGAAAGCGCCGGTCTTTTCGAAGATCGACCATAAAGCCAATGCCGGATCCGTCGGGCTGGACATGAAAGAGGCGCGCGTCGTCTCATTCGGCAATCCGGCTGTCGGAACGCTCCTGATGCAGCGAAATCCCGAAACGGCACTGGATTTGCCGCTGAAAATCCTTGTGTGGGAAAGCCCGGACGGTACCATGCTTTCATGGAACGATCCGGACTGGATCGCCACGCGCTACGGATTGGGTCAGAACGACAAAACCGTCGAAAAAATGACACGCATGCTCGATACCATCGTCATGAAAGTGGCAGGAAGGCATGAAAGCCATGCAGACAGCCCGAAATAGGGCAAATTCCTCATTTCCCTGCCTGATCCCGTTTTTGGCCGGAATGTCCCGCTTCTTTTACAGGGGCATGGCTTTTGTCGCCTTCTTTCTTCTGTCCGGCATGGATGGAATGAACGATGCGTTCAAGCCATTCGTCGTTCATCCTGAAAAGAAATTCGACCTGAATGTCTTTTGAATCCCGGTTTCCCGAAACCGGAATGACGATCACGCCCTTGCTCAAGGGGCCCACTTCGGCAAAGTAGGGAAGTGTCCGGTTCCCGTTCCTTCGGTAAGCCATCACGCCCAGATTGTTTGCCGTCTTGTTGTTGATTTCATAATGCAGGAGAGAATCGTTTCCGTCATCGATGTTGTCCCATTCACCCTGAAGTGCGGGAGGAATGGAGGCGCTGTCATAATCCTGTTTCTTTTTGATGGCGGCCAGCCTGACGGGAAATTCCTGGTCGCTGTAACTTTTGCGCAGTGCCGATTCCTGATATTCATTCAGGTTGCTCCAGCCTTCCTTCGTGACCGGCGCCAGTTTTTCCTCGTCCACCTTGTCCTCGACATACCCCATGACCTGATAAAGGTAATACCCGACAGGAAACGCACTCAACAGCAGCAGGATGGCAAGTGAGGTCATGCCGTAATTGAACGGGATGTCTTTCGGGGTTTTGCAAACCCGTCCGTTGACGTTATCGGAAGACACGGAGAGGATTCCGGAAGAGTTGAAATGGCTGTCGCCGGTCGATATCAGGACAATCACTTCGTTCTTGCGGTGAATACGCTCGATGCGAATCGTCGAGCCATCCTGCGTCACACCGGGAACACTGGACGAGACAATCCCGAATTCAAGGGAAGGGATGAGTTCCAGCTCGATATTCTCTTCAACCTGATTGCCCCGGTTGATTACCACGATCTGGAAAACGGAATCATAACCGCCTTCCGCTTTCTTCTGGAACATGACAGGCGCCGTCGCATAGAGCTGGCGGATGTGATACAGCACGGCGATCAGTGAGGTCATCACGATAGCCAGCGACGCGACGATGATATTTTCCAGTACGTCCATAAGCTTTGCCAATCAGGAAAAACGGGTCAGGGGGTGAATTCATACAGAATGATTGTCAACGGAAAGAAAAAACGGATATTGCGATTGCTCAGAGAAAACATACGGATGAGCCTGAAAAGTTTCCTGAAAAACCGGACTGACGGGTTTGGTGAATCTGCCCGGAAATGGCTGCCTGAAAAACAGGCATATTCCTGAACCGGATTCAATATCATATGCTTGACAGAGTCATACAGGGATTTTGCACAGACTTGTCCACAGCGAAAGTGGAAAAACGGGAAGATGCGGGAATGGAGCCATCAGAAAAGCCTGCTGGAAGAGGCAGGCTTTTCGGGGGAGGATGGACAGGGTTGAAATGGCGGGAAAAGGGGGAAAGGGGAAAATGGCAAGGTGCAGGTCTCGTGTTATACACATTCACGGAAGAGGACTTCAGACATAGTCAGTACGCTCTTTTTTCTGTTCATTAAAAATCAGAATGAGCTCGTTTCGCAGGATGTAGAGCCGTTCGATTGTCTGGCGAACGTGGTCGGCCATGTCCGGCAAACCGTTTTCCCTGTAGTTCTGTTCCTGATTCATCAGGCCGTTGATCGACTGGACGAGGGCATTGATACTGACTTCAAGCCCTTCCTGGATCATGTGTGAATATTCAGTCATCGTAATCCTTTTTAGGTTCCTGGTTTTCTTCTTCGGTTTGTTCTTCTGCCATGTACCAGATGGCTTCATTCAAAATCTTTTTCATCAATGCAAAAACTTCTTCCTTGTCCCCATTCATCAAGGCAACGGAAACTTCCGCGAATTCGCTTCCGGTCGTATATCTCTGAATGAAGTCACCGACACCATCCGCGATTTCCCGACTTGTCAGGATGGAATTACGGATGATTTCAAAATGGATGGTGGTGAGCATTTCCTTCATTTTCTGTTCGTCCATTCTAGATCCTGGCGTAAAAATGATTCGTTTCAAAAACTGATTCCATTAGATAAAAATCAGCAAAACAAATTCCATATCAAACTTGAAGTTACAAGTGCTGCACCAGAATGTTACTGCACTGGAGGTCATATTACAACCTTTGGTTGTAATGAGCAGTAAGAAATGGCCAAATTTGTTGACGGATACCATTTTTTACAGGGAACACAATTCGCTCACCCCGGCAAAATCATTCCGGACGAAAAACAGATCGGAATTACTTGAAAAGAACGGTTCGGAGATATTCTGAATAACCTGAACTTGACTGAAATTTTACATTTTCCACGAGCCTAAATACAGAATGCTTCTGATTGATAACACTTATTCATAAGAATCGGAATTATAGAAAATACACTGCGGACAAAATTGCTAAAAATCAATAAGTCTATTTAATTTCTGATTTATCGGTGGCAAAGTTCCCCAACTTTCGTTATGTCATAAAACGAAAATACGTTTGGCCAGGTGGGAAGGGGGTTGCTTTCTTTTGGGGAAAAGGTTTTTCCGGCAATATGAAATGTTGTTTTAAGGCATCAAAGTGTTTGAAGTATCTCAAGTGTTTCTTTTCCCGATATTCAAATTGCATGCGGAAAGAGGAGAAATCAGCGGCAAGGAAGGAAATCAGCCTTCCTTGCGTTCGATCGATTGCCAGAGAATTTCGATGTAACGGTTGATAAGAGACAGTTGTTCCTCACTGAACTGGCTGAACTGTTCTTCTGAAATGGAAAAGGGCCATGTGTCCGGGCTGAAACGCCGGGTTACAACATAATCGGTTCTTTCATCTCCGACGGAGAAATGGCTGCCTGCCGTATCGGCAATCCCGAACTGGATATAAGCTGGCGAGACGCCAAGCACATCAGCCAGTTTTTGCAGGGTATAACCCCGTGGCACAGTCCTGGCTTTTTCCCACTTTTGCACGGCCTGTGGAGTGACACCGACTTTTCGTGCCAGTTCGGATTGACTGAAATTCAGATGGCGTCGGCATTCTTCGATTCTTTTAGCAATTTTATCCATATGAAAAGCGGTCAAATGATCATGCAGGATATGCGTTCAAAACAATTCCGGCGTATTGTATTCCCAAAACGGACTCATCCATGACAATAAGTGTAACACCGGTTCCGGCGGGAAATGCCATGTTCCCCGATGCATGGCATTTCAGTGTCTCATTTACTGCGGAACCGGATTTCCAGTATCCTGTCTGCCAGGCCGGAACGTCTTTCGGAATCGTGTTTCATGCCCTCGAAAAGTATGGGCATTCGGGACGCCACTGTTATTTTACTTCGGGCACGGGTGATTCCGGTATAAATCAGTTCCCTGGACAGCACGCGGGAAGGCTCCGGGGGCAGTACGAGCAGCACGGAATCGAATTCGGAACCCTGCGACTGATGGACTGTCATGGCGAATGAGGTTTCATGCGGGCCGATCCGTGAAGGGGGAACTGCCCTGAATGTGCCATCCTCATTCGGGAAAAAGGCCGACAGCTTGCCTGATGCGTCGGGCAGTACGATACCGACATCGCCATTGAACAGTTTCAGGACATAATCATTGCGCCTGACCATAATGGGCTGTCCGGTGAACCAGCCGGTGCGGCCGGTCTTGCCGGTTGGCGTTTTCGACATGGCATTCGACAGCAGGCGGTTGACCCCGCTGACGCCATAAGGCCCTTCGCGCATGGCACACAGAATCCGTGAACGGCCGAAAATGTCGAAAACCTTCCTGACATTGAACGGGTCGGTACTGACGACCCGGAAATAATCTTCGAACTGGCCCAGCAGGGTTTCCCCGAACCTCGATGCCACGGCCGTATTGTCCATATCCAGCCATTGAACAAGGGGATCGTTGCCGGACTGGAGAAAACCGATGGCCCTGTCGATTTGCCTGTTCCGGATGTCTGCCGCCAGCCTGCCGATTCCGGATGTTTCGGAAAACCGGTAGTTTTTCATCAGCCAGACGACACTGTCCTCCAGCGGGGCTTTGTTTTGCCTGATATCCGTACCGGACAGTTCGCCGGTGTCGACCCTGTATCCCGTCAGCGCTTCCAGATCGTCGCGGCAGGTATCCGATAAAGAAAACCGGGACGAAAGTTCCGAAAAGACCGAACCGGCTTCAACCGCGGAGAGCTGGTCCTTGTCCCCGAGCAGGATCACCCTGGATTTGTCCGGCAGTGCGGAAAACAGTCTCGACGCCATCGCCAGATCCAGCATTGACGCTTCATCGACAATCAGGGTATCGGCTGGCAGGGGATTGCCGGCATGATAACGGGCATGAGCCAGATCGCCCGTAATCCCGAGGAGCCGGTGAATCGTGAAGGCTTCCTTCGGAATCGACGGTTGCATGTGAAGGGGAAACAGGCCGGTGCGCTCCGAAATCGAGTCCAGCATGCGTTTGGCGGCCTTTCCGGTAGGCGCCGCCAGAATGATCCGGTTGTCGGGATCGGTTTCCAGAATGCATGCCAGAAGGCTGGCGACTGTCGTCGTTTTACCGGTTCCAGGGCCGCCGCTGATGACCAGCAGGGATTGACGGAGAGCGAACGCGGCTGCCATCTTCTGCCAATCTGGTGCATTGTCGCCCTTGCTGGGGGGAAAAAGCGAATCGAGCAGGGGACGCAGTGTTGTCGTGTCGATGCTCTGGGGATGGCACCGTTTCAGCAGGTTCTCCGCAAGGGATTTCTCATAATCGAAATACCGGTGCAGGTAAAGCCGGTTGCCGTCATCCAGAATGAGTGGCGAATTGCCGGGCAAGTCCGGTGTCCCGACGATACCGGAACCGAGGAGTTTTTCACGGATCACATCCGTTTCCCATTCATGGTGATTGTCGGATACCTCATCGAGGAACAGGCAGGTGTCCCCCGAGGAAACGGCCATACTGACCCGCCATGCCGCTTCCTTCAGGATATCGGCTGTCAGGGCATCGATATCGCCGGTTTGATACGCCCATGACAGAATGTGTTCGGCAAAGGCCCGGGCAAGCGACTGTTCCGGCCGTTCGGAAAAAAACGGTTTCGTCATGGCATGTCCTCCGCATTTTCCACCGTTTCCGGCTGGAGCAGGGCATCGATCGCCTCGATCACCGCTCTTTGCGGCCTGTCGAAGAATACGCCTGCCGGAGTTCCGTCATCGTTTTTCCAGTCGGGCCTGACCCCCCGGATGAACAGGTAAAGTGCGCCGCCGACATGCCGGTCATAGTCGTAATCAGGCAGGCGCAGCGAGAGGAAACGGTGCAGGGCGACCGTATAAAGCAGGTATTGCCAGTGATAGCCGTGTTCCGCCATCGTCGAGCTGACGGGGGCGGGGCCATAATCTTCCCGGCGATGGCCGAGCGCATTCGATTTCCAGTCCAGAATGTAAAACCGTCCCTCATATTCGAACACGAGATCGATGAAGCCATTCAAAAACGCATTCATGTCGTCGAAGGACAGTTGTGGAACCGGATAGCCGAAGCGCCGGAAAAGGGCGTTCAGGCGATTGGCGGAAACAAAGGCCTCCGAAAGGCAGAAGGGCAATTCCGTCAGGCGTTTGTCGTTTCCGATGTTTTTGAGCACAATGCCATCCGGCAGGGGCGTGGCAAGCACGTCCGCCATCATTTTCAGCGCCATGGCTTTCAGGTCAGGCAAGCGGCTTTCCCCGTTTTCCCCCATGACCGCTTCAGGCTGTTGCGGAAACCGTGACAGCGCCGTCTCAATGGCACTTTCCCGACTTTGCGGATCGGTAAAATCGGTGTTTTCGAACATCGCGTGCAGACAGCTTCCCGCAAACGTCCCCTTCGGAAAGAGAAGGATATCATCGGAAGCGACGGCAAACGCCTTGCCGGAACCAGTGGCCTCATCGTCTGCAGGACTGTCACCGACATATTCATCATGGTCGCCCGCTTCGGTCAGCAGGGCGGCATTGCGCATCAGGCCGCTGAAACTGTTCATTCTCCAGCGGGAAGCGACAGAACCGCCAAACGACCTTGCAGAGAGCATACCGGAACCGTCGGATACCGGTTCCAGTGTCAGGCCACGACTCACCGGCAGGTTTTCCAGCACGATACCGTCACAGCTTCTTGCCAGCGACTGCCAGCTTCGTTCGATCGATTCAAGGCCTGCCGCGATATCCTCTTCCTTTTTCCGGCCTTCCGGCATCAGCCATTGCTGTGGCGAGGAACCTTCACCGGCAACCAGCCAGTTCAGAAGGCTGCGCTGCGATTCGGCTGTTTTCAGCTTTTCATGCGAGCGACAGTAGCACCCCGCAACAAGATAGCAGCGGTAAACGGCCCGGGTCAGTGCCACGTATATCAGGCGCAGCCTCTCTGAAGCCAGTTCGATGGCCTCGTCATTTCTCGCGGCCTGCGCCGTTTGTTCATCCATGTCACGGTAATCGATGACCAGTCGTCCGTCCTCATGATACTCGACGCCTTCCTCTCCATTCATCTGCCGCCGCGAATAGCCGTCCCAGAGCAGGGGACAGAAAACGAAAGCGAACTCCAGCCCCTTGGAACGGTGAACCGTCATGATCTGCACCAGATTGCGGTCGGTTTCCAGGCGCAATTCCTCATCTTCCCCGGTCTTGTCGCCAGCACGTTTTTCCGCCAGAAAACGGAGCAGGGCGTCCGGTGCATCATCATTTTCGCTTTCCCTGTTCAGCAATTCCGCCAGATGCATCAGGTTCGTCATGCGCCTTTCCCCGTCCGGCAGGGCAAGCAGGCGCGGCACAACGCCTTCACGGTCCATCAGCCAGCGCAGGGCAACCCCGATACCGTCCGATATCCAGCTCATCCGGTATTGCCCGAAACGGTCGAACCAGCCCGACAACAGGGTTTCATCATTGGACAGGACATCGATTCCGGCCGCGTCCAGCCCCAGCATTTCGGTGGACAGGGCAGCCTTGACAAGAGCGTCATTGCCCGAGAGCACAGCCGCCAGGACACGTTCCAGTTCGCGGGCTTCACGCGAGGCGAAGACGCTTTCATGTGACAGGGAAACACTGCCGATTCCACGGCGGGAAAGGGCTTCCCCTACCATGGACGCTTCCCTGTGGCTGCGGACAAGCACCGCCATGTCTCCGGCACAGACCGGCTTCCCGCCAATCGCCAGCATCCCTTGTGCGCTGGCGTTCAAAAGACGGACGATTTCGTCTGCCGTCGCCTCGACAGACCGTTCTTTCGCCTCTGTGCGTTCGATCCATTGCCCATCCTCATCCGGCAATCGCCAGAGTATCAGACTGCCGGCCGGTTGCATCCCCGAACGGTCATCCGGGACAGGCCGTTCACGGGATGCGCTTCTGACCGGCAGGAAATCGAGACCGGGCTGCATGAATGCCCGTGGATTCATGGAAAAAAGGGCATTGCAGGCCTCGACCAGGCTGGCCGTCGAGCGGTGGTTTTCCGGCAAGGTATAGTGATGGCCGGCCCCGGCACTGGCGATGAAGTAGGTATGCAGGTCGGCATTGCGGAAACTGTAAATGGCCTGCTTCGGGTCGCCCACCATGAAAACCGGCAAGTCCGATTCACCGTATATGGAACTGAAAATCGCGTATTGCAGCGGATCGGTATCCTGGAATTCGTCGATCAGGGCGGCCGGGTATTGCTGGCGCAACACCCCGGCGAGCCAGGGCAATTCGGGATTGTGCAGGGCGCCGTACAAATCGGCCAGCATGTCGTCGAATGCGATGACCCGTTTTTCCCGTTTTTTCGCTTTCAGAAGCGCGCCTGTTTCTTCAAGAAACTGCTTTAACAACCGACGCCATGCCATTGAAAGAAAAGACTCTGTTTGCTGGCATTCAACGATCAGCGTTTCCGCGAGACCAAAGAAAAGGTGCTCCGGTGGCTGCCGGTCTTTTTTCGTCGAGGCCGCGAGTTTCGAGCGGGTCAGCAAGTCCGTTTTGCCGACGCTGTCGATCATCGCCAGCGGATCGCCCGTCGCAAAAAGCCTGTCGAAAGCATTGACCGCACTTTCAATGGCCGATGCCTTGTATCGCTGCTGGTGCAGGTCGGCAGACGAGGCGGATAACAGGGAAAACACTTCCTCGCGTGAAGTGCTCCAGCACACACCGGCTTCTTCGAACGCCGCATAAAGACCGGCACCGTCCGGATTGCCGGAACTGTCGATTCCCTCCGGCCACCGTACCTCTGCGAGTGGCTTTCTCAAATGCCGCCGCAAGATCAGGACGAGTCTTTCAGGGGTGATCCGTTTCTTTTCCAGCCACGCCGAAAAAGCGGGCGAAAGATGCCCGCCGGCGATATGGCGACGCCAGAAATCCTGTACGGCTTCCAGTACCATGTCACTGTCATCCGTTTCCGCCCTGACTGAAAAGGCCTGTCCGGAAGAAAATGCCGTTGTCGCCAGTGCCCGCTGGCAAAAGCTGTGAATCGTGAAAATCGCGGCGGAATCGAAGGACTCGAAGGCCAGCTGGAGGCGGTTTTGGAGTTCCGTTTCCGTCACCCCGGCCTCAAGCTGCCGTTCGATCAGTTCCAGAAGGAAGGCATCGTCAGCCAGCGTATCGACTCCGTTCAGGTAAGAGAGCGCCTTTTCGATCCGGTTTCGGATACGGTCGCGTAACTCGCCCGTTGCCGCACGGGTGAACGTGACGACAAGGATCTGTTTCACTTCAAGCTGTTTTTCCAGCAACAGGCGCAGGTACAGGCCACCTATATTCCATGTCTTTCCCGTACCGGCGGACGCCTCGACCAGCACCCGGCCTTGCAGCGGGCAGGCGAACACATCGAATTCTTTACGGGAATTCATGACGGCTCCCTCCTCAAATGACCGTAAAGGGGAGAAAACACCCGTCTCGACAAGGCGATGAAATCATCATCCAGCGGATTTTCGACTCCACGCAGCGCCAGTTGTGTATAGGCTTCGGCATGTTCGCCCGCGTTGGCGTTCTGCGTATGTGTCCATTGGCCCTTCGCCTTGTTCATATTGTCGTTGCCCGCCACGTATTCCCACGAGGAACGCGGGAAGAAATGAACAGGCTGCGTCAGGCCTGTCCGGTAAATTTCCATCAGTTCCTCCAGCCGTTCCCCGGCATCCGGACAGCTTTCCAGCCAGAGACTTTCATTGCGGTAATGCCATACCGAACGCGGTACGATGCCATCCGGTACCAGCGCATTCAAAAAGAGATGTTCGATCCAGCCCGCCAGATAGTCCCAGGGACTGCCGTTGTCGTAACGCATCCGGACAAGGCCGTTTTGCCGCAAATCCGGCAGCGTGCCCGACAAGCGCCATTCTTCTTGTCCGATCATGAATTCAAGACGGCCACCGGCCGGATCCGCACGTTCACCTTCAAGGTCTGCCCTGACGGTTTGGGCAAAGGCGGCGAGTTCCATCAACTCCTGTTCGAGCCGGTTTTTGCCCATCTGCCCCGGCGGGAACTCGTTTCCGGCGAGTGCCGACTGGCGGATCGATGCCATATCCCACCCTTCAAGAAAAAGCGGCAACAGCCTGTCCGCCAGCTGGCGGCGGCTGTGCCAGTCGATCGTGAACGGTTCGGCAGAAGGCAATTCCTCCTCACTCGACGGCAACCGGATACCCAGCCGCTGCCTCAGAAGATAGCGTCCCGGATGGCTGAAAAACCGGATCAGCTCATCCAGACTGACGTCATGCCATGTCTCTTCGGGTTCCGGCAGGGGAGTGGTGAAAAAAGGCAATGCCGTTTCGGCGGCAAGCTCTTCTTCATCCGTACCGGCGAGATGGAAGGACGCTGGCAGGGCAGCGCTTTCAGCCTGTTTTTCCTGACGCTTCGCAAGCGCTTCGCAAAGGTCTGTCCGGAAACTCGCCAGCCGGTGATCGCCCTTGCCATTGAAGTAATCGGCGGAAAAGGCCTGAAGGGGATGTTCGACGACAAGCTGGCATTCCGCATGACGAAGGTCATCCGGATGGTTTGAAACGGCAAGTGCCGGTTTCAGCGACTTGAGCAGTTCGGCAACGAGAATCGAGGGAGGGCGCAGGGAATTGTCCCGGATATCTTTGCCCGAATAACTCAGGTAAAGGCTTTTGCGGGCAGACAGGATCAGGTCAAGGAAAACATTCCTGTCGGACTCCCGCTGGAGCCTGTCACTTTTGCGCGGGGCCATCTGGATCAGGTCGAACTCGTCCGGATGCCTGTCGGCGGGGAAAACACCGTCATCCAGCCCGATGGCATAAACATGGTCGAAAGGCAGGTTGCGCAGGCTGTCCATCGGGGCGAACGTGACCGTTCCGACCGGAACACTGCCTTGCCCTGAACCTTCCAGCGCCCGTTCCAGCGCATGCCGGGCGACCTTGAAACCGGTTTCCAGCGTCGGGCTGCCTTCCGCCATCGTGTCATGCCAGTCACCGATACGCGAGACGACTTCCCGCTCGCTGTCGATCAGATCCGGCGGAACCGTCATGAAATCGTCCAGCACGCCGAAGAAACACTCCTGCCATCCGTCGGCCGTCTTCTGTTTCGACAATTCCCTGCGCAAACGGTGAAGTGCACCGATGAATTGCCAGAGCTGTCCCAGTTCAAGTGCCTGAGACCCGGAAGGGCTTCCGGCGGGCAAACGGCTGGCAAGCGGTACCTGCTCCCCGTCCGGCAGGGCGTAGGCCAGAAACAGGCGGTGCATGCCGTCATGAAAACTGTGGCTGTCCTCTTCAGGCAAGCCGAGTTCCGACTTGTGGGCGCCATCCAGCCCCCAGCATATTCCCGCATCGGCAAACCAGCCTCTCAGGGTTTTCAGTTCACCGTCGAAACCGAAGGTTTTGCCGATGACCGGCTGCATCAGCAAATCAATGACATCCGCAGCCATAAACCGGGACGTGGCGAGTGAAAGCAAATCAAGCAGGGCGCGGGCCACCGGATTGATGCGGCTGTCATGGCGCCCCGTTATCACATAGGGAATGCGGGCGCGCTGGCCCTGATGGCTGAATACGGCATCGATCACTGGAGCGGTGGCGTCCAGATCGGGCGCAACGACCAGAATCCGGTCTGCCGTGGGCGGGTCATCCGACGCGAAACGCAAAAGCATCTGGTCGTGCAGGATCTCGATTTCCCGCGTAAGGGAATGTGCCACGTGAATCTGAAGGCTGCCGTCACCGTCCAGATGGGACAACGAAGCCGGTTCCAGTTCCCGCAAATCCAGAATGGCGTCCTGCAATCGGGACAGCACCGTTTCCGGTCGTCCCAGTTCGGCGTTCGATATGAAAGCGTCATTTTCGGATTCGATGGCATCCAGTCGCTCGTGCATGGTTTCCAGTGACGCTTTCGTCTGTTTTCCCCATGAGGCAAGCAGGGTATTGCCGGTTTCGTGATACAGATCTTTCTGCCGGTTCGCCAGATACGCCTGCCGTTTCGGATCCACAATGTCGAACCAGTATTCCCGGCAGGGATTCAACACATACAGCTCGATATCCATCACATGGGCGAGACAGTTCAGCATGTCGATATACTGGGGCGAGATGGACGGCTCGCAAAACAGGTGAATCCGCCTGTCGAGAACGGAAGCCGCCTTTTCCACGTCTTTGGCCAGTGCCTCATGGAAAAGTTCGACCGGCTGTTTTTCCAGAGTGCCGGTTTCTTCGGCTATCCGCCGCCACAGGGCGGCCTGCCACCGCTGGTCACTTTCGGCCGTACCGGATTTTTGATGATCCGCTGGCACGATATCGATCCGCTCGCCTCTGGCCCAGGCGGAAAGCCAGTCAGGCCGGTAAATGACGTACTGTTCCATCAGGGAAGCGAGCCGGGTTGCCAGATCGTAGCGCATGACCTCGTCGCTGGAAGAAAGGTAGGCGACCAGACGCGGGTGGGAATCGGCAAACCCCGGTTCTTCCAGCAGCCGGAGAATCCGCCAGACCAGAACGGTGGAAGAAAAAGGGGAGGTTTTCTGCACAGGAACGAGATGGCCGACCTGCCGCCACAGCCATTGCGCCAGAAAGGAAAACTCCACATTGGCGCAAACCCCGAACGTATCGGCAATCGCCATTGTCAGGCTTCGTTTCACCGCCGCACTCGGCATGATGATCCGTTCCGGCTCGAAAACAGAAGCAGGCGAGGAATGCAGGTTCTTCAACAGAGCCGCAAGAAGATCTTCGAAACGATTGGACAGATTCAGGTTCAGCATGCGATAGCGAAATCGGCCTTTCATTGGGAAATCATGGCTGACAGACGGGAAAACCGGGAGTATGCTGCCGGCAATGACAAACAATTCCATACGGGATTGTACAACCTCGTGCCGTCATATCGTACAATTGGCGCACATGCAGACGGTTTCTTCCACAAAAAACTGCCGTTTATCAAACTCTGACCAGAAGCGTTATGAAAACACCCCCTGTACCGACCCCGGACGGAACCGGAAAAACGGCTCATGCCGCCGGACAGAAAGCCGTGAAAAACGGCCGTATCGGCCCGATTGCCATCGGCGATGACGGAGGGGGCACGCCTTATTTCCGGCACATGGGCCAAGCCGCGTCACCGTCAGCCCGCATTTTTGCCGTCAGGGTGAAAGAGGTCTGTATCGGCGCGGTCGGCGTATCGGGCATGAAAGCCGCTGAAAACGTCCGGATCGCCAGAGCAGGGAGAACCGCCCTGACCGACTGAATTTTTCATTGAACCGGAAAGCCGCCTTCGGGTGGCTTTGCGTTCCGCCACAAACTTATGCTTGCCATCGCCAATATCGTCTTGCCAGTCTTTGCCCTCATTATTGCGGGATATGTCCTGCGCAGGCGAAACGTACTGTCCGCCAACGCCTGCACCGAACTGAACCGCTTCGTCGTCTATCTTGCGCTTCCGGCGCTCATGATCGACGTCATGGTCAACAGTTCATGGAGCGAGTTGTACCAGCCGGAATTCTTTTATACCTTCGAGCTGGGCGTGTTCATCATCTTTTTTGCCGTCCTGCTGTTCCACTGGCTCAAGACAAAAAACCTGACCTCGGCGACGATCGACGCCACCTCGGCCTCATACGCCAACACCGGCTACATCGGCCTGCCGCTCTGCGCCCTGACATTCGGTGCCGACAGGCTCGGCCCGGCAATGGTGGCCGCCATCCTGACCGTCTCGGCCAACTTCGCCGTTTCCATCGTCTTCATCGAAGCCAGTTCCCAATCCGGCCAGAGTGTCTGGACGACACTCAAAAACGTCGGCATCTCGCTGTGCAAAAACCCGCTGATCGCCGCCCCGGTCATTGCAGGAGCCTTCTGCGCCACCGGCCTGCCATTGCCGCACGGTGTCCTTCAATCCATCAAACTGCTCGGCGGGGCAGCCAGCCCCTGTGCGCTTGTAGCCACCGGCCTGTTCCTTGCCCAGCGGCAGGAAAGCTCCAGTTCAGCCGTTGCCATCGAGCTGGTCGTCCTGAAACTGGTCGTCCAGCCCATGATCGCATGGTACTTCGCTTTTCATGTGTTCGACATGCCGCCGCTTTGGGCCAAATCCGCCGTCATCCTCTCGGCATTGCCAACCGGGACGGGACCGTTCATGCTCGCCGAACTCTATGGCAAGGGCGGGGGAATCGCGTCACGAACCATTTTCCTGACAACCGTGCTCGGTATCCTGACCCTGTCCGTCTGGCTCACGATTCTGTAACCGCAACAGGACTTCTTTCCTGAATTGCGAAGGCGTTTTGCCGGTATGTCGCCGGAAGGCTTTCGTCAGGTGGCTGGCATCCGCAAAACCGTATTTCCACGCGATTTCCTTGATGCTGGAAAGCGTATCGACCAGTTCGTTTTCAACCGCCTTCATGCGGCAGCGGTTGATGTATTGCCCCAGATTTTCCTGAAAATGCCGCCTGAAGTAACGTCCCAGATAATGTCTTGAAAAATGAAAGGTTTCTGACAGGGCTTGTGTGGTCAGCCGTTCGGGCTGGCTGATATGGCGCTGGATATAAGGCAGAATCCAGGCGATCCGGTCAGTCGGAGGGGCATCGTTGGCAGGCAGGGCTTTCGCCGCCAGATGGCGGGACGCAATCAGCAAAACACTGGCAGACCATTGCAAAAGCAGTTCATGGCTGAAAGCGCCTTCCTGTTCCTTTTCCTGCCATATCAGGTGAAAGAGGGCGCGGATTTTCCTGGCGTCCCGTGAACCGGGCGTGACGGGATGGGGTTCCCTTTGCATCATCAGGAAAGGTTCGACCGGCTTGCCGACGTAATCGGAAATGGCATCCTGCGTGAAGCGCATGAAAACGAAGCGCGAAAGGGAATCGATCACGAAACGGTGTGCCGTTTCAGGCCAGATCAGGAAAAGCGAATTCGCCCTGTATGTCACTTCTTCCCCAAAAGCGGCCAGACGGCCCGTTCCGGAAATCACGTACACCATCTCGTAAAAGGAATGCTGGTGCACATCCACGGGGAAGACCTCCCTCTCGCGGATCAGGATTTCAAACGGCTGGTCGATGTTTTCTTTCCACATGACTGGAATCTACCATAAAAGCGCAAAAAAATACCATCCATGAACAGGGATGGGATGTTACCTTAAACCTTATTGTCATACAGGACACAAACCGATGAAAAAGAACTTTTTTACCTATCCCGGCCGGCTGTTGGGCCGTTGCATGACCCTCATGGCGTCCGTCGCCTTTTCCGTCATTTCAGCGGATGGCTTCGCCGCGCCTGCCGTTTCGTCCGACGAAGGCAGACTGGCCGGCAAAGTCGCACTCGTCACCGGAGCGGGTTCAGGCATAGGCGAGCGAACCGCCAGCCTGTTTGCAAGGGAAGGTGCCACCGTCATCGTCGTGGACATCGACGGCCAATCCGCGAGGAAAACGGCTGACGCCATCAACAGGGAACGGGGCAGGGCACAGGCGATCACAGCCGATGTGACGAAAGAAGCGGACGTATCCGCCATGATCGATACCACCGTCAAAACCTATGGCCGTCTGGACATTCTCGTCAATAATGCCGGGGTGTTCGATATGCTGATCCCTGCGGGGGAAGTCAGCGACAACATATGGAACCGCGTGATCGCCACCAACCTGACCGCTCCCCTTCGGACGATCCGCAAGGCCATCCCCGTTTTTGAAAAGCAGAAGGGAGGCGTCATCGTCAATATCGCTTCCATCGCCGGATATACCGGCGCGCGGGGAGGCGGAGCGGCTTATGTGGCTTCCAAACACGGCCTGATCGGCCTGACGAAAAACGTGGCATGGGACTATCAGGACAAAAACATCCGCTGCAATGCCATCGCTCCCGGCAAGACGGCGACGAACCTGCGTTCCAATGCCGAAAAACTGGTCGGCGCCAAAAGGGAACGGGACAGGACCATCGCCAACTGGAAAACGATGGAAGATGCCATTACCGCCGGGTTCGTGACCAACCGGCGAGGCGGACAGCCTGATGACATCGCAAAAGCGGTTCTGTTCCTGGCTTCGGACGACGCTTCCTACATCAACGGTTCGGTATTGACAGTCGATGGAGGCTGGACGGCGTATTGACTGTATAATCAGCCGCTTGCGGCATTCGCCGTAAGCGGCCCGCCTCGTAAATCATGCTATGAAACCTGAAAAACTGACCGGCCACCTCGCCATGTTCGGGGCCAACGCCATGTGGGGCATCATGTCGCCGGTTTCCAAATTCGTCATGGCAGCCGGAGTCGTCACCCCGATGGTCATGACGGATTTCCGTGTACTCGGCGCCGCCATCCTGTTCTGGGCGATCTCCTTTTTCCGGAAGAGGGAACCCGTCAGCTGGCGGGATCTGGGGCTGTTTTTCATCGCATCCCAGATCGCCATCGTGTTCAATCAGGGCTCGTTCATCTTCGGTGTTTCCATGACCTCGCCGATCGACGCGTCCATCATCACGACCAGCCTGCCGATCCTGACACTCATCATCGCCGCCTTTTACCTGAAAGAACCCGTCACAGGCCGGAAAATTATTGGTATCATTCTGGGTGCGTCGGGCGCCATCCTGCTCGTCATGTCCGGACAGCAGCTCGCCAGCGGCAACAGCAGCAACATCTGGGGCGACCTGTTGTGCGTGACGGCCCAGCTCTGCTTTTCCATCTATCTCGTCTTTTTCCGTGGCCTGATCAACCGGTATTCCCCGATCACGATCATGAAATGGATGTTCACCGGCTCGACCCTGTCGCTTTTGCCGTTCACGTACGATCAGATACTGGCTATCGACTGGGCCAGCGTCCGGTGGCCCTTCATCGCCGGAATCGCCTTTGTTGTCACCGGTGGCACGTTTATCAGCTATCTGCTTGTTTCGATTGGACAAAAAAGGCTTCGTCCGACGGTCGTCAGCATGTACAACTACGTCCAGCCCATCGCCGCTTCTGTCGTGGCGATCCTCTGGGGCATGGACAGTTTCACTCTCCTGAAAATAATCGCGGTCATTTTCATCTTCTCCGGCGTCTTCCTTGTCACACAAAGTAAAAATCTGGCTACAATAGAGAAAGAAATCGAGCGAGTCAAAACGGGAGAAAAATAATGTCCACCGTCTATTTTCCGGGCTGCAAGTACACGATCCACTCACGGGTGAACAGCCGCAAGATCCGGCAGTACCTGATCCGCCAGCATGGTATCCGGCAGGGCGGGTGCTGCAGCGTCAGGCTGGATACGCTCGAAAAAGACGACACGGCCGTTTTCATCTGTCCGACCTGTAGTGCCTTCATGCAGGAATACACCCCAGACAACCGTTTCCTCTCTGTCTGGGAAGTGCTGGAAAACGACGAAAGCTTTCCATGGCCCGATTACGGCGGCGAGAAGATTACCGTACAGGACTGCTGGCGATGTTTCGACAACCGGCTCATGCAGGATGCCGTCCGCCACATCCTTGCCCGCATGAATGTCGAAACAGTCGAAATCGCGAAGAATTTCGAAAAAACCGACTTTTGCGGTTCTTCTCTCATGAAAAACCAATCCCCACGCTATTTCCGGTTCGCTCCCGTCCGTTTCGTCAAAAACGCAGGAGACAAATTCATCCCGCTGCCGCCGGAAGAACAGGAAAAACGGATGCAGGAACACGGAAAGCAATTCACGACCGAAAAAGTCGTCTGCTACTGTACCGGTTGTCTTCACGGATTGCGGCTCGGCGGCGTCGATGCCGTACACCTGATGGACATGATCACGGCACACCTTTAAAACATCCGGAAACAATTTCCATGACTGATCAACAAAGTACCGCCAAAAAGGAAGAGACAGACGCATTGCGTCCTTTTTCGGGCTTTTCCTGTCCGAAAAGCTTTTGGCGTGCGTCAGAAAACAAAAGAGCTTCCTGACCGGCATCCACTCGAAGTGCAAGAAAACAGGGCACTGGAAACGCCGGAAATTTACATTGAAGGCGATCAGTCCGATTCCGGCATACCAGCCATATTCCGGAAATTCCCGGGACACCACATTACTTTTGCCTTTGCCTGCGGGAAATATGCCTGTTGACGCTGCATGGACGGCGAACGTCAGGGCAGAAATAAACACGGCCTCTTTTTCGGAACCATATGGGGTGCCCTCAGATCCATGCATTGCCGCCATGTCGGCAAACGGGTGGCAGGGTGAAGGTGACGACATCAGGCCGAAAGAGGGGATATGTGGTTTACGAAAGCCTGACCGGGCCATGAGGGGGCAGGAAGATCAGATATCGCCTTCTTCAAAAAACGCCTTTGCATACTCAGGCACCCCGTTTAATGGCATGTTTTTTCCCTGAAGGCTGAACGCCATCAGGTTTTCCTCCGGCACGTCAAAAGGAACCGTCACCCCGATTCTGGCGGCAGGAAAATAACCGAAACGCGGATAGTAATCCGCATGCCCGATGAGGATCACATAGTCATATCCCATCGCTTTCGCCCTTGAATGGCCTGCATGGATCAGTTGTCCGCCAATACCCCTGTTCCGGTATTCCGGCAGGACAGACAGGGGAGCCAGCGACAGTTGAACGGTTTCGCCCACTTTCAGTTTCGTGAACAGGATATGCCCGACGATTTTGCCGTTTTCTTCCGCGACCAGCGACAGCTCCGGAATGAACGTGTCACTTTTTCTCAGCCGCCTGACCAGATTCTGCTCATCGTGGTTCGTGTGCACGGCATTTTCGAAGGCCTTTTTGACGACGTCATAAACCGTATCGGTATCGGCCGCCGTTTCCTGTCGGATGAGCATGTTTTTTCCTTTATCGTGGATTGTCGCCCCATCATAAAACAAAGGGCGGACATTCGCCCGCCCTTTATGCCTGAATTGCCGGATTTTTTCAGTTAAAACGCATAATTGAGGCGGACAAGACCGCTGACCCCTTCACGCTGCCCGACATAGCCGGCCAGTTTCGCTTCAAGGCTCAGGCGCTGGTTGCCTTGCGGCGTGTATTCCAGCCCGATTTCACCGATACCGCTTCCTCCTTCAAGGCTTGGAGAATCGATACCATACATATGGTGAACCGTTCCCTTTGCCTTGCCGTCGAACTCGTACTCATATCCGAGAGCACCGGTAACGGCCAATTGTGGCGATACTTTCTGGAGAACTTTGGCCATACCTCTTAAGCGCTGGGAGTTTTCAGCATCGAAATTCACGGGATCACTCCCCACTGTCACGGAATCGCTTCCCTGACGGCTCCACAGATATTTGGCGGAGACATCCAGATCGGTGACGGAATTCAACGGCATCATGTAACCGACACCCGCATGGGCACTGACGTAAGTGACCTTGCTCTTGAAATGGGCCTGATTGCCGGCGCTGTCAAGATAGTCCTTGCCGGTATAGTCCGTGCTCGTTTTGCCGATCCGGAACGAACCATCCAGATACAGACCGTTTTTCAGTGTGGCGCGACCGAGCAGGCCAATACCATAGTAATGGGTATCGCCATCGCCATGGACAGAACCGTTGGAGAAGTTGTTATGGCTGTCATAACTGCCCCAGCCCCCTTCGACGAAAACCGCACCGGTCAGGTTGTCCTGTTTTCCCGATACGCCTGCCATCAGGCCAAAGCCGTCCAGATCGATATGCGAACCGGTGTCATAACGGCTGGTGCCACCGGAAACCGTACCGAATACGGTCAGCCGGCCTTCCTGCTGTTCGGCTGCCGCGATAGCGGACGACATCCCCTGATCGGCGACCATATCGGCTCCCTGTGTCACCAGCGCCAGCCCTGCAAGACGTCCTTCAAGAAACGAGCTGGTTTTCGGGTTGACGCTTGCACCTGTTACAGTGGCAAAAATGTCGTTTGCATCCTGTGCCAGTGTCAAATCGTAATTCAGCGAATACCCTTGGGACACGTTTGACGCATTCGTCAATGTTGCGCTTCCGGTAAGTCCTGCCGTTTTGAGCAGGTATACCTTGTCACCCGATGCCAGGGCAACTCCCGGAGCGATCGAGGTCACGGCAACTTTGGAACCGGTCACATCGGCACCGTCAGACGTTTCGATCATGACCGTACCGTTCGTGGTGGAAGAGGGCAACATGAAATTGTAATTCTCGAAATTGGCGACCTGTTTGATCTTGATGCCAGAAGTCGAGATATTCAGAGTATTCCCCGTGAAGGCATTCGATCCCGGTGGAATAGTGCCATCTGTACCCGTATCGACCAATCCACCATAAATCGTCGTATTCACGGAAAAATCTGAATTGCCTGAAATATTGACCATATTGTTGATTGATTCCGCATTGACAGTGAAACCGGTAGTGGGTTGGACGAGACCTTCCACATAACCCCCGTAAACATCGCCGGATACCTTGCTGTCTGCGATCGTCACGACATTATTGCTGGAAGTGACGGTAACGGAACCATTAATGGAGTCTGCCCTGGCTGAGCCACCATAAACATCACCGGTCAAGGTACTGCCAGATACCTTGACGGTATTGTCACTGGAATTGGCAGTAATGTTGCCACTGCCATTGTTTCTGGCATTGACATACCCGGCGTAAACGTTTCCGAATACATTGCTGTTCCCTTCGATGGCAACACTGTTGAATTCAGTCCCGGCATTAACCAGTCCGCTGGTATTCACCACGGTAGTGCTACTGCCGCCATAAACCGCTTTTTGTACGGATGCGCCTGACAAAGCCACATCGTTTGAATCGGCATTGACATTAACTGCACCGGTATCGAGGTTTGAACCGCTGGCACTGGCATTTCCACCGTAAACAAAGCCCCCTGTCAGAGTCCCGTTACCGAGAGTCACTTTGTTGCCAACAGTTTCAGCATAAATGATAGTCGGAGGTGTACTGGTATTTTCAGAATAGGCATATCCACCTGTAACGTCATTCAGGACTGTTCCCTTGACAATATCGACCGTATTGCCACCGGAAGATGAATTCAGCGCTGACGATACACCTCCATAAACGTAATTTGGCATCGCGCCACCTGTCCCGACATTGACGGTTACCGTATTGTTGTCGTTCACAGGGGTACCCGTTCCAGGGAAAAGGACCTGAGTCTGGCCGCTCACGATACCGTATCCAGTTGGTATCGCCTGAAGACTGGCCATATTGCCGGTGTAATTGATGGTATCCGCAAGTACCGGATTTGCACAAAGGGCGTAAAACAGGGTGCATGCCATTGCCACAGGAGAGAGCCTGCCGCGAATGGTTTCCGTTTTCCGGGATCGCCCCGGTTTTTTTACTGAATGATCGTTATTCATTTTATGGTCCTGTCTGGCATGTTTTGATGGCGCGTAAATCAGACAACCTGTCTGAAGGTTGCGTATATTCATGAAATTAAGAGCAAGCGGAAATGGCTTCTTGTCAAAAAGCAAACCACTGAAACAAAACGGAAATTTTTCGTATCGTGCTGATTTTCATCATTTCGCCAGATGTGATTCCCACAACAGGCACATGTTGAAACACCGGCAAACCGGGGCAGGCGGAATTTCTTCGGATTTCCGAAATGAAAAAGGTAACGGAATGACCGTAAAAAAAAGCGGGTGAAATCAACTCAACTTCGGGACTTGGGAGATTGAGCGGAAATGGCAACCCGTACCGTACCGGAAAGAAGAGATGAAAGAACGGCAAAGCCGTTCAGAGTGAAAAACAAGTTCATTTTTTCTGTAGATTTCCCTGATGAAACATAATTGAAAAACAGTCTATAAATATTTTCAAACAGAAAAAACAAAATTATTTATAAATGTTGTATATGTAAATACTAATTTATCAGGAAATTCATGACAAGCCTGTGAAAAATAAACAACATCTGTCCATAAGCCATCTTTCATGAGCGTCGATGCCCGGGGGCTGGTGACAAAAGGATAGTTTGGAACGAAGAACGCGTGTTTTTAACTTATGGATGATGAAAAGAGAGGAATTTCCATTTAATCAACAGATTATGAATGCGTTCACCGTCCGGCAAATCGGGTTATGATTAAAAATCGCAAGCGATGTCCATATCCCGCAAAAGCGGTTTTCCGACTGGTGAGGTTTCTGATGCGTCATTACCATACTGTCCCGTTTCCCGTTGGTCCCCTGACTGTCATGGAAGAGGGGAGCCATATTGTCCGGATTACATTCCATACTGACGTGAAAAACGCCCTCAAAAAGGAAACAGCTGTCATCAGGGAAGCGTTCGGGCAGTTATCCGATTATTTCGATGGCAAACTGAAAAAGTTCGATCTGCCGTTAAAACCGGAGGGAACCCCTTTCCAGCTCAAAGTCTGGGAAGCGCTGCGCACGATACCTTATGGAGAAACCCGCAGTTACGGCGATATCGCCCGGCAGATCGGAAATCCCAAAGCATGCCGTGCTGTCGGAATGGGGAACCATAACAACCCGATTGCCATCGTCGTGCCATGCCATCGGGTTATCGGGACAAACGGTTCGCTGACGGGTTATGCAGGCGGCTTGCCGATCAAGCGGCAATTGCTCGAACTGGAAAGCCATTATTCACATGGTCATAACTTCTCACTGTTTTGAAGTGACACGCCAATGCATTCCCTTTTTGTGACAAATATCGATTTCACTCTACAATAAAATATATAATTTTATTGTTTTTCAGGTTGATGAACATTATTTTTAATGTTTTTTGTGAAAAATGAAAAAGTATTCATTATCCGGAAAACATAAATGCACCCCATCCAAACCATTACTCTGAAGCTAATGATCATACTGTCAGCTTAATTGATCGCCCGGCCATTAATTCCTATGCTGTCAACATCGAACCGTTATCGGAAAGGAGAACATTCATGTTGCAGCAAACAAGTTCGCCGAAAAGGTGGGATACCCGGCGGCGGGAAAAAGAGGAGCGGATAGCGAGGCTCGGCATCAGGGGAAAAGTCCTTCCCGCCGACGATATGCCCGCCATGCTGGAAAAGCTGATCGCTCCCGGGGAGAAGGTCGTTCTGGAAGGCAATAACCAGAAACAGGCCGATTTTCTGGCCCGAATGCTGGCAAGGACAAATCCGGACAAGCTGCATGACCTGCATATGATCATGCCGAGCGTCAGCCTGCCGGAACATCTCGACCTCTTTGAAAAGGGCATCGCCCGCAAGATCGACTTTTCCTATTCCGGGGCGCAAAGCCTGCGCATGTCGCAACTGCTGGAAGACGGATTGCTCGAAGTCGGCGCGATCCATACCTATATTGAATTGTATTCACGCCTCTATGTCGATTTGATCCCGAACGTCGCGCTGGTGGCCGGATACAAGGCTGACAGAAACGGCAATCTCTATACCGGCCCGAGTACGGAAGACACCCCGGCGATAGTCGAGGCGGCCGCGTTCAAGAACGGCATTGTCATTGCGCAGGTCAATGAACTGGTGGACGATGCCAGCGACCTCCCGCGTGTCGATATTCCCGGCTCATGGGTCGATTTCGTTGTGGTCGCGGACAGGCCGTTCTTCATCGAACCGCTTTTCACCCGCGACCCCCGCCTGATCAAGCCCGTCCATATCCTGATGGCGATGATGGCGATCAAGGGCATTTACGCCCGGCATCAGGTACAGTCCCTGAACCACGGTATCGGATTCAATACCGCCGCCATCGAACTGCTCCTGCCGACCTACGGTGAGCGGCTCGGACTGAAAGGCAAGATCTGCCGGAACTGGACATTGAACCCGCACCCGACACTGATTCCGGCGATTGAGTCCGGCTGGGTCGAAACGGTTCACTGTTTCGGTGGCGAACTCGGCATGGAAGACTATATCGCCGCCCGTCCTGACGTATTTTTTACCGGCCCCGACGGTTCCATGCGCTCGAACCGTGCGTTTTGCCAGATGGCGGGACAATATGCCGTCGATATGTTCATCGGCTCGACACTTCAGGTCGATCCGGCCGCGAATTCCTCGACCGTCACCAAAGGCCGCGTCTCCGGCTTCGGCGGTGCGCCGAACATGGGTTCCGCCCCGCACGGCAGACGCCATGCCACACCGGCATGGCTGGACATGATGGAAGGAAACGATCCACTGGAACGCGGTAAAAAACTCGTTGTCCAGATGGTGGAAACCTGGCAGTCCGGAGCGGCCCCCACCTTTGTCGAAAGCCTCGATGCCGTTGAGGTCGCAAAGGAATCGGGCATGCCACTGGCACCGGTCATGATTTACGGCGATGACGTGACCCACGTCCTGACGGAAGAGGGCATTGCCTACCTGTACCGCGCCAGATCGCTGGAAGAACGCAAGGCGATGGTCGCAGCGGTGGCCGGCATTTCGGACGTCGGCATGACGGCAGACCCGAAAACCGTCCGACGGTTGCGGGAAGAAAACAAGGTCGCTTTCCCGGAAGACCTCGGCATCGCACGCACGGACGCCAAACGTTCCCTGCTGGCGGCAGGCAGCATCGCCGAGCTGGTCGAATGGTCGGGTGGCCTGTACAACCCGCCTGCACGTTTTGTGAGCTGGTGATGAATATCCTGATCCAGACACCACATACCGGCAGGCAGGCTGAAGCGCTGGCCGCCCGTCTGGCCAACCGCGCGACAGAGGCTCTGCTGGAGGAGGCGAGACTCACTCCCAAGCCCGGCCTCGTTGACCGGCGCGGATCGGGCGCGCACAAGGATATGGATCTGGCGATGCTCGAAGCTTCGGCCGAATGCCTGAAGCCGACCTTTGAGGCGATGGCTCTGGCTGGATGGGGAAGAAAGGCCGACACCGCCCTGAGACGCCGGATCGGTGCCATCGGACGCGAAGGCGAGAAAACCATGATGGCCGTGACCGGTGGCGTCAATACCCACCGTGGAGCCATCTGGTCACTGGGTCTTCTGACAACGGCTTTCGCCATGAATGGAGGCCTGGCCAACGCAGAAGAAACCGCCGAATCGGCTGCGGTTCTGGCACGGCTTGCCGATACCGCCTGTCCGCCACTCTTTTCGAAAGGCCAGTACGCCAGCCGTCGTTACAAGGTTCCCGGAGCAAGGGAAGAGGCCCGGCAGGGTTTCCCGCACGTCATGCGGCTGGCGTTGCCACAGCTCGAAAAAAGCAGGCGGCAGGGTGCCAGCGAGGAAGAAGCCCGGCTCGATGCGCTTTTGGCCATCATGACATCCCTGACGGATACCTGTGTCCTGTCACGGGGGGGCATCAAAGCGATGGAAACCATGCAAAAGGGCGCGCATGCCGTCCTGCTTCATGGCGGCATGAGAACGGTAGAGGGGCGAAAGGCATACGACAGGCTGGAAGCGGACATGCTCGCATCGAACGTTTCGCCCGGCGGAGCGGCAGACCTTTTGGCCGCGGCATTGTTTCTGGACGGCATGGCAAATACCGCCGTCCGGTAAAGGAGGAAAAAATGGAACACATAGAATTGCAATATCCCGGCAGCAAGGCTGCCGGAAACCGGGCCCTTTCCGGTGTGGTCGGATCGGGCGACATGGAAGCGCTGTTCGAACCGGACAATGGAAACAGGCTGACCGTTTCCATCAAGACCTCGGTCGATGGCAGCACACCCCGCTGGCAGCGGCTCTTCGACCGGATTTCCGGTACAGGAGCCTTGCCTTCCGGAAAGCTCGTCATCCATGATTTCGGCGCCACTCCCGGTGTCGCCCGCCTGAGAATCGAACAGGTTTTCGAGGAGGCCTGCCATGACTGATTCCCGCTTTATCGAACTGTCCGCCCGTGACCGGGCAAAGGGATTGCTGGATGCAGGCAGTTTCCGCGAACTGCTTGGCCCTTTCGAATACATCATGTCGCCCTGGCTTGAACCACAGGGCATCGTCCCGGCAGCCGACGACGGCATGGTCGTCGCCAAAGGGACCATCAATGGGAAACCGGCCGTTGTCGTCGCCATCGAAGGCACCTTTCAGGGAGGCAGCATGGGTGAGGTTTCCGGAGCCAAAATGGCCGCCGCGCTGGAGCTGGCAGCCGAAGACAACCGCAAGGGCATCCCGACACAGGCAGTCCTCTGCCTTGAAACCGGTGGCGTACGCCTTCAGGAAGCCAATCTCGGTCTGGCCGCCATCGCCGACATTCACGCCGCCATTGCCGATCTGCGTCGTTATGTCCCCGTCATCGGCATTGTGGCGGGTACGGTCGGCTGTTTCGGAGGCATGTCGATCGCCGCAGCCCTGTGCAGCTATCTGATCGTCACCCGTGAAGCCCGTCTTGGGCTGAACGGCCCTCAGGTCATCGAACAGGAAGCGGGCATCGACGAATACGACTCCCGCAACCGCCCGTTCATCTGGAGCCTGACGGGAGGCGAGGCGAGGATGCGCAACGGCTTCGTGGACAAACTGGTGGACGATTCACTGGACGCCGTCAGGAAAGCCGCCATCGATTGCATGGAAAAAGGCAAGCCGGAGAGCCTGCGCAATGAACGCTACGAGGAATTCATCTCCCGCCTGAACGCCTTCGATACGAAGCGACAGGCCAGCGCGGAACTGACCGCAGAACTGTTTGCGAAAGGAAACCGGCCATGAACACGGAAAACAAAATGACTGAAAAAGGCAACGGCGACATCTGGTTCGACCTGTTCACCAGCGGACTTCAACACCGGCAGGGGCAATGCGCTTCCGTCAGGGTCGCCGACGGACTGATCGACGGGCACCCGACGCGCGTGATTGCCGTCGTGCCGGATGCCGGCAACCACTATCCCCGCGCCATCCGGGGTGAAGTCGGCCTGCTGGAAGGCTGGACACTCGGACAGATGGTCAATGAAGTGATCGAACTGGACAGGGAAAAGCCTGTCAGGCGCGCCATTCTGGCCGTGATCGATGTCCCGAGCCAGGCTTACGGGCGCCGGGAAGAGGCTTTCGGCATCCATCTGGCACTGGCCGCGGCTGCGGGTGCTTACGCCAACGCCCGTCTGGCAGGCCATCCGGTCATCGGCCTGATCGTCGGTAAAGCCATGTCCGGCGCATTCCTTGCCCACGGGTATCAGGCCAACCGCCTGATCGCCCTGAACGACAAAGACGTGATGATCCATGCGATGGGCAAGGCATCCGCCGCCCGCATTACGCTGCGGACGGTCGATGCACTTGAAAAACTGGCCTCGACCATCCCGCCGATGGCTTATGATATCGCCAACTACAAAACCCTTGGCCTGCTGGAAGAGCTGATCGACGTGGCTAACCCGAAACATCCGACGGCTGCGGAAACCGAAACGGTCAAGGTGGCGGTCATCAAGGCCATCGATACCGCCCGTCGGGAAGGTGTCGGCCTGACAAACCGTCTCGGTTCGCCGAACCGCGCCAGCACATCGCTTGTCCGTGAACGCATGCGGGCCGAATGGCAGACACAGGCATCGGAAAAATGATCGATCCGGAAAACGCCAACCCACTTGCAACAGTCATAAAGCCTTGCCAGCCTCATGACCTGTTGTGGGTCGATGCACCGGCTGCGCTCATCTCCGACACCCCGTTGCCTTCCTGGGCAAGCCACCGCTGGAATCCCGGCCTGCCTGTGGTGGTTCGCCGGGATCATTCCGCACTGGGCCTGATCCCTGTGGGCATTCGGGGAAAACAAAGGCACCAGCGGGTTTCGCTATGGGTTCATCCCGATCATGTCGTCAAAAGCCTGCCGCCCGAGGCGCTGGTACCGGATATGGAAACACTGAAACGTTCCCCATTTGCCGCAACAAGACCGGTACGTGCCCTGATCGGGCTGATGACACTGGATTTGCCGTACAAATGGGGGCCGACAGGCAGTTGCGCCTATGCGCTCGCCACCGGAGAGTGTGTCATGCATGAAGGCAGTGACCTTGACCTGACGATCCGTTGCCCGAAGCCGGTCTTGCCGGAACAATTCACCCGTCTGGCTGAAAAATGCAAAAGCCTGCCGTGTACAACCGATATCCAGATCGAAACGCCTTTTGGCGCCTTTGCGTTAAAGGAATGGCTCAGGGAAAACGGCAGGCGCATCCTGATGAAAACAGACTTCGGCCCCATCCTGAGCGCCGATCCCTGGAATGAAAGCGAGGACGAAAAATGAACAGACTGCTCTTTACCTTCCCCGGGCAGGGAGCGCAGATACCGGACATGCTGCACAGCCTGTCGCAAACCCTCCCTTGCCGGCACTGGCTGGAACGGGCCAGCGAGGGGCTGGGCGAAGACGTCATGGCACTGGATACGCCCGAAGCCCTGAAACGTACCCGTGCCGTCCAGCTCTGTATCCTGATTGCCGGAGTGGCCTGCGCCGACTGGCTGATACAGGAGAAAATCGTGCCGGACTTCGTCGGAGGGCTTTCCATCGGGGCATTTCCGGCAGCCGTCATATCCGGTGCGCTGGATTTTGCCGATGCCCTCAAAATCGTTTCCCTGCGCGGCGAACTGATGGAAAACGCCTATCCGCACGGTTACGGCCTTTCCGCCATCAGCGGCCTGATCGAAAAAGACATCCGGAACCTGATCGATGCCGTCAACCACCCGGACAATCCGGTTTTTCTCGCCAATTACAATGCCGCAGACCAGTTCGTCATTGCCGGAACGGAAGATGCCATGATGCGGGTACTGGAAAGGGCGAGGGAAAAGGGGGCCACCAAAACCGACCGGCTCGCCGTTGCCGTACCATCGCATTGTCCCTTGCTGTCTTGCGCTGCCGGAAAACTTGACGAGGCGATCAGGGCCATCCCCTTCAGGCGTCCTTCCATGGCCTACCTGAGCGGAAGCACGGGTCGGGTACTCTGGCAGCCGGACAGGATCGCCGACGATCTGGCGTACAACATGGCGCGTCCGCTCTATTGGGCCGATGCCATGACGGCAGCGTATGAACGGGGAGTGCGGCTTGCCGTCGAAATGCCGCCCGGATCGGTTCTGACAGGGCTGGCGAAACGGGTCATGGCACAGGGCGATGCCGTCTCCATCCAGCAGGAAGGCCTGACCACGGTCTCAAGGCTGGCAAGGCGAATGAAAGAAAACGGCTGAAAGAAAGGGGATGAAAATGATCCGGCCAGTCAGTTCTCCGCCTGACGGGCGATCATCCTCGCTTCGGCGACGAGCGCCAGCATATCCGGATCACGTTCACGTGTTTTCTGGAAAACCAACGCAACCGTTTGACTTGACTTGTATTTTTCCGAAAGAGGAAGCCATCTGACGGAATTTTCAAAAACCTTTTTGACCCGTTTCGGTACCAGCGAACAGCCAACCCCCGCCTGCACCAGATTCATCAGGGAAAAGATATCGTTTAACCGCGTCACCACTTGAGGCCGGAAACCGGCGACATCGAATGCTTTCCGGAAACTTTCCGCCGTGGCGAACCCCTCATTCAAGGTCACGAATTTTTCATGGGCATAATCCGCCAGATCGACCACTTCCGAAGCCGGTTTTGCCGCTGACGCCGGCATCGCGAAATAAATGTCATCCTCAAACAGGGGCAGGATTTCAAAGCCCCCTGTTTGCGCTGTCCTGTCCGAAACCGAAACAAGGGCGGCATCGAGCTGTCCGTCCTCAAGCCGGGCCAGCAGATTTTCACTGGAATTCATCGTCAGGTCGATTTCCATTTCAAAACGCCTGCGTTTCAGGCCCATGATCAGCTTCGGCACGATCTCCAGCGTCAGCGAATACAGGCAACCCAGCTTCATCCGACCACTGCCATAACCTGCCGCCAGCCGTGTGGCTTCAATCGCCCGCCGTGTGACCATCAGCACTTCCCGGGCATAATGCGCCAGTGTCTGCGCGGCGGGAAGAGGGCGCAGGTTCCGGCCTTCAGCCGTGTAGAGAGGACAACGGAGCACCTCTTCAAGCGAATGGAGCGCCCTGTGGACGGAAACACTGCTGATTCCAAGAGTCTGTGCAGCGCGCGCTATGTTTTTCTTTTCCATGAAAGCCAGGAAAATTTCCAGCTTCCGGATCGTCAGTTCACTGTCTATCATGATCAAAGCAGGCTCCCCCAGACGATTTCATACCGTCTGGCATCCATTTCCGGTTATTAGGCACTACAATAGCAGAACATCTCTACAGGAAGCAAAAATGGCGATATTGATCATCGAGACAGGGGCTCCTCCCGAACCCGTTCTGGCCCGTTGCGGACAGACGGCCAGCTGGTTTCTTGCCGCACTGGACAAAATCGGCAAACGTGCCGATGTCATCCGTCCGTATCTCGGGGAGACACTGCCTGAACCAACATCCGTCACCGCCGCGATCCTCACCGGTTCCTGGAGCATGGTCACCGACAGGGAAGAGTGGAGCGAAAAAACCGCCGCATGGATCCGCAAGGCGATCTCCTTCGACATCCCTCTTTTCGGTGTCTGCTATGGACACCAGCTCATGGCCCATGCCCTCGGTGGCAAGGTGGGAAACAATCCCGGCGGAGGGGAAGCGGGAATCGTCGATATCGAACTCACGACAGAAGGAAAGCGCAACCTTCTCCTGGACAACTTCCCCGGACGTTTTCCGGCCTGTGCCTTTCACCGGCAAAGCGTACTGAAACCACCGTCTGGCTGCGACATACTCGCCATCTCCGAAAAAGACGGATGCCAGATACTCCGGTACGCCACCAGCGCCTTTTCCGTCCAGTTCCATCCTGAATTCACGCCGGAAATCATCCAGTCGGCTTGCGATACCATCCATATGAGGCCGGACAGGCTGTCCGGACTGTCCGACCCGAAAACGAACTGGCCTTTGAGGCTTCTGCACAATTTCTGCCGCATTGCCGAAGATATCGGTTAAACACCCGCTGATGCATTTTCGACAAAAGAGGCATCCTGACCGGCAGCGAAGGCCGTTTTCCGCCTGTTTTACCGGAAAAACACTTTAAACAGAATATTGACCGGTAGCGGAAACAAGGGAAAAACCGTACCGGCAAAAAGGCTGGCGCCGTGCCATGCAAGCCGTTTTTCCCGGCGAAGCGCTTTATGTCGGAAAATCCGTGTTTTCATGGATTGAAAACGTAAAAAAATGCGCCGTAACATGATTTACGGCGCATTTTCCAAAAGAAAACGGATTATCTGGCCTTGACGTAATCACCTGCCAGCGTTTTGCCGTTAGAGCAGAAAAGGCCCAGATCGCCTTTGTCGGCCGCCCTGGACGTAAAGACGTTCATCGAATCGGGACCGGTCGAACGGATAACCATCGTGCTCTTCAGATCCGGATTGGCGGTTTTCAGAGGCACTTCGATCTGGTCGTTGATGATTTTACCGTTGGCATTGAAGGTACAGCCTTCTTCCACGCCGTCAGCCACGAACGAAACCGTCACGCCGTTCTGGGCATTCCCCATGATCGTCAGCATTTCCGTATTGCCGTTCAACATGGCGTCGCCGGACAATTTGTAGCGGCCCGAAAAATCGGAAGCGACTTTAGGCGTCACCTTTTTCAGGGTATATTGTTCCGACATGGATTCCGAACGTTGGCCTTCACTGTTCGTCATTTCGATGGCGTCAGCCGATTTGACGATGAAATATTTCGTATCGAACGGGAAAGTGACCGTCACGATACCTTTTTCCATCTTCCATGTGCCCATTTCGGACAGGGAAGCGCCATCCGTATTTTCATACAGGGACGTGTCGGTCACGGTACCGTCAGGGTTGAAAGTGATGGCATACCGGATGCCTGAACAGTCAGCACACGGGAGAGTGCCCGTGTACATGCCTTGAGGAGGCGTATCGTTCTTCGGGGCCTTGTTGCAGGCGGCAAGGGTTGCCAACATGAATAAAGACACTAAAAACAGGGAAAATCGCTTCATAACTATCTCCTGGAGTTGCCGATATTGGAATATTCAAGACGTATTGAAACCACTGCAAGGCTAACGTACCCCGAAAAACGGGAAGTGACTCATATCAGAAATCATGAAGAAAAAACGGAAAAGCGGAAAAAACCGTTGAATGAATCCGCCGTTTCCCCTATACGGAAAAAACGAAGCCGTGCCGCCGGTTTTGCCGGAATTGCCACGAAAAAGCCGGATCATCCGATCTTGGGTTGTCCGTCGGAAGCGGTCGTCCCGCCATCGACCGGAATACACGCCCCGTTGATGAAACCGGCGTCATCGCTTGCCAGAAAAGCCATGACCGACGCGACTTCTTCCGGCTGCGCGGCACGTCCCAGAGGAATCCTTTCATTGAATTTTTCCTGAACGGCCCGATCGAACCCCTTCGTCATATTCGTCTTGACCAGACTCGGACAAACCGCGTTGATCCGCACACCGGAAGTGCCATGATCCAGCGCCATGGCACGCGTCAGGTTGGCGACCGCCCCCTTGGAAGCGCAATAGAAAGCCGCTCCCCAGTCCCCTCCGAGTCCCGAAACCGATGAAGTATTGATCATGCAGCCTTTCGAACGGATCAGATGGGGAAGGGAATATTTGGCACCGAAAACCACTCCGTCGATATTGACACCGGAAATGCGTCGCCAGTCTTCCAGTGACGTTTCCAGAACCGATCCGATGACGTGTACCCCGGCATTGTTGATCATGACATCGAGTTTGCCGCTTTTTCCGACCACATCAGAAATCATCTTTTCGACCGCTGTCGGGTCGGAAACATCGACAACAAGGGCAAAGGAACGTTCACGTGGAAGTGAGGCCGCCATCCTTTCGACATCGTCCCTGACGTAGTCGGCCAGAAAAACCGTGGCCCCCTCTGATGAAAAACGTTTTGCCGCAGCCGCACCGATACCGTTGCCCGCACCTGTGATCAGGACAACCTTGCCTGAAAATCGATCCATATCCGTCTCCTTTTTGAAGTTCACTTTTCAAGAGACAGATATTGCCCCTGCAAGTTGCACAACCCCGGTTATATGACACGCGGAAAAAGGGAATTCCGGAAAACCGGCCGACATGGTTTCAGGAAGCGGTCTTAATTTTTTTGAAAATGCGATGTTCAGTCAGCGTTTCGATGATTTCACCGGACACGATAGCGGAACGCAGGGAAGGGCCGTCTTCATCCAGCGGAAGCGATCCGAATGGAATATTTCCGCCAATAACCTGTTTCCCCGGGAAAAAACAGGGACGAAAATGCAGCGCTTTCATGGACACATCGGGACATTCGTGAAACGGATTCGGGAAGAAGAAAACAGGAGGCCGGTTCAAATAAAAAACCCGGCCGATTGTGATATCGGATGGAAGGATTATGTTGCCAAAAAGGAATGCGCTTTAATTCTGTTTGGGTTTTTCACCCTATCTGATACAATGCTATCCCTTGCCCGGGTGGTGAAATTGGTAGACACAAGAGACTTAAAATCTCTCGCCAGAAATGGTGTACCGGTTCGATTCCGGTCCCGGGCACCAGATGCCATTTTTGGCGAATCTATCGGGAAACCCGGCTTGGGGCGCATACCATTCGAACAATCACCGGTAACGGCTGCATCATAATGCCTGAATCCAACATATCCGATACCATTTCCGTCAGTGAAGTCACCTACCTTGAAACGGCGGGAGAAACCTGTCGTGCCCTGATTTACCGTCCGAACGGCCACGGCCCGTTTCCCGCACTGGTCGGTGTTCATGGCGGTGCATGGGTCTCCGGCGACCGTTTCGCCATGGAGGGATTTGCCGAACGGATTGCCGAAAAGGGGATCGTCGTCATGGCAATCGATACCCGGCTGGCTCCAGCCCACCCATATCCGGCAGCTGTAGCCGACGTCAACGCCGCGACACGCTGGCTCAAATCCCGTTGCAGCGAATACGGCATCGATCCTGAACGGGTAGGCGGCCTTGGCATTTCCAGTGGCGGACAATTGCTTTTGCTCTCGGCCATGCGCTTTGACGATCCCCGTTATATTCTGCCGGTTCAGGGAATAAGCGAAACGGCATCGCCAAACGCAAAAATGGCCTTCGTCATCACCTGTTCCGGTGTGCTGGATTCACTGGGCCGCTACAGAATGGCGGAAGCTTCCGGCAACACGGCCATTTTGCTTTGTCATCGTGCCTGTTTCGGCGATGAAAAGACAATGGAAGAATCCAGCCCCTTGCAGATCCTCTGGCGCGGGGAAAAAACCGATTTGCCCGACGCGCTCTTTTTCCAGGGACGGGCCGATCCACGTCTGCCTGCCGATACGGCAGAAAACATGGCAAAAGCATGGATATCCGCAGGCGGCAAGGCAACGGCCATCATCTATGAAGGGGCAGGCCACTCGATCGGTAGCTGGCAAAAGCGTGATTTTTCCGATATGCTCGGCCGGATATCGGCCATTTGCCATTCATCCGATAGCCGTGCATGACGGTATACGGCGTTTTTTCATGCCCATTACATAAAGACGGCATGAACGGCAGCAGATGTGAAATCCTGAACACTTTTATCGTTCCGGTTATGCAACTGGAGCAGCGCTTTCGGCAGGGTGAGATAATAGTCGTCCTGATCAATATCGATGATTTTACGAAAATCGATGAGCTGTGGGGACGGAGGGTGTTGTCGTGCCGGCCGGGTTCCGCGAACGCATGATGATGAACGGATTCTGGTTTCAGACGGATATATGGTCACGGAAGAACATGCCCTGATCCATCGCGAGCCAGTCCGGAAAACGGGACTTTTGGCCATCCGGTTTGAAAAAACGAGCTGGATTTCGATGAAATACCCAGTTTTTTCGCCAATGATGTCGTCATTGACCATATGCAAAAAGAAGACCGCAAATTTTTCCCCCTTATTGCCGAAGTTCATATTTAACGGCATTTCATCTGGACAGACAGGCCGTCACCGGTTAACCTTGAGACATAAGGGGAGGGGCGTAATATCATCCATCAAACGGAAACGCCTGTATTCACCGCAGTTCCTGCTCCCACTCGTTTTAAGGTGTGTCTTGCCTGTCGGGCGGAAAAATCGATTCTTTCGCCCTGTCCGAAAGAACATTTATGAAAGGAGTTGCCTATGCGAACCATGAAAGCGGCGGTTTTCGTCAAACCGGGACAAATCGTACTGGACGAAAAGCCCATCCCTGAAGCCGGTCCCGGACAGGCAGTGGTCAAAATCACGACCACGACGATCTGCGGCACGGACGTGCACATCCTTAAAGGGGAATATCCCGTCAAACCGGGGCTGATCATCGGTCATGAACCGGTCGGCGTCATTGCCGAACTCGGCGTCGGCGTTACCGGATACAAGGTGGGACAGCGCGTCGTCGTCGGTGCCATCACCCCGTGCGGCCAGTGCTATGCCTGTCTGGACAACCATTCGTCCCAGTGCGGCGGTCACGGAGGCGGGGGCTGGAAAGCGATCGGGGGATGGAAATTCGGCAATACCATCGACGGCTGCCAGGCGGAATACGTACTCGTGCCCGACGCGGTTGCCAACCTCGAACCGATCCCTGACGACCTGACCGATGAACAGGTCCTGATGTGCCCGGATATCATGAGTACCGGCTTTTCCGGCGCCGAAAACGGAAAGGTCAGGATCGGCGATACCGTCGTTGTCTTCGCCCAGGGGCCTATCGGCCTGTGTGCCACAGCGGGAGCCAGACTGCGTGGCGCCACGCGTATCATCGCCGTGGACGGCATCAACGAACGGCTTGCCATATCAAAACGCATGGGAGCGGATGTCACCATCAACTTCCGGGAAAAAGACCCGATTGAGGAAATCATGAAAATCACCGACGGCAAAGGGGTGGACGTTGCCATCGAGGCGCTTGGGACACAGCAGACGTTCGAGAGTTGCCTGCGCGTTCTGAAACCGGGCGGGGTACTGTCCAGCCTGGGCGTTTATTCCGGCAAGCTGACCCTGCCGGCGGATACCATCGCCGCAGGACTGGCCGACCAGACCATCATCACATCCCTGTGCCCGGGCGGAAAGGAACGTATGCGACGGCTTTTGAACGTGGTCAAAAGCGGCCGTGTCGATTTCAAGCAACTGGTCACACACCGCTTCAGGCTCGACGATATCGAGGCGGCTTATGATCTTTTCGCCAACCAGCGTGACGGTGTCCTCAAAATTGCCATCACTCCCTGATCAAGCTCAAGTCCGATTTTCCGGCCGGATTGGAAAATACAATCCGGCCTTTTTCATTGCAGACTTTCCGTTTCGGATCGGTGTTTCCCGGAAATGCCTGAAAAAGGCAGGGAAACATCCTGTTTCAGAAAACAGGCCGAACCGTATCCCCATTTTTACCCATAAAAGGATTTACCATGAACGACAGACCGCCCATTACCCTGACCAGTAGCGATTATGAACGTCTGACCCAGATGCTCATGTCAAACAAATATCGCCATCTGCCAGGTATCGATGAATTGCAGGACGAGCTGGACAGGGCCAACGTCGTCGAACCTGAAGAATTGCCGGATGACGTCATCACCATCAATTCGACAGCCCGTTTCATTGACGAGGCCAGCAACGAACAATTCGAAATCACTCTGGTCTATCCGGACAAGGCCGATGGCGCCAGCAGAATATCCGTTCTGGCTCCGGTCGGCAGCGCCTTGCTCGGCCTCTCGGCAGGACAGTCCATCCCCTGGCAAGTGCCGGGAAGACAAAAGCTGCTGTTGAAGGTTCTGGATGTCAAGCCGTCGGATGGAACAAAACAATAACCATATAAATCATATGATTGAATACGATTATTAATCCTGTTTATGCAACAGTGAAGGAAGAAATCCAAACGGATTTCTTCCTGAACAAACTGATGGTGCCTGTCAAAACCGGCAAATCTTCTCTTTTCAGTAACGGCTGGAATGACGCCGGTGACGCATATATTGGTGCTGGCGCTGGAATTGCTGAATATCGTGTTGATAGTCACGACTCAGGTTTTCCTGCTGTCTTCTGACATTATCCGCCTGACGCTGCATCCGCTGATAGTCGTTGTAAGGATCATGATAATGCGGCTGGGGATTGTGATAATGGTATTCCTCCCGTGAGTATTCCTGTGTCCTGTAACCGTTCCTGCTGGAGAAGAATCCGAACGGAATATCGGCAAAAGCGGTTGCAGTCACAGTCCATGCGCAGGCAGCCACTGCACCAGTCAAAAAAAACCGTATGAGACGATTCATAAAACTCCTCCAGTTATTCATTATGGCGGGGACTTCAACAGATTAATGCATAACGGCATCGTATTCCAGGCATCACAATCCGCCATTGACTGGAATCGGACAAAAACCGTTTCTTCCCTGATCACCTGTCTCTCATATGAAACGTTTCTGCCCCTTTTCGACAGCACATGACGCCAGTGATCCGTCGCAAAACAAACTTTTCAAACGGAAAACAAGGTATCATCCGGAGAATGAAAGCCAGATACGTTGAATCGATCAGGGACATCAAGTGAAATACAAACATATCGTTTTCGATCTGGATTCCGTCCTGAATGAAACGGAATCAGGCCGGTCAGGTGATATCCTTCACCTTCCGGCGCCCGTCTGTTCCCGTTCCGGGATCAGACCGCTCATACAGGGCATCAAGGCCATGTCCTTTGCGCTGGGAACCGTTTCATCAGGATCTGAAAAGGCATTTTCCGGCTTTACGCAATCGGGACTGTTCCCCTATTTCGACTATGCTTTCGATCTGTCAGGCGAAACCGACAGCATCAATCCCGTCCGGTTTTATCTTGTCCGGACAGGCGCGAAACATTCAGAAACGCTTTTCGTCACCTCCACGGCAAAAGGCCTGACCCATGCGAGGGAAGAGGGCGTCGATTGTGCCCTGACACTCTGGAATACGGGTGACTGTACATCTGAAAACGCGACATTCCGGTTTTCGCATCCCAGGGAACTGGCCGTCATGCTGGGAAAACCGGACAACCAGCCAGCCGCCGACCCCATGCTCACATGGGCCATTGAACTCCAGTTCATCGCACAAGCCGGACAGACCTATTCCAAAGACCCGTTCGATCTGGAACGCTTCGACCGTATCCGGGAAATATCGGCTGAAATCATGAGCATGAAATCCGGCCTGTCGATGAATGTCGTCAGGGAACTGTTCTGCAATGAAACCGGTTACCAGACCCCGAAACTCGATACCCGCGCGGCCATATTCGAAAACGGCAGGATACTGATGGTCAGGGAAGGGGACAAATGGTCCCTGCCGGGAGGCTGGGTGGACGTCGACCAGTCCATTGCATCCAATACCGTCAAGGAAGTGAGTGAGGAAGCGGGACTGGACGTCGAACCGGTCCGGCTTGTCGCCGTTCTGGACGGGAACAGGAAACAGGCCCGGCGATATGCATACGGCATCTGCAAGATCTTCGTCCTGTGCCAGCTGAAAGGAGGCCATTTCCGCCAGAATTCCGAGACATCGGAGAGTGGCTGGTTTTCTCCGGACAATCTGCCCCCCCTGTTTACGGACAAAAACACGGAAGAACAGGTCAAAATGTGTTTTCTGGCAGCTACCGATGAAAACTGGCAGGTTCTTTTCGATTGAGTTGCGCCCAAACAGCGCATCCTGTCATACGCACAAAAGCAATGCCATATGAACATGCCATTGCCCTCAGGTACACTTTGCCCGTATACTTCAGACGCCTCAACAGACTTTGAAAATACGGCCGATGAGAAACTGGTTCAATACCTATATACAAGTCTTCCGTGATTTCAGCGATTTCGGCGGCCGCTCGACCCGGCTGGAAATGTGGAACTACCTGATCAACAACACCATCCTGGGATGCCTGCTGGCATTTCTGATCGGCCCCTTCGTCTGGATCTTCAATATCGCCGCATTCATCGCATCTATCGGACTGACCGTTCGCCGCTTTCACGATATCGGCCTGAATGGCTGGTTTCTGATAGGCTTGTTCATTCCCGTTATCAACCTGTTCTTTCTCGTCATGCTGTATTTCTTCAAAAGCAATCCGGGAGCGAACAGATACGGGCTGAATCCTTACGGCAAACAGCGAAAAAACCGTAACGACACTACTTTTTTCAACTGAAAAGAAAAATAATGTGGTTTATTGCACCCTGCATCAGGGCAGTCAGGAATGTTGCGGATTTCGGAGGGCGTTCAAGCCGTTCCGGGTATCGGGCGTTTCTGACCGTCATCTGGCCATCCATTTCGTTTTCATGATCGGCATGATTGTTTTCAAACCGATAGGGTATATCGCGCCTGTCTCTATGATCTCGTGATTGTTCCTGCCAAGTCTGAACCTTACCGTCAGACGATTTCATGACACGCAAAGAAGCGCATGGTATTTGTTGATGCTGTGTGTCCCGTTTCTTCGCCTGATTCCGTCATTCATGCACCTGTTTTCACGACCTTTTCGAAAACAGACATGGCCCTGTTCCTCCTGAAATCAGGATGCCGGAAAGAACCGGACAAACAGAGTGGGCAGACAACACTGGCAGGTGGAAAAACTAGTCCGCCACTTTCCAGCGTTTCAGGGTAGGGAAGAAGCCTTTCATGATCTGGCGGGCCTCGTCACGGGTCATGCCTGCGGCAGAAGCCATATGCGGTGCGCAATGCTCGATCATTTCGTCCATGGTCATGTCCCACGTGAACCTGCCGTGGTTATAGCAATAACTGCAATAGTCCTTGTTATCCGTTCCGTTGGCGTTCTTCCCGTAAGTCACGTCCCGATCCGACATCGGCATTCCGCAAGACTGGCAATATTTCTTTTCCATAGACACCTTTCCGAAAATTCCTGATTGACAGTGGTATGGCCGTTCACTGATATCCGAACGTTCTTTTCAACATTTATACATATAAATCGGCATATTGAAAAGCATTTTTTCACGACAGGGTGATTACGTCATTTCACTCCTATAGGGTAACCGTCTTCAGGCAACACATCAATACAGAATGAGCCGGTGCATTGACGGCAGGCAATCCCGCTTTGAAAACAGGCGCTTTCCTGACAGGAAAACGACAGGATACACATAGTCCGCCGGCATGTTTTTACAGTCAGACGAGAGAAAAACCGTCCGTTCATTCCCCATGAAGGATGAATTCCGTGATTTCCGCAGGACGTCCCAGACGGATCGGGAACCCGTTCCACAAGCCCGTTCCGTTGCTGACATACAGTTTCATGCCACCGACATCGTAAAGACCTGAAACAAAGCCTTCATTGAAGGCTTTCACGACAAGATGCGCCCCCATGATCTGCCCGCCGTGGGTGTGTCCGGACAACTGGAGATCGACTCCGGCTCCGGCGTTCCTCTCCGCCCCTCTGGGCTGATGCGCCATCAGGATGACCGGTGCGCCTTCCGGAGCGCCTTCCAGCGCCTTTTTGATGTCAGGTTCGGGCAAACCGAAGTTCGGCGCGACCCGGTCTGTCGTACCGGCAATGACAAGAGGGCTGCCGTTGACGGGGACAACCCTGTGCGCGTTTTTCAGCATATTCAGGCCAAGACCGTCAAAGGCCTTCATCCAGCTGGCATAGTCCGAATAATATTCATGATTGCCGGGAATAGTGAACACGCCGTATTTCGCATGGAAATCCCTGAAAGGTTCGACATCATTCACCCTGTTTTCGACCAACCCGTCCACCAGATCCCCCGTGATCAGGATCAGGTCGGGATCCAGGGCATTGGTTTTATCGACCACGGCGCGGTTGCGCTCACCGGTCAACAGGCGGCTGGCGTGCAAATCGCTGAGCTGCACGACTTTCAGGCCATTCATTTCAGGCGGCAAACCCTTGAGAGAAAGTTCCACGGTTTTGACATCCGGCACCCGGACAGCCTGCCATACACCGATTGCGGAAAGAACAAGCGCCGTCACCAGCAATACCGCATTGACCCGGTTCGGTGGAAAAGGGGGTTTTTCCGTTCTCCTGATCCTTCGCCAGAGAAGTGTCACGAAGGAAAACAGGTCTTTACCCAGAAAAAAGAGCGCCAGCAAAAAGAAGCTGCCGAAGAGCCAGCCTGCGGCAATCATGACCCATGTCGGCAATTCGGGCGACGCCATCGTGCCGAAAAACATCCGGACAAGAAAATGATATTGCGAAACCAGCACGACAAAAATGCCGGCAATCCATTTGGAAACCGTTTTCCAGCGTAGAGGCGGAACCAGTCTTAACGCGACATAAACGCCAATGATCGTTGCAAAGATATGGAACATTCTTTTTCCGTTCAGGGGGGCAGTGGAATGGAACAGGCGACATTTCCTTTCGGGAACGCCGCCTTTTCATGAGTTTACCCGATATTGCCTATCGGAGCCGTTTTCGAATTGTAACGATCCGTTTCAGCGCTTTCCGCCGGATTCGGCCTGACGATAAGCACCGGAATACTGTTCATCGGTGACCTTTTCCATCCATTCGACATTTTTGCCGTTCACCTCCGGCGTAATGGCAAGGTGCGTCATGGAAGAATCGGAAGCGGCGCCGTGCCAGTGTTTGACTCCGGCAGGACAGCGCACCACATCGCCCGGACGGATTTCAACGGATGGGCCACCCCATTGCTGCGTCAGGCCACGTCCTGACGTGACGATCAGTGTCTGTCCCGCCGGATGGGTATGCCAGGCCGAACGGGCCCCCGCGTCAAACGTCACATACGCTCCCGAAGCGGGCAACTCCCTGACAGGCGAAAACAGCATATCGACCTTCACCTTGCCCGTGAAATATTGGTCTTGCCCGGTGAAAGAAGTGCGGTTTTCACCGGTAGTGACAATCTGTTTTTCCGCAGCCATTTCCGTTGAACCGGCTTGTGCCGCACAAGCGATTGATGCCGCGGACAGGGCGGAAAGCAGTCCCACACATAAAAAACGTTTCATCTTTTTCCTTTACGTTTTGTGTTCATCAGAATTCCTGAGACGTCGGCCGGATCACGATTTCATTGATTGCGGTGTCTGACGGCTGGGAAATGGCGTAAGCCACCGCGTTGGCGACACTGTCGGCAGGGATGGCATACTTCTCGTACCCGGCAATGACGGCCTGACGCGTCTTTTCATCCGAACTGCCATACATCAGTTCGGATTCCACATAACCCGGACAGATGACCGTCGAACGGAATTTGCCTGCGGATTCCGCCCGAATCCCTTCCGAAAGGGCACGGACAGCATATTTCGTCGCGGAATACACCGTCGCCGTCGGAGCGGCGACCTTGATGCCTGCCACAGACGAGATATTGATGAAATGGCCCGACTGCTGTTTCTCGAAAACCGGCCATGCCGCCGCGACACCGTAAAGGACACCCTTGATATTGATGTCGATCATCCTGTCCCATTCGTCCACCTTGAGCGAGGCAATGGGAGCCTGAGCCATCAGGCCGGCATTGCCGACCAGCACATCCAGACGCCCCAGTCTCGAAACGACGTCATCGACCATGTCTTTCACCTGTTTTTCAACAGTCACATCGACAACATAAAACAGCGCTTTCCCTCCGGCTGCATTGATTTCACCGGCAATCTTTTCAAGCCTGTCCTTTCTTCTTGCCGCCAGTACGACAGTCGCGCCATCTGAAGCGAGCCTGCGGGCAATCGCTTCACCAATCCCGCTGCTGGCTCCCGTGACAAGGACGACCTTATTCCGGATATTGTCCATTTTGTTTTCCTTTAAATAATGATAAATCAATATATTATCAATTCATCTTCGAGCGATTTTTCAATACTTCTCCAAACACTTTTCCGGCAAGCGCACTTTCTTTTTTGCCGACATCCCGTTCCAGGACGGAAACGATTCCCGCCACCTGTCGCTGGCTCAAACCGACGTTCATCCCGGCATTCAGATGGTATTGAAGCTGGGCATCCGTTCCGCCCAAGGCGGCGAGAGCGGCAATCGTGGCGATTTCACGGTCAGAGAATTCCAGCACGCCACGCCCGAAAATATCGGCAAAGAGATGTTGTTTCAAAAAGGCATCGATCCCGGGTGCGAAGAGCTGGTATCCGGCTTTTGGAGGAACCCTTGTCACTCCCGATAGCCTCATGCGCACCGCTTCACCATAGGCATCCCGGTCGGTACCCTCCGGCAATTCTGCCGGTGATTCGCCCGCCGGATCGGCAATGCCGGCTTTTTCCCGCTCATCCATGACTGCCATGAACGTCTGTATACCGTTCAGGCTTCTCGGAAAACCGGTATACGCGTATAACTGGATCAGCACTTCCCTGATCTCGTTGACCGTCAGGCCTGCATCAAGCCCACCATTCAGAGCCGTTTTCAGTTTCGGCAAATCGCCATTGGCCGTGAAAGCCGCGATCGTCACGATCTTTTCCTGTCTGGCGTCCAGCGCCGGTTTTGTCTTGTCCATTTCGTTTGCCCTTGCCATATTGCCAAGACAGAGCAGGGCGAACACCAGCCCTGCCAGCCCGGAAAACGATTTCATTGTCATTTCCGTATTCTTTCTTCCAAAAGACCGGCTGCCCGCCGGCCGGGTTCCCACAAACGCGTCAACGGCTGATCATCTTCGCGTACTTTTCCGGATACCGGTCTCCGACCAGCTCGATCTTCGAACTGGCATAATCGATTTCCAGCAACTCCTCCGCAGAGAGTCCGACATTGACCGCACTGATGTTTTCTTCCAGCCGTGAGAGTTTTGTCGTACCCGGAATCGGTACCATCCAGGATTTCTGCGCCAGAACCCATGCCAGTGCGATCTGTGCCGGCGTCACCTTTTTCCGTTCAGCCATTTTCCTGACCAGATCGACCATTCCCTGATTCGCCTTCAGGGCTTCCGGTGTGAAACGGGGCAGCATATTGCGGAAATCGGACGGGTCGAAAACCGTCTTTTCGTTCATTTTGCCGGTCAGATAGCCTTTGCCCAGCGGACTGAATGGCACGAAACCGATGCCGAGTTCTTCCAGTGTCGGGATGATTTCCTTTTCCGGCTCACGCCACCAGAGCGAATATTCGCTCTGGAGCGCGGCAACCGGACAGACGGCATGTGCACGCCGGATGACATCTGCGCTGGCTTCCGACAGGCCGAAATACCTGACCTTGCCTTCATCAATCAGATCCCTTACCGTCCCGGCCACATCCTCGACCGGGACATTCGGGTCGACCCGATGCTGGTAAAACAGGTCGATCACATCCGTTTTCAGACGTTTCAGGGATGCTTCAGCCACTTCGCGGATATGTTCCGGACGGCTGTCCAGTTTCGTCCACCTGCCGTCATCGTCAGGATTGGCGACAAACCCGAACTTGGTCGCAATCGTCACATCGTAACGGAAGGGGGCAAGCGCCTCGCCGACGAGTTTTTCATTGGCGAACGGCCCGTACACCTCGGCGGTATCGAAAAAAGTCACTCCCCGTTCGAAAGCCGAACGGATGACACGGATCATTTCGCTTTTGTTTCCGGCAGGTCCATAACCGAAACTCATGCCCATACAGCCCAGCCCAAGCGCCGACACCTCAAGGCCGCTGTTTCCCAGTTTGCGTTTTTGCATAAACACCGTTTCCTCTCTTATTTGTTGTCCGTTCCGAGCGATGCCATATCGATCACGAACCGGTAATGCACATCGGAACGTTCCATGCGTTCAAAAGCCGTGTTGATTTGATCCATCCGGATGATTTCACACTCCGGCAGAATGTTTTTCCGTGCGCAGAAATCGAGCAGTTCCTGCGTTTCGCGGATTCCCCCGATCGGCGAGGCCGCGATCCGTCGGCGACCGAAGAGCAGAGGGACGGCATCCACTTCATTGACCGGCCCGACCTGACCGACAATCACCAGCGTGCCATCGATATCCAGCAGCGGGGTATATGGGTTCAGATCATGTTTGACCGGAACGGTATCGATAATCAGGTCGAACGACGACTGCGCGGCCACCATGGCGGCCCTGTCCTTCGAAATCAGGAACTTGTCTGCCCCCAGTTTCATCGCATCGGCCCGTTTGCTTTCGGAACGGCTCAGCACCGTCACTTCAGCCCCCATGCCGACCGCCAGCTTGATCGCCATATGCCCCAGACCGCCCATGCCGATCACGCCGACACGGCTGCCGGAACCGACGTTCCATGTCCGAAGCGGCGAATACGTCGTAATGCCAGCACACAGAATCGGTGCGGCACGCGACAGATCGAGTCCGTCAGGAACCCGCAGGACGAATTCCTCGCGGACGACCAGATGTTTGGAATAGCCGCCTTGTGTAACGCTATGGTCTATCCGGTCATGTCCGCTGTAGGTCATCGTCATGCCTTCACGACAGAACTGTTCCTCACCATGACGGCACTGGTCGCATTCCATGCAACTGTCAACCATGCAACCGACCGCGACGGCGTCGCCGACCCTGTATTTCGTCACTTTCGATCCGACAGCCGTGACACGCCCGATGATTTCATGACCCGGAACGACCGGGTAAACCGTCATGCCCCAGTCGTTGCGTGCCATATGCATATCGGAATGGCAGACACCGCAATAGAGGATGTCCATCGCGACGTCATTGTCACGAAGCTCGCGCCGCTCGAAAGAGTAGGGCGCAAGGGGTGAATCCGGGGATTGTGCTGCATAAGCGATTGTTTTCATGGCAAGCCTCTTCATTGCGTTAAAGATGGATTTTCTATCGTTACCGGGAGTATTTCCGTACAGGAAAATTTCCGGAAAACGCCTTGTGACAGTGAAAATATAAGGCTTTGCCACACACTCGATATAGATACGAAACTGCCTTCTTATTGCCTGTTTCTCTCACCGTCCTACCAAAACGGGAAATAATCTGGTACAAAGAAGATGTGTTTTCAATCATCTGATTCAACAAAACGGTTTTGAAAAGGATTCCACCATGCCTGAAAACAATGTCGATACCCGAAACGGGCCAATCAGGGAAAAACTGCTGAAATTCCTGTCTGAAAGCGGTGAATACCAGACCCCGATCAACGGTTTCTTCCTGTTCCGCAAGAACGAATGCGAATGTCCGGAAAACTGTTTTTACGAACCTGCCGTCGGTATCATCCTGCAAGGCCAGAAACATTCGTATATCGGAAGCAGGGAATACCGTTACGGCGAAGGCTGGTGCCTCGTCAACGGAATCGACCTGCCTGCCAAAAACTACATTCTCGACGCCACGCCGGAAAACCCGTTCCTCGGCATGGGGCTGAAACTGGACAAATCGCTGACGACCCAGCTTGCCGCCGAAATCCAGCCATCCGCGAAAACGGCATCAGAACCGGATACCGGCCTCTCGCTCACGCGAACAGATCCCGATATCCTCGATGCATTCGTCCGCCTGCTCGACCTGCTGGAAAAACCCGAACAGATCCCGGTTCTGGCTCCGATGATCATCCGTGAAATCCACTACCGTCTCCTGATCGGGCCGCAAGGGCCGTTTTTGAGGGCCGTCAACACCTTCGGCACACAGGGGAACCAGATCGCACAGGCTATTTCATGGTTAAGAAATAACTACAAAAAACCTTTGCAAGTCGATGAATTGGCAAAGAAAGTCAATATGGCAACATCGACATTCCACCGCCACTTCAAACAGTTGACATCCCTGTCTCCGCTCCAGTTCCAGAAACGCCTGCGCCTTTATGAAGCGCAACGCCTGATGCTGGTCGAGAACGAATATGCCTCCAGTGCGTGCATGGCTGTCGGCTATGAAAGCCCCACCCAGTTCAATCGGGAATACAAGCGGCTTTTTGGCGAACCGCCATCCCGTAACATCAACAAGGTTCGTGAACTTCGGATGTAACATTCCGGGCCATGCCACCGGGTCTTTGATGAGGAAACCGTTCCAGCCGTTCCATACTCTGTACCGGCATGTGCAACGGACAGCCAGAACAGCCGGTTTTCCTCTACCGAAAGGAAGAAATGAAACAGTACATCGTGGACGCATTTGCCGAAACCGTATTCAGCGGCAATCCCGCCGCCGTCTGTATTCCTGAAAAAGAATTGCCGGACAGGATTCTGCAAAACATTACCCGTGAAAACAACCTGTCGGAAACCGCTTTCCTGACTGAACGGGACGGGCGCTTTCATTTACGCTGGTTCACGCCGGGCGGAGAAATCGACCTTTGCGGACATGCAACCCTCGCCACGGCCTTCATTGTCACCCGTTTCATCCGTCCCGGTTCCGATATCGTGCAGTTTGACACCCGTTCAGGCATCCTGACAGTCGAAAAGAAAAACGGCCTGTTCGAAATGGATTTTCCGGCTTATCCGCTCGAACCGGTTCCCGTCACGGATGAAATGGTTCAGGCAATCGGTGCAAGGCCACTTGAAGCATGGCTCGGCCGTGACCTGCTATGCATCATGGAAGACGAACAGACGGTCAGATCGGCCAGACCCGACCCGACAAAGCTGCTTTCACTCGACGGGCTACTCCTGCATATTTCGGCAATGGGGGAAAACCATGATTGCGTTTCACGTTCTTTCGCCCCGAAAATGAACGTCGATGAAGACCCGGTTTGCGGTTCCGGGCACTGCCATATATTCCCTTACTGGGCCAAACGACTGGGAAAAACGGAATTGACCGGTTATCAGGCTTCCAGCCGTGGCGGCATTCTTTATGGTCAGGCAAGCGATGACAGAGTGCTTCTGGGTGGAAAAGCCGTCCTGTTTTCCGCCGGCGACATCTTTTTGCCGGAATTGCCTTAAAGCGATTTCCGCTTTCACGGGCTGGATATCTCCCGGATGAACCGTTTTTCCCGGAAATCCCATTCGCAAAACTGTCCTTGAAACCATCCCGTCAATAAATATCCGCATTGACCCGGAACAGTTGAACATATTTTTAAACTCTGTACTTTCCTGATAGATCAATACCACTCCGACAGAACGGCGATATATTGTAAAAAAACCGTCTTGCCCGATCCAATGACAGGTTGACGACAAGCGAGGGGATTCATGTTGAAGGGATTATCCGAAGAAAAGGATTGGGAAAACCGCCTGAATCATATGGCAGAGAACGGTATCGCCGTTCCACCCAATAGACGGACATGGTATGTTTGCCCGCTTTCCGGCTGTTTTTATCATTCATCCAAAACATCAAAATCATATGACAATTCATTGATATAAAATGACTTATACAGATTTTCCAAGGCCATTGATAAAAGAGGGCCTTCCGACGGATCGGCCACTGACACCCATGGCGTCGTTTACGCCGGAGACGATGAAAACAACAGCCTCCACGCATTCTGGCGGACAAAAGCATGAAAACGATCCATGACAATGTTGCGCAAAAGGGCCGTTATGGCGGTATTCATTTTTTTGCCATGACCGTGATTGCATGGACAATCGCATGAATTCATCGATGAAAATACCTTCCCGATTTACTTTCTTTCCGACCATTCCAATGGATTTCCTATGAAACCGACCTTCAAATATCTGTTTTTCACCCTGCTGGCGATACTGACGGCATTTCCACCGGCCGAAGCAGCAGAACAGCAGGAAGAAAAACTGCTGAAAATGGTCGTGCTGAGCAGGCATGGAGTACGCTCACCGACCCTGAACAGGACAACACTCGACCAGTGGAGCGACAAGACATGGCCACGCTGGCCTGTCCGTGACGGCTATCTGACCGAACGGGGCGGTGAACTGGTTACGGCCCAATGGAAGGCCATCCGTCCGGTTCTGGCAGAACAGGGCTTTCTGCCTGAAAATGCCTGTCCGGCTACGGCGACTTACTCCCTGATCGCAGACAGGGATCAGAGAACCCGTGAGACAGCAATCGCCATCTTCGAAGGACTCGCTCCCGGTTGTGGCATCGAGCCACAGACAGGAGAAGAATACGACAGGCTTTTCCATCCATCCGAAAACGGGATGACGGTCATGGACACGGAAAACGTCATGTCGGAACTGAAGCGCCGCATCGACCGGCTCAATGACGATCCGGCTGCCGTCGCCGCCCTGAATCGCATTCAGGAAATCACGAACTGCTGCGGGCCGGACTTGTGCGAGAAAATGGCCCATGAAAACAACTGTTCCTTGACGGAAATGACAACCCGAATCCGGTTCGACCGCCTGAAAAACAAGTTGCAAGCCAATGGGAAATGGTCAGTCGCCTCCGATATTGCCGAAATCATGCTCCTTGAATATGCGCAATGGCCTGACAGAAACGCCGGTTGGGGACAGGTCGATGAAACCGTGCTCCGGCAAATCGTTCCCCTGCATGACAAGGTATTCGATGCCATCAACAGGACACCCGCTCTGGCAAAGGCAGGCGGAACGCGCCTCATGAAAGCCATTGAAACGGCCTTGCTCTCCGACACGTCGCCAGCATTGAGCTTTTTCGTCGGGCACGATACCAACATCGCCAACATCGGCGGTTTGATGGGCATAAACTGGACTGTACCGGAGCAGGGCGGCAATCCCACCCCTCCCGGAGGCTTTTTGACATTCGAACTCTGGAAAAAGCCTGATGGCAACCGTGAAGTGCGCGTGAATTACCACGCACCGACCTTTACCTCGCTGCACACCCGACCTGCTCCCGTCATCAGGCCGGTACAGGTTCCCGTCAGCCCCGGTGTCTTTGAACCGGACGCCTTTTCCAGATGGGTCCGGCAATTGCCATGACCATGACAAAAAAGGCATCGCTCTTTCAGGAAAGATGCCCCATCCATCCGGATGCCCTATAAAGGCTGGACTTGCATGAACTTCCGGAAAGTCCGGCCCTTCTGTTTTCCTGCACTTTCGATTTTCAGGAAATTCTCCCCGACAAAAAAGGTACATGGTTCGCCCTTGATATCCAGAATGATCCGGTTGTCTGACGCATCCCATACATACAGACCACTGACATGAATCCCGTTGGCCAGCGTCACGACATAACGGCCGCCACTCCCGATCCGGACTTCCCGGATATCGTTTCCCGCAACCGGCTTGCCGACTTCATACCGTCCTTCCACATCCAGCGACAGACGGGCTGTATGCATGTCCGGTCTGGCCTGTGTATTTTCTGTGGCGGCACTCCTGGACAGGCTGTTTTTCATCGCGACTTTATCCGGTAACGTGCCATTTGTCTGACATGCTGCCACAAGACAAACGCCAATCGCACCTGACAAAAGATTTTTTTTCATGATTCACCGCTTCAGAAAAGTTTTACGGACAAACCGATACGGGATAAATCCTGCCTGAATGAAGGCGTGAAACAGGCAGGTGCCGTACTGTTTTCAGTAACGGCCGCAAGCCTTCGATATCGTGAATGAATATCCAGTGGCGACCTTTTTCCCAATGTAGAATCACGCCGGAAAAAGACCTTGTTCAAGTGCAAAAAACGGTGAGAAGGCGACAAGACCGATTTCCCTGAAATGAAAACACATGGCGTTTTTCCGGACAGGCCGGTCATGCAAAACAGGATGCGTCAAAGGCATCCTGCTTGTAAAAAATACGTCAAATCCCGGAGGCAGTTTTGATTTCCCGATTCACTTCGCCGAAATCATATTGCCGCTCATGACAAATGTCCCGCCCCCCAGATGGTGAATGGTGTGCAGGTTGATATTATCCCGGTTGAAGTCCCACAAGCCATCCCGGAAAACACGTTCATCGGCCGCCGCCGAGAGCACTTCACCGAAACAGGTGTCGTACCTGTCTTGCGGGCCCGGTTCAGGCAAAAGACGGCATTCCAGCCAGGCGACACAACCCTTTTCAATGACCGGAAGGTTCAATTCAGGACTCTGTACCGTTTCAATACCGAAATTCGTGAATTTGTCTTCGACATTCCCGCTGGTACTGCCGACGGCATAAACCGTATCGATATAATGGGCAGCCGGAACGCAAACGGCGAACATTTCACTTTCTTCGAGCAATTTGCGGGTATAGGAATCCTTGTTGATCACGACGACCAGTCGGGGAGGGTCGAACTCGACAAGCGTAGACCATGCGGCTGTCATCACGTTTCGCTTGCTTCCGTCCTTGCTGCGACTGGTAACCATTATCGTTGGCCCATGATTGATCAGGCGGGTGGCAAATTCAAGTGGAACAGGGCGGAAGTGACTCATTTCATAAATCCTTTCAGGTATTCGTTCATAACGAGTGAAAAAGCGGCAGTTCAAACATGGGGCCGGTTATATAAATGGCATAATAACATTGTCGAATCATTCCCGTATTTTCCAGACGCAATATTGCCCGGAATCACAGGGAAAATTGACATGTCCACGACATTCTTACACTAGAGGCAAACAAGGCAAACCGATGATTGCCTTTTATCCGGGTACAGACATATCCGGCCTGACAGGAACAGGATAAGGCATATGAAAATACTGATCATCTTCAACCGTGAACCTTACGACATGACAGATGTGACATGGAACGGCCTGCGACTCGCTGGCACCTTGCAGAAAAACGGTCATGAGGTAAGGATTTTCCTGATGAACCACGCCGTCGATATGGCAAGGGATGCCTGCAAACCACCGGAAGGGTACGATCAGGATTTGTCGGCCATGCTGAAAAAACTGATAGCGAAAGGTGCCAGTGTCAGGGTCTGCGGCACCTGCATGGCCCGTTGCGGTATTTACAAAAACCATCCTTACTTCGACGGAGCGGAAAAATCGACCATGCAGGCGCTTTCGGAATGGGTCGTCGATAGCGACAGGATCATAACATTCTGAATCCACTGTCTTGAAAGACTGTAGGCCCGGTACAACAGCCGGTTTGGCGGAACGTTTTCCATGCGGGGCCACCCGGAAAATACGAACAAACGTTTCATATTTTTGTTTCAATTCGGGAAAGAATCGGCATAAAATAGCGAAAATTCCGGCATAACCTGCCGTTTCAACCGTTTTTTTTCATAAGGAAATTTTCAAAGATGGCACTCCTGCAGCGCGGAAAGACAAAAGACGTATACAGCCACGGTGACTACACTCTGGAACTGAAATTCACCGACCGTGTTACCAAGAACGACAAAGGTGAAGTCGATCCGGGCGGAAACAACGTTTCCGAATCTTTGCTCGAAGGCCAGGGTTTCGCCTGCCTGTCCATGACATCCACGATCTTCAAATATCTGGCTGACAACGGCGTTCCAACCCATATGGTTTCTTCCGATCTGGACAACATGTCCATGATCGTACGCAAGGCCGTCACCTTCAAACCGGGTCTGGAATGGGTCTGCCGCTGGAAAGGTACAGGCAGCTTCATCCGCCGCTACAAATCCGTTCCGGGTGCAGTGGACGGTATGGTATTCGAAAAACCTGTTTTCGAAATCACCATCAAGGACGACGAAGGTGGCGATCCATTGATCGTTCATGATTCCATCGTCGCTTTAGGCATGATGGACGCCGAAACCCTGAAAGAACTGGTTGCCCTGAACGCCAAGGCCATGGGCCTGATCCACGACCTGTTCAGACAGAAAGGTCTCGATCTCTGGGACATCAAGATCGAATGGGGCAGGGATGCCGAAACCGGCAAACTGATGCTGATCGACGAAGTCAGCGCCAACGGCTGCCGTGCATACGACATGAGCGGCAAAAACAAGGTTGCAGGCTCGGCATTGTCCGACTGCTTCCGCGCCTGATCGAAATCTCCGGATCCGATCCGCTTTTGCCAAAACGGCAGGAAAACACAAGGCCGGCAGAATCATGATGGTTCTGCCGGCTTTTTCATGTCCGCACCCGTTGAAGCCGGTATCGAAAATTCCGCGAAAGAAGGGGCGGAACAAGCCGTCATGTTCCAGTTTCGGGACATCCCAAAATGGCGCATAGCCGGACAGACAAGAATATTTCAGGTACGGAAATGATACCGTCTCCGGTTCATTTTCCTGAAATGCGCCTGAACACAAACAGGTTCATATGACATGTTTGTGCCGATGCACCCGTTTGGAGAACAAAAGAAAAAACCGGCAAAATCACAAGAATTTTGCCGGTTTTTTTATTGTCACCCGTTTCCAGAGATTGGGGAACCGGAAACGGATTTTCAATAAACCCTGTAGCGTCCTGAAACGAGCCATCGGATGGCGAACCGTCCGGTTCGAAGGAGTAACAGGCGCTTTTCCGTTCAGTTGGCTGCAGGAGCTGCCGCTCCGGTACGAATATCGATCAGCCTGTCAATCGTCGTATCGATCGTTTCACGGGTTCTGACCGCTTCGTCCAGTGTATACAGTTCACTGTCCAGAGACATGACGGGACAGGGAACAGGCACATTGGCTGGCAGGATTTCGGACAATACATACGTCTGCCTGTGCCCATGGTTTTCCGTACGGGTGAACTTGGCATAACCGAGTACTTCGGAAGCGGCATCGCCGAATGCAATGAAGAATTCAGGCATATGCGCTTCATGGCTGAGCTTGACCTGCGTCAGGAAACCGACATCGGTTTTAGGCGCACGGTAGAAATTCATACGGTATTTGGAAATGGCGTGCCGGCATTTGCGGACGAGCATCTGCTCGAGCTGCGCACGGGTTTCGTCCGCATCCTTGCGTTTTTTGCGAAGGATATACAACTGCATGACGATCAGTCCGCCAAAGATGAAAACGCTTAATGTCAAGAAAATCAGCATGGTTTCCAATTTAATTACTCCTTATAAAAAAATTGGGATTGCGACGAAATACTTCGGTTTTTCTTACAACATCGTTCCGTTATTTTTACTATACATTTTTTATGGAATATGCTCCAGAGGAAAACACAATTTGTTTCACCATTTGTGAGGAAGCAACAGTCATTTTCAGCGTTTTGTCAAAATATCCAGTTCAGGGAAGAAAACGAATCGGCATAACCCATGCCCATGTTGCGAAAACAATACAAAAAAACAAAACCTCATAAATTTATCAAGTTCAAAATGTAACCCGTTGATAACAAACAGGTTACCCC
>JAEXJM010000024.1 GCA_023449275.1 Pseudomonadota bacterium | reverse complement strand
GGATATGGGAACCGGTTCCGGTGCGATTGCCATTGCGATTGCCAGCATGAGGCCGGATGCCCATGTTTTTGCAACGGATGTGTCGGAAAAGGCCCTGGATATGGCGACCCATAATGCGCTGACTTTGTTGAAAGGGAAGCAGACGGTGCGTTTTTCAGCGGGCAGCTGGTTCGGTGCGCTGAAAGATAAGGATGAGCGTTTCGACCTGATCGTGTCCAACCCACCGTATATCGATTCGAAAGACGATCATTTGCGTCGGGGGGATTTGCGCTTTGAACCGGTTGGTGCGTTGACTGATCATGCCGATGGCTTGCAGGCCTTGAGGATTCTGGTTTCAGGTGCACGAGCCTTTTTGAATGAAGGTGGCTGGTTGTTGATGGAGCATGGTTATGACCAGTCCGAAACGGTTCGGGCCATGCTGGTTGGAGGTGGATTTTCCGATGTGCGGAGCTGGAGAGATCTGGCTGGAATCGAACGGGTCAGTGGTGGAAGGTTTTTTGGCTGATTGTACCGGATTCAAACAAAAATGCAGGCTCAAGGCCTGCATTTTTTATGCCCGAAAATTCAGGCTATCGCGACATGCAGGTCTTCCCTCCGGGTTCTCCCGGGTTTGTCCCAAAGGTCAATGCGCCGGTACTGGCCGAGTCCTTTCGGTTCACGATGGGCAATGACGATGAACCCGGTGTTTGGCAGGGACGTTCTTAACAGCCGATACAGTTGTTCTTCCGCTTCGGCATCCAGTGAACTGGTCGCTTCGTCAAGGAAGACCCATTCCGGCTGTGTCGCCAGGATTCGCGCGACCATCAGCCGTTGCTGCTCGCCACCGGAAAGGCGGTAATCGCTGCCGAGTTCACTGCGGGTAAGCTGTTCTTCATGGCGAGGGCAGGTCAGGCCGACCCGTTTCATCAGTTCACGGATGTGGTTGATGTCGGTTGGCTTGTCCGGATAGGCGATGCATTCGGCCAGACTGCCGAGCGGGAGATAGGCTTTTTGCGGAAGGAAAAGTTTTTTCCCGTCAGGAAGGGCGACAAGGCCGTCACAGTGAGGCCAAATGCCGGAAAGGGCTTTCAACAGGGTGGATTTGCCGATGCCGGATGGGCCATCGATCCAGACGGCTTCACCGTGGTTGACGACCAGTTCGGGGATATGAAGCAGGTTTTGCCCGGCAGGGTCGCGTACGGTCAGGTCACTGATGTGCAGGTGGTCGGCTGGTGCATTTTTCCATGTAATCGGGGACGGTTCCTTGCCGATTTCTTCCGCCTGTTGCATGAAGGAGGCGAGACGGTTGGCGGTGGCGGACAGTTCTGCCAGTTCCTTGTATGAGAAGATGAACCAGGACAGGGTGGTAACCAGCCGCGTGAAGGCTGAACCAAGCTGCATCAGCCCCCCCAGGGCGACGTATCCCATCAGGTAGGCAGGGAAGGCCAGAAAGAGGGGGATACGCAGGACGGTCATGTAGTAGGGACGGGTGAAAATGCCGAGTATGAATTCCCGGTTGATCCGGTGACGCCAGTTTTCAAGGATGCGCTTGTAGCGCCTGTCGATGATGTCGCGTTCAGCCTGTTCGCCGTTTTCAAGGGCGACTGCTTCTTTCGATTCACGCAGGCGGGCAAGCGCGAAACGCATATCGGCTTCGCGGTGCTGCTGGATGACGTTCAGTTTCATCAATGGGGCGCCCATCCAGTGGGTGAGGCCACTTGAAATGAGGACGTAGATCGGAGCGGCCCAGACAAGGTAATGTTCGATGACGATCGGTGTTCCGAAGAGTGTAAAGGCTATCGGGAAAGCCGAAAGTTTCCAGAGCAGGGCGATGTAGGTGGTCAATCCGACAAGCCCGGTGAAGAGATCGAGCACTTTTCCGGTCAGCCTGTCCACGAAGATGCGGCAGTCTTCGGAGATACGCTGGTCAGGATTGTCCAGAGGTGAATTTTCGTCAGTGTTCAGATGCCAGTAGGCCTTGTTGGAAAACCATCTTTCCAGCGAGGCCTGCGTTAATGTCGTTCTCCAGCGGATCTGGACGAGTTGGCGGATGTAGGTGGCGATCAGGTACTGGGACGCACTGGCAGCGGTAAGGATAGCGAAAATGCCTATTTGCCAGAGAGCGGCCTGTGCGTCGTATTTTTCCAGTGCACTGAAGAAATCCTTGTTCCAGGTGATCATTTTGAGGGCAAGCTGGATCTCGACAAGGTTCAGGGCCAGAACGATGACACAGTACAGGATGCCGATTTTGCCTCCGGGCCCCTTGATACACAGGGTTGTCAGGGAGGCAATGCGTTTTAGGGTGTTGTTCATTTTTCGGTTTTTTGGCTTTCACGGTTTTTCGGCATGGCGATCCGTTCTGCCCGCGGTTCGGGCATGTCGATGCGGAAAACGGCATCCGCCATTTTCCGGTCGGGTTCGGGGTGCCATTCCGGTTTATCCGAGGTCAGTAATACGGCCGTGTCGGTCATACCGAGGTCGGCCAGCTGGTACGGCGTACCTTGTCCGTATTCCAGATGGCCGCGTCCGATGATGCCGATGACGATCGGTTTCGGTTCGTTTTCCGGGATTTCATTCAAGGCATGAACGGTGTTGCAGGCAAATGCCCGGTCCCAGGTTTGCATGGCGCGCATGAACCGGTCCTTATCCGGTGCCGATGTGGAAGACGATGTTTTGGGGTCGTGCTTCCTGTAACCTGCGAGGCGTTCATAATAGGCTTTTGTTGCCGGTGCGGCCGGTGTCAGGCCGTCGCGTTCGGCTTCCGGAATGGCATCCCATCCCAGTTTGCCGACGCGGGTGACCAGTTCCCTGTAGCAGTTCAGCGCCAGCATCCGGATTTTGTTTTGCCGGCAGAAATGAAAGAGTGGAAGGTACAGTTCGGCGGGAAATCCCCAGACGTCGAGCCATTCCGATTTTTCAAGAAAGGTTTTCGTGTCGAGTTTGCCGTCTACCCATTCATCCAGAACGGGTTGAAGGCGGCGGGGAAACATTTCGAAACCCATCATCATATGGGGACGGAACGCGTATATCGAGGCGGCGACATGCAGTTGCCAGCGATGGACTTCCGCGATGTCGTGTGTTTCGCCTAACATGACGACGGATTTTTCCGCCATTTCCTGCATCAGCGGCTGGAATGGCAGAATTTTGCCTGTCATGGGATCGAGCCATGTGCCTCGGGGATGTGGAACGGGAGAGGATTTTTCTGTCGATGTCATGATGTCTGCCTCAGAAATTTGCGGAAACGCTTATGGCGAATGTGCGCCCCAGTCCTGTATAGAGCTCCAGGGGATTGGTATACATGACGGAGAGATTTGACGGGGTGTTGTCCTGTGAGGATGCCGTGCTTTCAAAGTAACGCCGGTTGAAAATGTTCAATACCGAAGCGGTCACACGGAAAGTCTTGTCTATCTGCCAGTTGAGATAGCCGTCATATACGGCATATCCACCCGGTTTGAAGCGTTTCTGGTCGCTGACTCGCTTGACGCCTTGTGAAAATGTCCCCATGAGCTGTGTGGACAAGCCGTATTTCGGTATGTCGTATTTGATGCCGAGTATGCCTGACAAAGGAGAGGCGTCATCGAAGGGAACGTAAGCGTTATTGCTTTCAGCGCTTAATTGTTTGCCGCGCTGGTATACCGCACTGGTATTGATGGCCCAGTTACGGGCAGGCTGCCATTCTGCGGCTGCTTCAAAACCCCAGAGTTTGACTTTGTCCAGATTACGATAGGTAAAGGTGGCTGCGGTACCCGGAACCAGCTGGCGACCCTGGATGAAGTTGGTGTAATCGCTGTAGAAACCGCCGACGGAGAACCAGCCCTTGTCAAACTGGCCTCTGAAACCGACGTCAATTGATTTGACTTCTTCAGGTTTCAGGTTCGGATTGGGTACCAGTTGCATGGAAACCATATCGTAGGACGTATAGAGCTGCTCGGCTGTCGGCATTTTGAAACCCTCTGCATAACGGGCATATACCGAATACTGGTCGGTCAGCTTGAAGATGGCTCCCAGTTGGGGCAACCATTTGTTTTCGCTGATTTTTTTGGGTTCACTTCCCGGGATGATGGAGTAATGCTCATCCGGCTTCGGATCCAGGGAGTAGTGGGCACGACGGATACCAGGTGTGACGGTCAGTTTGTCTTCAAGCAGTTTGATTTCATCCTGAAGGTACAGGTCGGCACGTATGGTTCTGGCGTTGGCAAAGTTGGAACCACCACCGATCGTTATTTTCGTCGTGCCGTTTGTCAGGTCGTTGCTGACGCTTTTATTGTAGTAGTCGGTTTCCGTTCTGTCGCCCTGAAAACCGTAGGTCAGTTTATGCCTCGTTTTGCCGAGGTCGAAGCTGGACGTCAACTGGATGTCTGCCTGGAGAAAATCCTGGCTGTAATCGGTATGTCCTGTCGTGTGGTAGGACACAGGGACACTGGGGCTTTTGAGGTCTGTGTACCAGCGCCGGTCGAAAAGCGAACGTTTTTGTGGAGAATATGAAAGGCGCCAGGTCATGTTGTCCACTGCGGAGGAACGGATATCCCAGTCATGTTCCAGAGCGATGCGGTACCGGCTTTTTTTCTCATCCCTGAATCGATCGCCATTGTCTGTGCTGGAGGTGCCCATGGCATTTGGAAGAAGACCTCTGTCGTGTAACTGGTTGATGCTGGTATCGGAGTTGAAGAGTTCGCCTGTCAGTTTGATCTGATGATCGGAATTCGGACGCAAGACCAGTTTCGTCAACGCATTGTTGACTTTGCCATCGGTTGGGTTGAAACGGCCACAACCGAGAAAGTTGCGGTTGCAACCCCATTGGCCGCCATCGGCACGGGCTTTTTTCAAACGGGTTTCTTCAAAGGTACGATGGGTGTAGCCGAACAGTATCTGGGCAATGGGGTTCATTTGGGCTGCCACCATGGCGCTTTGGGTATGTGCATGATTGCTGCCGTCATATCCGTAGCTTGCCTGTCCGCCGAGTTGTCGACCTTTTAAGAGATCATCAGGGTCCAGGGTCTGGTATGACACCATGCCGCCGAGTGCATCGGCTCCCCAGAGAACGGAGGCGGGGCCACGCTGGATTTCTACGGCTTTCAGCGTGGACAGGTCAACGAAATCGCGGTTGCCGGCATCATTGGCTTCCATGACGCGTGCACCGTCGACGACGATCTGGACACGGTTGCCACCGACTCCGCGGATGGTGAATCCGCCAAGACCGCCGAACGGTGTGGTACCCGATGATTGCCGGTTGACGGTGACACCGGGCTGGTAGCGGACCAGTTCCTGGATGTTGTTGACGTTATGGTCTTCTATCTGTTCACGGGTGATGACAGAGACGACTGCCGGTACATCGAGTACTTTTTCTTCCTGTCGGGTTGCCGTGACGGTGATCGCACCCATTTCCTGAGGGGAATGGTCGTTTTCCTTTTTCATTTCGCTTGTGACAGCGTGAGTTTTTCCGGATGGTGTTTCTTCCTGCTGGGCCTGTGCCAATGGCGCAAGGCAAAGTGTGGCAGAAACAAGGCCAAGGCCAAGCGTAGTGATCTTTCTGTTCATTGTTGCTGTTACTTTCTTTTATCGGGAGGAAATTTGATTATTTCTCTTGTGGTCTTGTGATGAAGCCAATGGTTGTCAGTCCTGCCCGACTGGCATCCGTTAGCGTTTGCGCGACATATTGGTAGTCGGCATGTTTGTCGGCGTAGATATGCACTTCTGGCATGGGTACTTTTTTGGCCGCTTCGGTAAAGAGCGCCTGGGCGGTTTCCCTGTTCACGGAATTTCCGTTGTACAGGAGCTCGCCATCCGACTGTATGGCGATGTCGATTTTGGCGGGAGCCGATTCCACGCTTTTTGAACTGGCCTGCGGCAATTCGATTTTGACCGAGTGCGACAGGAGCGGGGCCGTTACGATGAAGATGACGAGCAGAACGAGCATCACGTCGATTAACGGAACCATGTTCATTTCCGCCATGGGAGTACGGTTCGGTTTGTTGTTGAATCCTCCGAATGCCATGATCAGCCCCGTTTGATGTTATGGACGACGGACTCGGCAGATGTTTTTTCTTCTGTCGGCTCGCTGTTGATGGAATACAGTTTGCCAGTCGTCAGGAAAGTCAGGAGTTCGTTGGCAAAGGTGTCGAGCTTGGACATCATGACGTTGTTGCTGCGTACGAGCCAGTTGTAGCCGATGACGGCCGGAATGGCGACGGCAAGGCCGATGCCGGTCATGATCAGGGCTTCGCCGACGGGGCCGGCGACCTTGTCCAGTGTGCCTGCTCCAGTGGCGCTGATGTTGATCAGGGCGTTGTAAATGCCCCAGACCGTGCCGAACAGGCCGATAAACGGGGCGGTGGAACCGATGGTGGCGAGAACGGTCAGACCGTTTTCAAGGCGGGCGGCGTCTTCGTCCATGACCATTCGCATCGTCCGGGTGACGAATTCCTGCTGGCTGCCTGCTTCAGAGAGTTTGGATGCACCATAATGGGCGTGGTGTTCCCTGGCATGTTGGGCGTGGGCGGTCAAATGGGAGAAAGGGCATTTGATGCCGTGCGTCTGGATTTCATGACGCACCGTATCCAGCGAACTGGCATTCCAGAAAAACTGGAGGAATTCCTTGCTGTGCTGTTTGCGTTTCCAGCCGGCGATACCTTTGACGATGATGAGTGTCCATGAGACGACGGACATGCCGATCAGGATGACCAGAATGGCCTTGCCGAGGAAATCGCTTTGGGCGATAAAGTGGGAAAATCCGATGTTGCTGACGCTGGGTTCCATTTTTTGCTGCTTTCTTTTCTTGTGTAAGGTTTTTAGCGGTTATTCAGGTTGAAACGGTAGGGGATGATGGCCATGGCGAATATCGGACGGCCATGTTCCATATAGGGATGGAAAGTGCTGCGACGGGCGGCTTTCAATGCGGCCTCATCCAGACGCTCGAAGCCTGAACTGCTGACGACTTTGGCAGCGTGGACACGGCCTGCCGCATCGACGACGACACGGACATTGACCTGTCCGGTTTCGTGGCGCTGGATGGAGCGGGCAGGGTATTCGGGTTTGACTGCCCGTTTGTATCTCAGCTGCGACAGGGAAACCGAGCGGGCAGGGCCATTGCCCGATCCTCCCGAACCGACGCTGTTGCCGGTTCCTTCTCCCTGTCCGGAGCCGGTGCTTTTACCCTCTTCGACGCCTGTGCCTGCACCATTGGATGCCGAATTGTCTGATCCTGATTTCGCTTGAGGGGAAGCCGGAGCACGGGTGTCCGGAGTAATCTGCTGTTTCAGGGTATTCGCTTCTGAGGGTTTGTCGGCTTTGTTTTCAATCGCTTGCGCTGTCTGTGCCGTTCGGCTCGTTGCCGATGAGGTGGTAATCAGTCCCGACCGGGGTTTTTCTTTTGCAGCTACGGTTTTTTCGGTTGATGTGGATGGCTGTGCGTGTACAGTTCTGGTGGCAGGAACCCCCTGCAAGACCGATACGTAAAGGGCAGAGCTTCCGCCTCCGCCATTGCCTCCCAGTTCGACAAGTGGAATGTTTTGAAGAGCCATCACGATCAGGATGCCATGCAGGAACAGGACACCTCCGATCAGGGATTGAATGAGCGCTCGGGGGAGGCTGTCGATATGCCGGGGTTCGAAAACGGTTGGATTTTGCGTTGCCATTTTTCCAAAACTGAACTGATCTGGTTGTCACCTGACCGATTTTTATCGGGGTGGTCTGTAAAAACACTTCAAATGATAATGATTCTCATTTACAATTGTCAATGCTTAATACGAATGAGAAGCATTAATTTTTTATGGCGGAACCGATTTGCCTTATATAAAAAGAGAAATTTCAGGGAAATTTTTTCGTCGGAAGTTGTTTTTACGGAAAGGAAAAAATAAGAATGACGCAAATGGCACAGCAGGTGGACAAGCAATCGATCAGGGAAAAATTACAGGGCAATCCCGGAATAATGCTTGAGGCGCTTGCCAGAAACAGTGGCCTTTCTATGGCAGAGTTGATCGAGTTGCTTCCGGAGGGGATGTGGCAGCGTACGGACGGCAGCCGCTTCATAGAGGTCATGCAGATTCTGTCCACGCTGGGAAAAATGACGCTGGTCATGAACACTCCGGATGTCATTATCGAGTTCTCCGGAGAGATTCCGGAAGGCAAGGAAAGCAACGGTTATTACAATTTCGATTATTCATTCCCCATGCATGGTCATTTGCGTTTCGGTAACTGCAAATCGATTTATCTGGTCGAACGTCCTTTCATGAAGTCTCAGACAGTCAGTGTCCAGTTCATGAATGAAGCCGGAGAAGCGATGTTCAAGGTGTTTGCAGGACGCAACGGAAACAGGGAACTGATACCTGAACAGGTCGAGGCCTTGCGTTCCATTTTCAGGTCGGCTGATGTCGGGGTGAGTGCATGAACGGATGTGATTTGCTGTTGTTCGGCGCTACCCGCAACACCGGTTTGCATATTGCAGGGCAAGCTGTCGAACGCGGTGAAAAGGTCGCCGCGATGGTCAGAAACGGAAGTGATGCACGGGCTTTGGAAAAGCTGGGGGTGACGATTGTCGAAGGCGATGCGTTTGAAGTCGAGGATTGCATGCGGGCCATGGAACTGGCTCATCCACGACGGGTGATCAGTCTGATGGGCGGGAAGAATTCCGAGGGACGCCGGGTCTGTGGTGAAGGCAATATCAACGTCGTTCGTGCTCTTGAAAATGCCGAACCCGTTGAACGGTTCGTGCTGGTGACGTCGATGGGGTGTGGCGAACAGTTTGATGGACTGAATGACAATGTCAAAAAGTTCCTCGGTGAAGCGCTGCTTGCCAAGACTGAAGCGGAAGATTATCTGAAGGCGAGCGGTTTGCGCTGGACGATTGTGCGTCCAGGTGGCCTCAATAATGAACCGGCCAGCGGGAATTTCTGCATTCTGGATACTCCCGACAGGACGCGGCAGGGGTATGTTTCGCGGGAAGACGTTGCGGCAGCCGTGCTGGACGTGCTGGATGATCCCGGTTTTCTGTCCCGTGCGGTGACTGTCCAGATCGATGTTCCGGTTGCGGAGGTGGCTCATGCGTGATGTTTCCGGTTTTTTCGCGCGGGTGAGTGACGATCCCCTGACGATGGCGTTCGAGGAAGAAAAGAAGGTTATGCCGAACATGGCGGGTATGCGCCGTGAACCACCTGTCTGGAAGGGCGGCACGTTTGCCGAGTTTGCACCAGAAGCTTTCATGATGGGGCCGGAACGTCCTCTCGCGCTTTATATTCACGTGCCGTTTTGCCACCATCACTGCACGTTCTGTCCGTTTTATATCAATCAGACGAAAAAGGATTTCAGTGCAAAATATTCGGCGCTGCTTTTGAAGGAAATCGCCGATACAGCAGAAGTCCTGAAGGAGGTGATTCACAAACGCAAGGTTGACGTGATTTATTTCGGTGGCGGTACGCCGAGCGATCTTGAAAAAGACGATATGGCAGGTGTGATCCGCTCGCTTTTCGACCATTTCAATGTTTCACCTGATGCCGAAGTGACGGTAGAAGGCCGCAATACCGGTTTTACGGCAGAGAAAGGGATGGCATGGGTGAAGGCGGGGGCGAACCGTTTTTCTATCGGGCTTCAGTCGGCCAATACGGCCTTGCGCAGGAAGCTCGGCAGGCTTGCGTCCCGTGAAGAAGCGGGCGAGGCATTGAACGGGCTTTGCGATAGCGGGGCTTCGGTCGTGATCGATCTGTTGTATGGTTTGCCAGGTCAGACCGAGGAGATCCTGATTGACGATATCCGGTATATCGGTGAGGAAACACGTATTGCCGGGCTGGATTTGTATGAGCTCAGGATGTTTCCGGGTAGCCCTCTGGACAAGGCGATCGAACGGGGCAAGATGCCGCCGATGCCGGAATTTCCTGAAAAGGCCAGATTGTTCGGTACGGCCTACACCAATCTGATCGCTGCCGGTTTCGATCATTTTTCACCCAGACACTGGAGGCGGACGCCGAATGAGCGTTCACTTTATAACCGTCTCGCCGGCGGGCAGACCGATATGATCCCATTCGGTTCGGCAGCGGGGGGACGGCTCGGAACGATCGGCCTTGGAACGGCAAGGGATATCAAGACGTATACGGAGATGGTCGAACGGGGTGAAAAACCGTTGGGACGGATTGCCGAAGCCCCTCTCGCACCTGAAAAGAGCGGTTTTGCCCGGGAAGTCGATACGGCATTTGAATTGATCAGGGTTCCCGGGATTGGCAAATGGCCTGAATCGCTTCGGGATTCGGGACGGCTTTTGCTGGCCCAATGGCAAAAAGCGGGATTGCTGGATGGGGATGTCGATGGCCCCGGCATGTCGTTTACCTGTGCCGGATTTTACTGGTCTGCACGTATGAAGAAACTCCTGCTCGAGTTTGGTGCACAACCGGTTCCGGCATAGGTCTTTTTACCGGATGTTTTTCCGGATGGAAAGACCGGAATGCCCTTCATGACGTCGTCATGGAGGGCATTTTCTCATCCCGGGTTGTCCTGTCAAGCCGATTATTTCGTGGCTGGCGTGGCCTAAAGACGGCGGGACAGGGTACAATCTCGTCATGAAAAATATTGTCATTCTCATTTCCGGCAGGGGCAGCAATATGGAAGCCATTGTCCGGGCGTTCAATCAGGAAAAATGGCCTGCGCAATTGTCGGCAGTGATCAGTAACCGTGCGGATGCGGCTGGTCTCGGGTTCGCTGAAAAAGCGGGCATTCCTGTCCGTGTCGTTTCTCACAAGGATTTTCCTGACCGTGAGTCCTATGATGCCGTTTTGCAGAAAACGATCGATGAATACCAGCCCGATCTGGTGATCCTTGCCGGTTTCATGCGTATTCTGACGACGGGGTTTGTCGAGCACTACACGGGACGCATGGTTAATATCCATCCTTCTCTTTTGCCGAGTTTCAGGGGATTGCATACGCATCGGCAGGCGATTGACGCCGGTGTGCGTGTGCATGGTGCGACGGTTCATTTCGTCACGCCGGAACTCGATGGTGGCCCGATTATCGCGCAGGCGCTTGTGCCGGTTTTTCCGGATGATGATGAGGACGGGCTTGCAGAACGGGTTCTGGAACAGGAGCACCGGATATATCCCAAGGTCGTACGCCTGATTGTGGAAGGGAAAATCAGCCTGAATGGCGAAGGCCGTGTCAGCCTGTCGCCTGAGGTGATTGATTCACTGGATTTTATTGTCAAGGGAGGTGGGCTGTGAGGCTGGCACCCATGGTCATTACGCATACCGAGCAGGTATTGCGGGAAGTTCTTCAGTTTTCAGGCCCGGCCGATGTCGTGCTTTCGCGTTATTTCCGTGAACATCCCAGGCTTGGGATGCGCGAAAGGGGTGCGGTTGCCGAAACGGTTTATGCTATCCTTCGTAACAGGCTGATTTACAATAATCTTTCCGAATCCGGATATGGTTCGCAAATGCGGCGTCTGGTGTTGCTTGGACTGGCGGATATTTATGGTGTCGATTCATTGGGCGGAATTGACGAGAATGAAACGGCATGGCTGAACCATGTTTCGAAAGTGGATCGCAGCCAGTTGCCGCACAAGATGCAGGCCAATTTGCCGGAATGGCTGTTTGACCGGCTTTCGGAACAGATCGGTGAAGAGCAAACGCAGAAACTGGCTGCCGTGCTGAATACACCCGCGCCACTCGATTTGCGGGTCAATACGCTGAAAGTCAAACGCGATGCAGTGATGAAGGTCATGAATGAAGTGCCGGTGGAATGTGAACCGACACCATACGCTTCATCCGGCATTCGCCTGAAAAAGAAAATCGCCTTGCAGAATATGCCGGTTTTCAGGGAAGGCGGCGTCGAGGTTCAGGATGAAGGGAGCCAGTTGCTGGCCCAGATCGTCGGGGCGAAACGGGGTGAAATGGTTGTCGATTTCTGTGCCGGTGCTGGCGGGAAGACGCTGGCGTTGGGTGTGGCGATGCGCAATACCGGACGGCTTTATGCATTCGACGTTTCTGACAAGCGGCTGGCGAAGATGAAGCCGAGACTGGCGAAAAGCGGACTTTCCAACGTGCATCCCGTCCAGATTGCACACGAGCGGGATGCCAGGATCAAGCGGCTGGCAGGGAAGGCCGATCGGGTTCTGGTCGATTCGCCTTGCAGTGGTCTGGGTACCCTGCGGCGTAATCCCGACCTGAAATGGCGTCAGACACCGGAAACGATTGCCGAAATGACGGAAAAGCAGCGTGCCATTCTGGAATCGGCTGCGCGGCTCCCGAAAGTGGGCGGTCGTCTGGTTTATGCGACGTGCAGTCTGCTTCAGGATGAGAACGAATCGATCGTCGGGGATTTCCTGAAGAAAGACGACCGTTATGTGCTGGTGCCGATGAGGAAGGTGCTGGAGGATGGCAAGATCGATCTTGAAATGGGAGATTATCTGAAACTGATGCCTCATACCCACCAGACAGACGGGTTCTTTGCGGCTGTGTTCGAGCGGGTCAAATAATATCGGCTGTATATGTGAAGGCGGCATTTCTGCGGAAATGCCGTTTTTTTGTTGTCGCGCGTGAATAAATTGGTTCAACAGGTTGTTTTGAAAACATTTTATTCAAAATCTGAAGGCGGTTTCCCATGGGAAATTCCGGTTTCCCATTCTTTGAAATCCGTTCAAGATCAAGTGTATTCGCCTTCTCTGATGATACAATAGGTCGGTAATGCCTGAAGGGCACGCTGCAATATTTTGCCAGTGTGCATTTTGCAAGATTTTTTCCAATACGATTTTTTTCTCTTCAAAAACGATATGGCACTATTCACATTTATGAAATCCTCACATCACACTGTTGCAGGGAGAAGCTTATGATCCTTGGAATTGACGTTGGAGGTACGCATACCGATTCGGTTTTAATGAATGGCCGCAAGATTATCCGCAAATCGAAAGTGCTGACGGATAAGGAGAACATTTTAAATTGCGTCATGATGGCAACCGAAGCTGTTGCCAAACCGGAAGATATCAGGAATCTGCAGCGCATTGTCCTGTCAACGACGTTGACGACGAATGCGGTTGTCCAGGACCAGCTCGCGCCTGTCGGCCTTATCGTCATGAATGGTCCGGGCGTTTCGCCAAAGGATTTGCCTCTGTATGACAAGGCGAATTATGTCGCGGGCTACATGAGCCATCGCGGTATCGAGGCTGAAGCGCCTGACCGTTCCGAACTGGCGGAGTTGAAAGCGAAATTCAAGAAAGAAAAGATCAACCGTTTTGCGATCGTCGGCAAGTTCTCGACCCGTAACCCGGTTCATGAACAGGAAGTGAACGATATTTTCAGCGATGTCGCCGAACATGCCTCACAGAGTCACCAACTCTCCGGTTCGCTGAATTTCCCGCGCCGTATCGCGACGACTTACCTGAATGAAGCCGTCTGGCATTTGCAGCATCAACTGGCGGGCCAGTTGAAGACCTATATGCAAAAACTGGGCGTGAACGTGCCGTTGTATATCCTGAAAGCCGATGGCGGTACGATTGAATTCGAGCAGTCTCTTGAAGCACCGGTCCAGACGATTCTGTCCGGCCCTGCCGCGACGATTATGGGGGTCTTGCCTTACGTTTCGGATGAAATGGATTCCATTTCGGTGGATATCGGCGGCACGACGACGGATATCGCCCTGTTTGCCGATGGCGTGCCTTTGCTGGAACCTCAAGGCATCACGATTGAAAACCACAAGACGTCGGTTCGCGGTCTGTTGACGCATTCCATCGGGGTCGGTGGTGACAGTCATGTCCGTGTGGAAGACGGTGTCCTGAAGCTGGGGCCGGAACGTCTGGGTGCTGCGATGGCTTTCGGTGGCCCGGTACCGACGACGACGGATGCGCTGATTGTTTTGGGGATTGCCGATATCGGTGACAAGGACAGGGCCATGGAAGCGATGAAACTGCTGGCCGGCGGGTTGAACAAGTCGCCGGAGGAAGTCGCGAAAGACGTGCTTGATCTGGCCTGTACGCTGATCGTGGACAAGATCAATGCCATGCTCACCGAGATCAACAGCAAGCCGGTTTATACGATTCATGAATTGCTGGAAGGCCGCAAGATCGAGCCTCAGGAAATCGTGGTGGTCGGCGGCCCGGCACCGTTCATGGCAAAACGCATCGGCGAGATGATGGATTGTCCGGTCAAGGTTCCGGGGGATTCCGACGTCATCAATGCCAGTGGTGCGGCGACGGCCAGAACGACGGTGGAACTGAATATGGTCGCCGATACCGAGGCACAGGTTCTGAGTATTGCGGAAGAGGGTATCCAGCAGGAAATTTCCAGACGGTTTACACTGGATGACCTGATTGCCCTTGGTACTGACAAACTGGTCAAGAAAGCCAAACAGGCCGGTGCACGGGATCAGGATATCGAGGTCGAAGTGGCCGACAGCCAAGTGTTCAATGTGGTTCGCGGTTATTCGACGACGGGCAAAAACATGCGTGTCAGACTTCAGGTCAAACCGGGTCTGATTAAAGATGATTCGAATTGAGAGGGGTTTTCGTGAAAAAGAAAACAGGACTGGTTTTTTTCCCGGCTTTTGACTATGCGATCACG
>JAEXJM010000050.1 GCA_023449275.1 Pseudomonadota bacterium | reverse complement strand
GTCTTATGACTGGCCGCAGCTTTCCAGAGATGACGTGTTCGAACTCGTCCAGCTCAAAATCCGCGCCGGGACGACAGGTGTTCCGGACGATCTTGACCGGCAGGAATCCTGGACGAAGCTTTTGCCGGTCATCCAGCCATTGATCGCCCAGATCATGCAGTACCAGTTGCAGGGCATCAATCCGGCGGCGCTGATCAGCCTCCTCAAGGAAACGGTCATCCGTTTCGACGACAAGCTCGATATCGAGGCATTTGTCCCGCAACTGGAAGCGAAGCAGGAGACGACAGCACCGCCGTCGAACACGCCGGCAGGCCGGAGACCGTCAGGGGCGCCCTCCAATGGACAGGACAATGCGCCGGAACCGGATGTCCCTCGGGAAGGGGAGCGGGAAAATCCCTTGCCGTCTTCTCCGGAAGACCTGTTGGCACGGGTATCCGGGGCGGCCGCTTCCATGCCCGATGCCGGAGAGGCGGGCATATCCCCGGAACCGGACGGGCTACGGCAGGGCGAGCGGCTGACATTGTCGCCAAAAGCGGTCGCGCATTTGCCGAAGGAAGTGCTCGATATGCTGGGCCGTACGGCCCTGCCGGAAGGAATGGCAGGTGCCCCGGCGAATGCTTCAGGTTCGCACGCAGGAGAAAACGGGGAAAACCCGGCGGCGAGTGATGTACGGATGCAGGCATTGATTGAGGCGATAGCGCCTCTGGCACAGGAAATGCAACGGGAAACGGAACCGGTTGACGGAAATCAGGGGATCCGCTTGCTGAAAGAGCGGATAAAGGCCATCGGCGCACGGAACGCAAAACGGGCCGCGCAGGGAAAACGACATTAAAAGCGGTTTTATCCAATACCGGTATTCAAACCGCCATATCGAAAGGAGTCTGAATGGAAAACGAGGAAATGACGAACAGTCCGGATGAGGGAAGTCATGCTTTTGACGGGCCATCTTACGGTGAGGAGAATGAGGTTTATGACCATGACCGGAGTGACGGGGCCGGTGAGACTGACGGCTGGTATCGGGATCCGGACGCCAAACCGTCCGAATCCCCGAAAGTCCGGAAGTTGCTCGATGAGCTGACCGAAGACGGCACGGATGACACGCCATCCGGAAATGAGGGTGACGTGGAGGGGCATAAAGACGTGCCGGCGCATTTTCAACAGGCACCGGCAATGCCGCCCAGAACGGCTGAGGAAGAAGAGATGGAACTCCTGAAACACGTCAAATCCGAGAGGGGGCGTGAACGGATCAGGTCGATCATTTCCGCCAGAAAAGAAGCGGAAATGCAGAAAGCCGAAGCCCAGACCAGAGCCGGTTACTTCCAGAACATGCTGGATATGACCGGACTGGACAAAAAAGACCTCGCCCGGACGATGGAATATGGACGGCTTGTCGGAAAAGGGGATGAAAGAAGCCTTGAAATCGCCCTGGACATGCTGGAACAGCAAAGGGATATGATCTGCAAGAAACTGGGACGTACCGCCCCGGGCATCGATCTCCTGTCGGATTTTCCGGAGCTGAAAAGAGCGGTCGGCAACAGGGAACTGTCGATGGAGCACGCGCTGAAGCTGGCGAAATACGAGCGGGAAGAACGCGCGAAACAGGTGTATCAGGACAATGACATGCAACGCATCCTGAAATCGGAAAACCTCATCGGCAGCCTGAGTGACATTTCCCGCTCCTGCGACAATTTTTTCAGGCGATACGAGAAAGAGGCCGATTATCCGGCCAAGATGCGGCGCATTGCCGCATTTTTCGCCGATCCCGAGCAGATGAATACCTTTTTGAAAACGGTTCCGCCACCCATGTGGTTCAACCAGATGAAATTCATGTATGAAAACATGGCCATGCCTTCGCCGAAAAGCGACAATCCACCGCCACAACCCCTGCGAAGCCGTTCCGTCGCAACGGGAGCGGTGGCAGACAACCCGAACATGTCCAATTTCGATCGCATCATGAAACGGCTCGATAGCATGGGGATTTGACGGGCTGTCGCGGTTTCCTTTCCGAAGCACGGAGAGAAACCGTGCCGGCAAAGCCGTTTTTCCGTGCCTTGAGCTTTCTGTCCGTTCCGGCAACAGCCATATTCTGCTGGCAAAACACTTTGTTCCGCCAGCGATCCCGACCGGTGAACGACAAACGGCCAGTCCGTTTCCGGACAGGGTTTTCAGCACAGGGAAAGCCCCCGTCACGGGGGCCTTTTTCACGGTTTTTCCAGGCCTGTTTTTCCCGATTCTGTCTCCGCTTCCATCGCCGTTACCGTGCCCGTTTCCGTACCTGCTTGCTGCCCTGTCTGACTGGAGCGTCTCTTTTTCGCTTCCTGTGTGGCCGCATATGGTTCACAACGCCATAAATGTCCGGAGACGGTCTGAAATGGGATTGTAGGTACAGATGGGATTTTCAGGAAATCCGGAAAAACGAAAAGAACGAAAAGAACGAAAGCCGGGCATGAAAACGCCTTCGCATTACGGCAGTCGGGCGGGCCTGACACGTCTTTTTTCCGGTATGACTGGCTGGCCGGTTCGGGTGTTCGGGCAGTAAACGGGCCGGTACGGGGAAGGAACGAGTGAAAGGACATCCATGAATGAAAAATGCCATCGGTATCCACCGGTATCCCGGGCTGACACGGGAAACAGGCCGTCTCGCCGGTTCGGATACCGCCAGCGGGGATTCCGGCTGGAAAACGGGGATACAAAAACGCGGGACATGACAGGACGTGATGAAAACCGTGACGGCGTTTTCCTGATGAACCGGTTTTACGGGGAAGAAACGATCAGGCCGATGATCGGATGTATCAGGAAGGCATTCACCGGTGACATCGGTCAGATGGTGGTATACCTTCTTGAACAGGAAGTGCTGGAGAGGAACGGATATATCCGGGGGGATGCCCTGCTGGAGCTGTTGAAAGACGGGTTGGGGCTGGAATGGGCCGTTTCGCTGATCGGGCAGACAAACCGGTTTGACAGGATGGGACTGTATGGGGACAACATCGTTGCCCGTCTGCCGGTATCGGATTGCTCCGGCATGAAAACACGGATCTGTCGGGGATGTGTCCGGAAAAAAGCGGGGAAGGAGAAAGCGAATTGGAAGAAAAACCGATAAACGACATGAACGAGACAGTAGCGCCGGGTTCCTCCGGAAAAACGTGTTTCAACAACAGCGGTTCAGGGCTGACGGCAAGGCAATTGCGTTTCGTCTCGGAATACCTGATCGACCTGAACGCGACGCAGGCGGCGATCCGGGCGGGATATTCCCCCACAGGCGCGAGACAGCATGCCTGCCGCCTGCTGATGAAGGATGAGGTGAAAAACGCCGTCGCCAAAGCGATGGACAAGCGTGCCAAACGCACGGAACTGTGTCAGGACGAGGTCATTGAAGACCTGCGCGAATTGCGCGACATCTGTATGGGACGCAAGACCGTCAAAATCATGACCATCGTGAAAAACGCCCGTGAAGGCACGGCCGAACCGGTGGAGGTCGAAGGCATGATGTTCGAACCGGCGGCGGCCAACCGTGCGCTGGAACTGCTGGGCAAGCATATGAAGATGTTCACCGACAGGATGGACATGACCTCCAACGGACGGAACCTGCAATCCGGCGTGTTGCTCGTGCCACCCGTGCCGACACAACAGGAGTGGGAAAAGGCCATGTCGTCACCGGACTGAACGCGGCTGGGCGCCGTTCGGGCGAAACGGATCAGGGGGGACTGTTTTTCGCCATGGTCGGGGGGAAGGCAGTCGCCAGTGTGTGAAACCTTCGACGGGAGGTTTCTTTATCGTGAAGTGAAAGGAAATGAAATGAGTGATGATGAAATGAACCGGAACCGTGGCACGGCAAGCGAATACCAGCCGATCATCGACCGTTTGCGTGAAATCGCCACCCGCAGGCTGAATCCGGAATCGGGAGAAACCGATCCGGCCAGACTGAGACGCTATGAATTCGCCGGCAGCCAGGGTGGCCAGATGATGAGCAAGGAAGCGCTGGATTCCATGCAACAGCTGCTCTCCGATCCGGACATGATGAACCGTGTCAGGGACTGGATGAACGAAGGCGGCATGATGGAGCGGCAAATGCAGCATCCGCAGCCTGTCGCCAGCGTACCGGGCATGCCGCCCCCACAGAACTTTGCCGACGGATCCACCCCATACACCCGTTTGCGGGCGCGCATCAACAGCATCGGAAGGGAAAACGGCTCTTGCCGCCGCAACGGTAACGGCGCTTATTGAACCGGTTGGCAAAAGTCGCCGGTTCTGCCCTGAAAAAGGCGGGAAAGGCCGGATGCACCGGGCTTTCCCGCCTTTTTCAGTGAGGCGGGGAAAACTTTCCTGTCCAGGTACCGGCCGGCATACAAAAGGAGAGAAAACATGAATCCCGATCAAACCGATACCGTCGTAGCTCATCAGGCCGATCCGTCCGATCCGGAACTGCACGTGATCTGGAAACCGCTGCCGGGTTCGCAAACCCGCTTTCTGACCTGTCCGGTATTCGAGGCATTGCTGGAAGGTACGCGAGGCGGCGGCAAGACCGATGCACTGTTGATGTCCTTTGCCCAATACTGCGGACGCGGGTTCGGTGAACACTGGCGCGGCGCGCTGTTTCGCCTGACCTATCCCCAGCTTGCCGACGTGGTCGCCAAGTCCAGACGCTGGTTCTACTCCATTTTTCCGGGGGCGAAATTCAACGAATCCGAATACCGATGGACATGGCCCACAGGCGAAATCCTGTATTTCCGTTATGGCGCGACCGAGGATGACTACTGGAATTACCACGGGCATGAATATCCCTGGCTGGGATTCGAGGAACTGACCAACTGGAAAGACCTGTCCTTTTTCGAAGCCATGCTCTCGACCTGCCGATCATCCTTTCCCGGCATGCCACGCATGATCCGGGCCACCTGCAATCCCTTCGGTGTCGGACATGGCGCCGTCAAGGCACGCTACAAAATCGGCGAAGTCTCCGCCGGAACCGTCATCCGCGAAGAAGGGCGGCAACCCCGCGTACGCATCCATTCCTCCATTTATGAAAACGAACACCTGCTCAAGAACGACCCCAATTACCTGCCGACACTCGAAGCCATAACCGACCCGAACCGCAAGAAAGCCTGGCTTTCGGGGGACTGGGACATCCATGTCGGATCCTTTCTGGAAGGCGTCTGGGATGCAGCCAGACACGTGATCGACCCGTTCCCCATCCCGTCCTCCTGGACTGTCTGGAAAGCGATGGACTGGGGTTATTCGGCCCCGTACGCCGTTTACTGGTTCGCCATGGATCCGGATGGCTGCATATACCTCTGGCGGGAACTCTACGGCGCCGGCGAAAAAGCAGGGCAGGGCAGCCGGGAAGGAGCGGCAGACGTTGCACGCAAAATCAGGCGAATCGAGGAACACGACGACCGGCTCGGTTATGAATATCGGCTGAACCTTGCCGATCCGTCCATCTTTTCCAGAAACGGGGCCGACCGCTCCATCGGGCAGATATTCCGGGACAACGGCGTCAAATGGATGGAAGCCTGGAACGCCAAAGGCTCACGCGTCAACGGTGCACAGGAAATCATCCGGCTGCTGTCGGAAAACAGACTGAAAATCTTCAGGACATGCAAACACTGGCTCAGAACCGTCCCCGGGTTGCCTCCCGACGAGCTGAACCCGGAAGACGTCGATACCACCGTCGAAGACCATGCCTGGGACGCCACGCGCTATGGCGTCATGAGACGCCGCCGTTCGCCGGAAATACCGAAAAACCGGGAAGAACCTGACGGGCCCGACAATGCCGCCGACATCGGCGACGACGGAAGGCACCGGCTCAAAGTGTAATCCCCCGACAGATCGGCCCTGCACCGGAACCGGCACAGGGCCGGCAAAAGAAAGGAAACCACATGACAGACAACATTTGGGATAATCGGGATAACGAACCATTCAGCCTTCCCGCAAACGACATCGGCAAAAAAAACCGCAACGGCAACCTGTCCGGCTTCACGGAACAGCCCACCGGCCCCCACGGCATGGCACAAGACCTCATCCGGCAGAACCATACCATTGACCGGCCCATTGAAGAAACGGCCACCCCCTTGCCGAAAACCGAACCCGTCCCGAAAACGCCTCCATCCGGCGCCATGCCGGATATCCTGCCTGATCCGCAACCGGAACGCGGCAGCCATGACATCCGCCGGGACGATACAAACAGTCTGAAAACCGGCGTGGCGAACGAAGCTTGTCCCCTCTCGCCCATCCAGCCATTGAAAGAAAACTATCCGGACGAAAAACGGAAACCCGAAGAAACCGCTGCCAATGAAGGCTTCACCATCCGGAACCGGGAACCATACCGTCAGGCGCAAATCGAATCGGAACGGAACATCAGAAAACTGACAGACTTTCCGGGGCAATTCATGCAGGAAAACGAGCGTGAAAACCGCTTTGTACACGGCATACCGGCAGAAGGAGAAAGACACGACAGTGTTTTCGGGAACTACCTTGACATGAAAAGCAAAAGCGACAATGCCATGCAGGAGGATTGGGGAAAAAGCATTCAGGAACGGGACAACCCGGAATTTGGACAGGGTTTGAGAGACATCTACCACAAAGGGGCACAAGGGACATACAACATGGGGAACAACATCCTTTCCGGAGTAGCCCTCATAGAAGACCATATGAAAAACCCTTATAACATGATTGCCAGTCCCTGGAACCTGTATCCCATGTTAAACCAGAAACGGAAAGCCTTCATCCCTCCTTCGGCAGACATCCAGTACAAAATCTACAAACAGAAAAAAGCGCTGAAAGCGAAGGCACAGGAACATGAAAAATCCCTGAGCCAGGACTATCGGCAGGCAGATATCGAAAACCCGGGATACATGGGAGTCAGAGAAGCGGCGACCTTTGTCGAAAACATCCCGGGCATGTTGCTGGCGGGAGCCATGGTCGGCACAATGGGGCCGGAATACGAACTGTTTTATTCGACAGTAATCGGTGCAGTAGATGAATACACCGGGCGATACGACCGGGAAATGGACAAATGGATGGCGAAACCGGAAAGAGAAATGTGGGACTATCCGGAATATGAACAGGCGAAAAGGGAAGGCAAAAGCGAGGAAGAAGCGAGATTTCGGGTAGCCGACCCGGGATGGAACGGAAAAATTTGGGACCCGGACTTTTCAGGATTATGTCTTGGATAGAGGAAGCAAGAAAATAGGAGAGGGTTTTAAAAAGGATGAAAATAATTGATAATCGGTAAAAGTTTCTTTAAAAGATGAAAATGAAGATTCAGAGTAAACCGATATTGATCAAGTGCCTATTGTATAGTTTGATGTCATTTATTTTGGCAGGCTGTCAAAATACAGAACCTGAAAGTATTCATCTTTACAAAAATAAGCAATACGAAAAAGCAATGCCATTATTAAAAGCAGACGCGAACAATGGAAATGCACAGGCACAATTTTATCTTGGAAAACTCTATGCAGACGGCAATATACTCGAAAAAGATGAAAACGAAGCCCTGATCTGGTATCGAAAATCGGCCAGACAGGATAATGGCGACGCTCAATATTCTATTGCACAGGCATATTTTTATGGTAATTTGGGATTGGAAAAAGATAGAAAGAAAGCCTTTGATCTTTATGAAAAATCGGCAGAATCAGGAAATACGGATTCCCAGATAAAATTGGGTTTATGTTACTATTTTGGAGAAGGAACGCCTAAAGATTATAAACAATCCTTTATATGGTTGAAAAAGGGGACAAGAGAAAATAAAAAAGAAAGTAAATACGCCTATTTTCTTCTTGGAAATATGCTGTTTAAAGGATTGGGTGTGCAAGGTGATCCAGCTGAATCGGCAAAATGGTTTGAAAAAGCGGCAGTTTTGGGAGATGCCCATTCACAAGCCATGCTTGCTTCTCAATATTATGAAGGACTTGGTGTTCCAAAAAGCATTGAAAAAGCACAATATTGGGCAGAAAAATCAGCAGAACAAGGAAATGAAGGAGGTAAATATTTTCTTGGCATCATTTACGAGCATACCGGTAAAAAAACAGGCAAAGCAATTGTACTCTACAAACAGGCATCCGAAAATGGAATGCCTCTGGCAAGCTTTCGACTCGCTCAAATATATGAAGAAGGCAAAGGCGTCGATAAAGACATGAAGAAAGCGTTCCGGTACTATAAACTGGCGGCGGATCAGGGAAGCAAGGAAGCAATGGAAAAAGTGAAGGCATTTGAAAAAGGAAATCTTTCGGAATGATCCGATAAAAAACAGGATTTTCCTGACCTGTCTTTTGACGGATTTGCCGCTTCGGTTTTCTTCTGGTGTTCATGATGGGTGATTCCGGTGACCGGTTTCTTATATGGGTCGTTTGTGGTGGTGTACCTGTTGAAAATGACGGGAAAGAGGGCAAGCGTATTCGTTTTCTGTCATGACAAAAAACAGGAAATACCCGATGAACCGATTTGATGGTGGCTATTGCCATATTTCCGGATTTTGGTTTATATAATGCTTTTTCCGATCGATTGCCAAAGCCGGTTTTATCCGGAAAACTGTGTTACATGCCGAAACGATTATTGTTCCTGCCGCTTGTCCTGCTCATGCTGCTTTCCCTGTCGGCCTGTGAGAAAAACGGCGGAGAAAAACTGTCTGAAGGGGATATGCATCTGGCGAAAGGGGATTATGACAGGGCCTTGTCCGTTTACCGCCGACAGGCCAAAAAGGGGGATGCACATGCCCTGTTCGGCCTGTGCCGGATGTATGAGGACGGTCTGGGAGTCGTGGAAAACGACCGGCTGGCGTTCCAGTACTGCATGCAGTCGGCGAAACGGGGCGACGTGAAGGCGCAAAAACGGCTGGCGGTCATGTATTACAAGGGGCTTGGCGTGGCCAGGAACGAGCGGCAGGCACGGTTCTGGTTCCGGCAGGCGGCCTTATCGGACGATCCGGACGCCCTTTACTATCTGGGGATCGCCAACCTGAAAGGAATCGGCGGCGGGAAAGACCCGCATCATGCGCATGACCTGTTTGAAAAGGCCGCCCGGGAGGGGCACATCGATGCCCAATGGCGGCTTTACGAGATGTTCGATCAGGGCATCGGCATCCGGCAGCACAAGCAGGAGGCGTTCCGGTGGCTGATGAAACTGGCGGATGGAGGCGACGTTCGCGCCTGGTATCGGGTCGGGATGTCGTATCTGTCCGGCAATGGCGTTGCCGCCGATCCTGCCGAAGCGGTCGAATGGATCGGAAAAGCGGCGGAAAAGGGGTATGAACCGGCATTGGTGACGATGGTTTTATATTATCTGGGGGACACTCCTGCCCGTATTGAAGAAGCACGAAGCTGGGCGGCACGGCTGGAAAACCAGACCCGTTCGCGCGGGACGGGGGCATTGTTCAGGCGCTTTTTCGACGATCTGGGCGAATGGCCCGAAACCGAACGGACGCATGAGCGGATCAAACGCTGGTTCGATACGGCTTTTGCCACGAATGATCCGGACATGCTTTACGGCCTCGGTTTCCTGTGTGAACTCGGTTATCCGGGCAGGCGCGACATGAAAAAAGCCATCACCCTGTACAAAAAGGCCGCCGCTTCAGGCAATGAACCGGCCGTATTGAAACTGAAAGAGTTGCAGGCGGCTTTTTGATGTGTCCGCCTTCCGATGTGTCGGCTGTCTGTGCCGCCTGACGGGGTGTGCAGGCGGTTCGCCTCAGGGCTTTTTGCCCAGCGTCCAGGCACTCGGATGCTTCTCGAAACCGACCGGGCCATAATATTCGGTGGCTTGCGGGGCGGCGATCAAAACGATTTTGCTTTTCGGCCCGAGACGCTCTTGCGTTTCCCGGATAAGCCGCTTGCCGATCCCCTGTTTCTGGTAGCTTTCATCGACGGCCAGGTCGGACAGATAAGCGACGTAAACGTAATCGGTGAAGCTGCGGGCAATACCCACCAGCCGGTCGCCATCCCATGCCGTGATGATCAGATTGGCATGTTTCAACATCAGTTCGAAGGATTCGGGGCTGTCGACGGGACGCCGTTCGCCAAGACTGGTTCTCCTGTAAAGGGCAATGGCCTGTTCGGCCGTGATTTTCCGGTTGTCGAAGTACTGAATGGGCATGACGATATCCATAAGCGGGTAATGGGAACAGCCGGATATTCTGCACCATCGCGCCATTGAAGTAAAACGCTTCTCCTGTAGAGGCGGCTCCGGTACCGGTAACAGGGCGGTCGTGAGTTTCATCCCATCCAGAACGAACAGGCCTGGCATGTCGGAAATGCCCCTGATGGCCGGACGTTTTCCGAAAACGAAACGACTACAGGCTTTCCAGTCCCGGACGGCGACTGTCAAAAACAATCACGAAAAAATCACGGATCCCGCCGATGGAATGCCATTTTAGGACGTCGTCGATGTCCTGAATCGCTTTCCTGACTGGCCGGGCAGGTTCATCGTCGTGTGTGGGCGGGGAAATGTGACGGGAAACGGCCGGGTACCGCCTGATTTTTTCCGGATCAGCCTGTATCGGGCATGGTCGGATCACACCATCTTCTTTCCGTTGCCGGACGTGATCGGCAATCAGGGGCATGAAAAGAGGCACATCGGCAGCGAGTATCCCGCTGTTTGCTTCCGCCTCGTTTGGCAAGACCTCCGGAATGTTCAGGTTGGCCATGTCCGGCACGGCAATCGTGTTTTTTCCTGCCCGTGTGCGGTTTTTCAGGTTTGCTGATCACAATCGCCCGTATAAAAGACGCTGACCGGCATATTTCCCTGCCTTAAGCGTCCATATGACGTGTTATCCGGCAATATCCGTCATATGCCTGACAGTCGTCCTGCCGTGAATCACGGGAAAACGGAATGAAAACGGGCGGGGAAGCCTGATCCCGTCCGGTCGGGAGGCAAAATCGGGTAGAATCCTTTCTTTCGTTCGTCCGCAAAGCGGCAACGAATGGGCCTGCCGGACAGCTTCCGGTCTTTCATGGACATATATGACTTCCAAACACATCATCTGGTATCACCTGATGGCGCTGGTGACCGTATCCATCTGGGGAACGACCTTCGTTTCGACGAAGGTACTGATCCAGCATGGCCTGTCCCCGGTCGATATTTTCGTTTACCGGTTCGTGCTGGCGTACCTGTGCATCTGTTTCATGGCGCCCAAACGCCTGTTTGCCGACAGCGTCAGGGACGAGCTGTGGATGGTGGCGGCCGGTTTTTGCGGCGGGGCGCTGTACTTCGTCACGGAAAACACGGCTTTGGGCCTGACACTGGCGTCCAATGTGTCGCTGATCGTCTGTATTTCCCCCTTGTTGACCGCATTTCTGGTCGTCCTGTTTTACCGGAACGAAAAATGGCGGCGTACCCTGATCATCGGATCGATCATGGCGCTGGCCGGCGTGGCACTGGTCGTTTTCAACGGGCATTTCGTGCTGAAGCTGTCCCCGGCAGGCGATTTGCTGACCGTTGCGGCAGCCCTGTCATGGGCGTTTTACTGCCTGATACTGAAACGGCTCGACACGCGCTACCCGACACTCTTCATCACCCGCAAGGTCTTTTTTTACGGCGTCATCACCGTCCTGCCGTTCATGGCCTTCGAGCCGCTGCATTGGGATACGGCGATACTGGTTCAGCCGCTCGTCTGGATGAACCTGCTTTTCCTGTCCCTGATCGCCTCGATGCTCTGCTTCATCATGTGGAACATCGCCGTAAAGGAACTGGGGGCGATACACGCGACGAACTATATTTACATCATCCCGCTGGTCGCCATGCTGACCTCGTGGTCTTTGCTGGATGAACCCGTTACAGTCATGACGCTGGGCGGATGCGCACTGATTCTGGCGGGGGTCTATCTGGCGGAAAGACGTCCGGTGGCGAAAAAGCAGGCTTGAGCTGACAGGCCCATCCCGACGGCATTTGTCGGGCACCGGCATACCGTTGCGATAAGAGGCAGGCCGTAAAGACACCGAATGATGGTGAAAACGTTTTGAGATGCCTTGAAACGTCATGACCGGCAACCTGACAGTTTGCTTGCCCGGTTCCCGATACCGGTATCGCGTCATGCTTTTTCCGGAAGGAAAAGCCAAACAAGGCGCCGTGTGCCCCGATTCCCTGTTTGTACAGGTTACCCATCGGTCAGCCACGGGCATGGCAGAAAAGCGCCTTTTTGTCGGTCATGGCGAGCTGCCTGTCCGGTGAGTCGCAAGCGGTATTTTCCGGCTTTCTCCGGTATTCCAGTCGGCCCGATTCAGTCCGGGTCATCGATATTGACGCCCAAAAAGCGTAAGCGGCGCAGCGTTCGCGGGTTTTTCTTGCCGGTTTTCTGTCGGGTTTCCCATGCCTTGTCTGCCCATTGGGCCGCCTTGTCCGTATCCCGTTTCTGGT
>JAEXJM010000044.1 GCA_023449275.1 Pseudomonadota bacterium | reverse complement strand
CGGTCCATGAAAGGAACTTCATTAAACAGCATGGACAAATTGGCAGCCATCTTTGGCATTGTCATTCTCCTTTTTATTATTCGTTAACGTCCAGGGCACCGCCAAATTCATTGATCTGGTCGAGATTGCCGCCCATCGGAATATTGGTCACTCTTTCAAGAATTGCTTCCACAACAACAGGAACCCTGAATTCTTTCATCAATTCACGGGCTTTCCTGAATGCCGGAATCAGTTCGTCAGGTTTGTGAACACGGATCGCTTTACAGCCCAGTCCTTCAACAACCTTGACGAAGTCAATACCGTAGCCATCCACTTCAGGGGAGTTGATATTGTCGAAAGAAAGCTGGACACAATAATCCAGATTATTGAATCCCAACTGCCCCTGACGAATCAGTCCAAGATAAGAGTTGTTGACCAGGACATGGATGTACGGCAAATTGAAGTGGGCGCCCACTGCCAGTTCCTCAATCATGAACTGGAAGTCGAAGTCACCGGACAAGGCGACGATATCGGCGTCCGGCAAAGCGGCACGAACACCCAGTGCAGCCGGTATCGTCCAGCCCAGAGGACCTGCCTGACCACAGTTGATCCAGCCACGCGGCTGCTGGACTTTCAGATGTTGTGCGGCACCGATCTGGGACAAGCCGATAGCGGTCACATAATGGACGTCCTTGCCGAAGAAATTGTTCATTTCCTGATAAACGCGCTGCGGTTTCATCGGCACGTCGTCATAGTCGGTACGGCGCAACATGGTACGTTTGCGTTTCAGGCATTCAGCGCCCCATGCGGAACGATCCTTCAGCTTGCCTGCAGCCTTCCATTCCCTGGCGACTTCAACGAGCAGCTCAAGAGCGGCCTTGGCATCGGAAACGACTGCATAATCAGGGCAGAAAACCTTGCCCAGCTGGGTCGGTTCGATATCGATGTGAACGAACTTGCGGCCCTTGGTATAGGTATCCATACCACCGGTATGACGGTTTGCCCAACGGTTACCGATACCGAGCACAAAATCGGATGCCAGGAAATTGGCATTGCCATAACGATGATGGGTCTGCAAACCGACCATACCAGCCATCAGATCATGATCGTCAGGAATGGAACCCCACCCCATCAACGTCGGAACAACCGGCGTACCCAGAATTTCCGCCAGTTCGACCAGCAATGGAGAAGCATCAGCCAGAATGACACCACCGCCCGCGATAATCAGGGGTTTCTCGGCATCGTTCAACATACCCAGTGTTTTTTCGATCTGTGCACGGGTTGCTTTAGGCGGAGTGACCTCCAGAGGAGTATACGTATCAGGATCGAATTCGATTTCACCCATCTGGACATCCAGAGGCAAATCGATCAGGCAAGGGCCCTGACGGCCGGAACGCATCAGATAGAACGCCTTTTGCAAAGTCCATGGAACCAGTGCAGGTTCGCGGACGGTAACAGCCATTTTCGTGACCGGAGCGGCGATTTTTTCAATGTCTACGGCCTGGAAATCTTCCTTGAAGAGCTTGGCGCGGGGAGCCTGACCGGTGATGGCCAGAATCGGTGTGGAGTCAGCCTGTGCGGAATACAGACCGGTAATCATATCGGTCGCGGCAGGGCCGGATGTACAGACACCGACACCGATGTTGCCCTGTTTGGCACGGGTATAACCTTCCGCCATATGGGCGATGCCTTCACCATGACGAGCCAGGATATGTTTCATGGTGCCACGCTTTTTCAACGCCGCGTAAAACGGATTGATACCAGCGCCCGGAATACCGAACAACTGGGTTACGCCTTCTTTTTCCAATACATAGACAGCCGCTTCGGCTGCGGTCATTTTTGCCATGAAGCACCTCCAGGTTCAACAATTCAAATTTATTAAATGCAATTAAGTCGCATTATATAGATGATTTTTTTGTTTGATAAGATAATAAAATATCGCTTGATTCCATACTTCTGGTAAGGAATGCCCATTCATGGACAAAATCAAACAAATCGAAGCATTCGTTAATGCAGCAGAAAAAGGAAGCCTGGCCAAAGCTGCGCTTGGACAGGGAGTGACTCCGGTTATGCTGGGGCGGCGTATAGATGCGCTCGAACGACGTCTTGGCATTAAACTGATGCATCGTACAACTCGACATCTTACACTAACTGAGCGAGGTACGGTATTTTTCGATCAATGCAAAAAAATACTGGACGATCTGGATCAGGCGGAAAAGATGATCGGAGAAGGTTTGAACAAAGCCACGGGACATCTTATTGTTTCTGCTCCGGCGGCTTTCGGACGCAAACACGTCGCCCCTCATGCTCCGGCTTTCCTTGCTGCCAATCCAGACGTGAAAATTTCTTTCAACCTGAGCGATCAGGTTGTCGATCTCGTTCGCGAGGGATATGACCTCAGCATCCGGATTGGAGGAACAATCGACCCCAGCCTTGTCGCCATCAAACTGTACTCGAACCACCGCGTCGTTTGTGCCTCACCCGGTTATCTTGAAAAACATGGAACACCCGGAAATCTCAAGGATCTGGCCCTGCATAATTGCCTCACATTCAACCTTCAGGGTGGACAACAACGCGGATGGCACTTCAGGGAAAACAACAAGACCGTCATTATCCGGACCGCAGGCAATCTTGATTGCAATGACGGAGAACTGCTACACAGGTGGTGTCTTGAAGGATATGGTCTGGCATGGCGCTCGACATGGGAAATCCAGTCGGAACTGGCATCCGGCAAACTGGTCACCGTACTGGATGATTACGCTCTCCCCAATTACGACATCATGGCAGTTTATCCACAGCAAAGATATCTCCCCCTGAAAACACGATTGTTCATCGACCATCTGAAAACAACCTATACAGAAGAAAATTACTGGACACAGCCACACTGAGTCCACTCGCAGCACATAAAAAAAACGGCCGTTTCAACGGCCGTTTTTCATTGACGTGACTGTCCGGACATCAGGGTTCAATCCGTTATTCCGTTTCCGGAACCTCCGTACCACAGAAAGGACAAAACTTGGAATGTTCATCCGTAATCGGATAGGAACATTTCGGACACAGCTTCGGTACAGGCGAAAGCTCGACGATCAATTCCCCTTCGAGTACCGGAACCATTCGGTGGTCTTTCTTGAAGTCTGCCGTCTTGACAACACGTTTGACAATACCGTTCACTGGTGCAAGAACCGATCTTTCCTGTTTCATGATGGAAACATTGAACAGTTCCTGTCCCTGCTTGACGATATCGCCTTCCTTGACATGAACAACCCACAGATCCGCCTTTCTCGGGCTGGCGACATGATATGGATTACTGCTTTCGGCGATGACCGAACCACTACTGCCGGCAGCGGTACTTGGGGCGTCAATCTGGACATCACTTGTCAGAATTTCCGAATCCAGAACATACCGAACCGTAGCGACTCCATCATCATTAACCGGATCGATGCTCAAAAGGAGCATTTGATGCGGCTTGCCACTGGACGTATTGAAATTCAGCGTCTGACCCGGCTTGATGCCTTCAAACCAGACATCCAGAGGCAGATGGTTCGGATTGCCGAATTTTTTCTGGAATTCAATCGTCTTGATCGCATCTGCCGGATGGTTCAGATACATGACGAATTCCTCGTCGGTCGGTTCACGCTTCAGAAGTCGGGTCAATTCAGCCTTCTCGGTTTCCATATCGACCGGCAACAGATTTTCCAGCGGGGAGACCTCCGTACGTGAAGCGATGGCATTTTCCCAATCAGCGCCAAAGGCACTCTGGTAAACCCAGTCGCTCGGGAACCCGAGCGGAAGGCGGCCGAATTTACCCAGGAGAAGATTCTGGAAGGCTTCATTGCAATCACGATACGTGTCCAGACGTTTCTGCTTGATTTCTGCCGACAACTCTTCTTCAGGCGTTTCAGTAACGGTTTTCAGTACTGAAAGCAGCTGCTGTACTGCCGGAATGCCTCCACGCTGATAGGCTCCGGTAACCGCCAGAAATGCCGTATTCCACGTGGTTTGCGAACCCGGTGTCACATCGTGATAGCGGACGATCTGGCGTGTATAGGCCAGGAAATCGAGCATATAAGGAAGCAACTGGATGTAACCCTGCTTGACCGCCCCTTCCTGTGAAGAAGACGTGGCGCCACCTGGCATTGCATAGCGGATGACGTCATGGTCAACACCCTGGAAATAAGGCGAGCAATAACGGTCGAAATAAGGCATGAACTGCTTGCAGACGAAATTGGCATCCCGCAAGGCTTCACGATTGAGACTGACTTGCAGGCCCAGCTCTTCTTCCATGTACGCCGCCAGAGAACCGATATCGCCCTGACCATAGCTGCGTACCGATGCGCCAAGCCCTGCATCGACAATCTGGCAACCCGCTTCTGCGGCTGCCGCACAGGCAGGCAGGAAAAGACCGTCGGTAACATGACGGTGATAGTGCAGAACCAGCTCCGGCCAGCGTTTTCTGAGTGCCGAGACCAGATCACGCATGAATCTCGGAGGACATACGCCTGCCATATCCTTCAGGCCCAGTATGAATTCACGGGTTACCGCTTTCTCACCCAGTCCGGTCACCTTCGACATCATGGCGATGATGGATTCCGTGACCTTCAGATAATGGTCGATATCGAACCCCTTGGCGTAAGACAGCGACAGGGCAGGTTCGAAAACCTTGTCCTTGCGATCCATGACCACTTCCGTGATCGGCAACATGTTGGCCGGCTCATTCAGGAAGTCGAAGCAGCGAACCACATCATAGTGGTCGCAGATCATTTCACCGGTCAAACGCATCAGGTTTCTTGGCTGGGGACTGTAACCCAGTACGTTGGTCGAGCGGATCAGCAACTGTTTCAATGTTTTCGGTGCAAAACTGTTCCATTCACGGGCTTCCCTGAACGGATACGTCATGTTCGCCAGCATCGCCACATGGAAATGAGCACCGCCGCCGTTTTCGATGGAAAACAGGCCAAGATTGTCCAGATACGGGCCGACCAGCCGGTCTTCGGCGAGACGCATGCGATTCCCGTTATTGGACTGGGTCATGTCTCGGGTCGTGGTATCCGTAAAATGGATCTTGCCGCTATCACGGACAAAATCGAGCAACGCGCGACGGTCTCCGCGAGGATATGGCGACGGGGTACGTTTCGCCTTGGACGTGATTTCCGGCAAAATCGCCTTGAAACTGCCCAGTGAAGGCGTATTGCGATTGCGATAAGTGCCCAGTGAAACGTAAGGGTTGTAACCACGGGCGGAAATTTCAGCCACCAGCTTGGCCAGACGTTCTTTTTCAGGAGCCAGATCCGTATAGTTGAGCAATTCAGGATGGTCGTGAATGTATGTCGTGGTGAATTTGCCGTTGCGGAAATTCTCGTCATGGATGATTTTCTGCATGAACGGGATAGTCGTTTTCAGACCGCCGATCACATATTCCGACAGGGCGCGTTCCATAATGCCCATCGTTTTCTGCCAGTCATGCGAATAGGTAATCAGCAAGGCGCCCGCCGAATCATAGTTTGACGGGAATTCATACCCTGCAGACAGATTCGAATCCAGACGAACACCCGGACCACCTGTCGAAACATAGCGGGTAATGAGCCCCGAATTTGGCGTAAACCCATCCTGTGGATCTTCCAGATTGACACGAACCTGCATTGACGTGAAGATCGGTCGCGTGTTCTCCTCGTTAAAACGCAATTCCGAACCGAACGCGATAGCGATCTGTTCTTCTACAAGGTCGATCCCGTAACGGCTTTCGGTAATACCATGCTCAACCTGCAAACGGGTATTGACCTCAATCATGTAAGGAGTGGAATCCTCCGTCACCAGAAACTCGACCGTGGCAACGGAATGGTAGCCCACGGCCAGCACCATCCGGCGGGCATATTCCTTGAGCTGCTCACGCAATTCCGGAGTGATGCCCTTCCATGGCGATGGCGTGATTTCAATCAGTTTCTGGTTATTGCGCTGCACGGTACAGTCACGTTCGTCAAAGGCGAAAACATTGCCCCAACGGTCGGCGATAACCTGAACTTCAATATGATGGACATTCGGCAGATATTTCTCGACAAACAGACGAGGATTGCCGAAAGAAGCCTGAGCCATGGCAGACGCTTTCATAAACGCATCTTCCAGTTCTTCCTGATTGGTCACACGGAAAATACCGCGTCCGCCGCCACCGCCTTCGGCTTTCAGCATAATCGGCAAACCGATTTCATCGATAATCGCCCTTGCCTGTTCGATATCGACAGAATCATCCGAGCCCGGAACGACAGGAACACCTACCTGTCGGGCGATAATGCGAGCCTGAACCTTGTTGCCCAGTTTGAACATCGCATCGGCAGAAGCGCCGATGAACGTGATACCGGCTTCTTCAGCCAGTTTCGGGAAGAGCATATCTTCACTGGCAAAACCCCAGCCCGGATGCATGGCGACGACATTGCGCTGCTTGGCCAGCTCCATGATACGTTCGAGATGAAGATAGGCACGAGGATCAGAACCCAAAAGAATCAGCTCCTGAGCCGAAGCGGCAGCAGGCTGTGTTTTGTCGACATCGGTAACTGTCATTGCCGAAACGGCTTCGAAACGCTCACTGATCGACCGGCAAATACGACGTGCCGGAATACCGCGGTTTACAACAAGGATAACCTTGCCACGTAGAGACTCTCTGACTTCTTCAAAGGTTCTTTTCGTATAATTCATTTCTCTCCTCTGCGCAGTCGCAGATCCAGTCTGTTATTGGAAATACGCCACAAGACCCGGCTATTTACGGCCGGGAGATAAAACGGACAAAAACCACCCCGAAGCAAGTCTGACGACCATAATTTGATCATTAAACCCATCGGGCTGGTTTCAAAAAGCCAATCCTGTTAATTTTAAAGCAAATTATAAGATATGTTTGGCGGTTGTTTCTCCGGAAACTCTTTCAGAAAACAAAGAAATTTCCAAATACACACAAATTCGCAAAATAATTCCGGGGAAAACGCGTTTTTGAACCGCTCAAGCCGGCATTCAGAAGTTGAAACAGATGACTTCCCATAAAAAACGGTGCCGTGACGAAGCCAGTTACTGAAATTCAGATACGGCACGGTTCGCTTTTGGAACGACAATGCTTCCTTCAGCCCGATGCCTTTCTTAACGACCCCTTCATAAAAACCCGTATCCCTTCCGGAGTCGCCAGCACCAGCCCCCCCCGTTCGTCCACCCCGACCAGCACACCCGTAACGATCGTTCCATCGATATCAAGGCAAACAGGTTCATTCAGCCACAAGAGTCTGGAAAGAACTTCAGTACGCCAGTGACGGGAAAAACTGCCGAGGTCAAGTCGGGAAAAGCGCGCGAGCAGACTTTCGACAATCGCTTCCGGAGTCAGTCCCTCTGCCAGCGCCGGATCGGCGTTGTACAGGCAAGTGGCCGGAAGTGCCGCATTCTCACGCATGGAAAGAGGATCGGGAGAAGAATTCAGATTGATTCCAATACCGGCAATCAGATTTTCACCTTTTTGTTCAAGAAGGATACCGGCAACTTTCGCACCGTCAAGCACCAGATCGTTCATCCACTTGATTTTGATATCAAACCCGAATTCCGCAAGTGTTGCGACAACACAACAAGATACCGCCATTGCGGCTTCCGTACCATCAAACGGAGCCTCAAAGGGAAGCCTGACTGCCGCATATACATTGCCTTTCGGGCTGATCCATGAACGCCCGTATTGTCCCCGTCCGGACGTTTGCACATAAGAAATGAGCCCGTCAAACACGGAAAATCCGGAATCAGCCACCATTTTCCAGGCTGAATTCATGACTGAATCAGTACTTTCCAGAACAGTAAGCATATCTCGCAAATCGAACCATCTTCTACAAGCGACATCTTGCAGAAATGAAAAACATACCTTTCGAATCCGTCAAAAAAGCGACCGCGAACGGTCGCTTTTCAAACCGGATCCACCAGACCGATTACAGGCTGTCGCCAAAATCCTGTTTGAATTTGGCCATCAGTTTTTGAGGCCAGTCGGAAGAAGGTGCCAGACGACCGACGAAGAAGCGCAAGACTTTCGGTTCTTCCGTAAATTTCAGGCCGCCGATCAACTCACGGTTCTTCCACAGCCACTCGATGCGGTCTTCGGCATACTTGACCTGTGACAGGGTGAACACACGGCGCGGGAAAGCCAGACGCAACAATTCGACTTCAGAAGGAACATCGTTACCCTGTTCGTCACGATCCATCGAAATCGTACCACGTTCCATACCGCGAACACCCGAAACAAGGTACAAGGCCGCCGCCAGAGCGCCGGCAGGATAATCAAAAGAAGTCAGATGCGGCAGGAAACCTCTCGCGTCCAGATGGCAGCCGAGGCCACCGGCAGGCGTAATGACCGGAATACCTTTTTTGTCCAGACTGTCGACCAGATATTTGATGAATTCAGGAGAATGACGGATAACGTTCCAGTCAACGGCTTCACGCATGCCGACTGTCATCGATTCGATTTCACGGACGGAAATACCGCCATAGGTCAGGAAACCTTCGAACAAAGGAATCATATCGCGCATTTTCAGATACAGATCCTTGTTCTTCGTAGCGATGCCGCCCCCTCTGGAACAGCTGATCTTGCGTGCGGAGAAATAGATGATATCGGCAAGATCACAAAGCGTGCGAAGGATTTCGGCCGGGCTCTTGTCCATGAATTCCGGTTCACGCATCTTGATGAAATACATGTTTTCGCAAACCAGACTGATATCCAGAACGATCAGAATGCCGTTTTCATCCGCGACCTTGCGGACGGCACGCATGTTTTCAACCGAGAAAGGCTGACCGCCGATCAGGTTCGTGCCGGCTTCCATACGGATATACGGGATATGTTCCTTGCCGTGAGTCTTGATGACGTCCTTCAGCTTATCGATATCCATATTGCCCTTGAAAGGCTTGTCGGATTTGATCTCAAGTGCATCATTCGTAAACAGTTCGGCGACCTTGCCCCCTGCCAGTTCGATATGGGCTTTTGTCGTCGTGAAGTGGAAGTTCATCGGAACGACATCGCCCTTTTTGACGAAAACCTGGGAAATGATATGTTCGGCAGCACGTCCCTGATGGGCAGGCAGGAAATATTCCGTACCCAGTATTTCCTCAACCACGGCCTGCAAACGGTTGAACGATTCGGAACCGGCGTAAGCGTCATCGGCGACCATCATCGAAGCGATCTGCTGGTCAGACATGGCATTGGTGCCACTGTCGGTCAACATATCCATAAACACATCGCGATTCTGGAGCAGGAATGTATTGAAACCGGCGTCTTCTATCGCTTTCAGTCGTTGTTCAATCGGCAAAAGATTAAGTTTCTGAACGACACGTACCTTATGCATTTCAATCGGAACGTATTCACCGCTGGTCATCTTGATTGTTTCGTTGGACATAAAAAATCTCTATCAATGAGTAGTCAGTAAAAAAAATGAAAAAACTTCCTGTCGGAAAACACAGCAACAGGAAGTCGGCAGAATTCAAAATTATTGAAACGTCATTACCTGCATCAGTTGGCAAATATGTAAATAATATTCTATTTTTTTATGAAAACTCAATTAAATAAAAGAAAATCTCATTTCAGGGAGAAGTAAATAACACAGCATGTCCGTCATGCCCCCCTCTGATGCCTTCATCAGGCATCCTGCGAACAGGCCGGTCAGAAAACCGGATGTTCCCGATGCGCAACAATATTCAGGCTGTCAAAGAGAAAATCACAAAAAACAGGTAAAAGACAAAGAAACAATAACGGGAAATGGTCGGGGTGAGAGGATTCGAACCTCCGGCCTCTACGTCCCGAACGTAGCGCTCTACCAGGCTAAGCTACACCCCGAAATGGAAAAGCGGAATCAGAAATTTCTTTCCGCCGAGAAGGTCGACAATTTTATCAGAGATTCCTTGTATTGACTATCCGGTAAAACGGATAATGCCTGTACAGCACTATTGGCGGCATCCTGTGCTTTCCGATAAGTATATTCGAGCGCCTTGCCTGACTTGACGGCCTCTACAATTGGATGCAACAGTGTTTCATCCTGACTTTCAATACAACGGCGAATCATGTCCCGCTGTTTTTCACCGGAATTCGACATGAGAAATATGAGAGGCAAAGTCATTTTGCCTTCTTTCACATCATTTCCGACCGATTTCCCCAACAGATCCGTTTCACCGGCATAGTCGAGCAAATCGTCAACCAGCTGGAAAGCCATTCCCAGAGAACGCCCATAATCCGCTGCCGCCTTTATTTCCTCATCCGATACATCGGCAATCAGTGCACCCAGAACAGCCGAAACCTCGAACAGCTTGGCCGTTTTTGCGTGAATGACCTCCATATAACGTTCTTCATCAATATCCGGATTGCGGACATTGATCAGTTGCATGACCTCGCCTTCGGCAATGAGGTTCGTCGCATCGGACAACACGGGAAGAATGCGCATATCATTCACCGCGACGATCATCTGGAATGCACGTGTATACAGGAAATCCCCTACCAGAACGGAAGCCGCATTGCCGAAAAGAGCATTTGCACTGGATTTTCCACGGCGCAGGTCTGCCTCATCGACGACATCGTCATGCAACAGTGTCGCCGTATGGATGAACTCGATCATCGCAGCCATCATCTGGTGCCTGTCACCCTGATAACCGAAAGCCTTCGCCATCAGGAGTACCAAAGCCGGCCGAATCCGTTTTCCGCCCGCGTTGATCAGATATTCGGCGACCTGACCGATGAAAGGAACATGTGAATGCAACTGTTCCCTGATAATACGATTGACGCCTTCCATATCTGGTGCAATCACCCTCAGGAAAGAATCGTAGGAACCGGTACTTTGATATTGAGTCAAGGGAAGAATCCGTTCAGTTTCGTTTAGTGTCCACCGGCAGCGATTATACGATGAGACCGTTCGTGAAGTTAACCCATCTTTACAACCGGCAAAACATCCCGTAAAAACCGTGTCATTGTTCATGATGCCCTTCTTCAGGTTTGTCCACCGGCGAGACAAGCACCTTGCCAACACGATTTTTTTCCATACTCATGACTTCGAACTTCCAGCCATCGATTTCGAAATGATCCGCCGGTACGGGAATTTTCCCAAGCATAAACATGGAAAGCCCTCCGACAGTATAAAAACGGTTGCCATCCCCGCCGGGGAATTCCCCTTTCATATGCAATTCTTCTGCCAGACGGTCCAGACTGACATCTCCGTCAACCAGCCATGAGCCGTCACTTCGTTGTATCAGGCCTCCCCAACCTTCGATCTCCGATCTTGAATAATCCCCGACAATGGCAGCAAGGACATCGGTCAAAGTCACCATTCCCTGCAAGTCGCCATACTCATCGACAATCAGGGCAAAGGAATTGTCTGTACGCCGGAAATTTTCCATCAACTGTATCGTGCTGATTGTTTCGGGGACATACAGCGGTTGCTGCAAGACTTTTTCAATATCCCCGATAACAACCGCCGTTCCATTTACCGCTTTTTTCAGCAAATCGCCTTTACGCAAAATCCCGAGAACATGTTGCAAGCCACCCCTGCACACCACCAGCCGGGTATGAGCGGACTCGGCAATTCTCTTTCTGACACCTTCAATCGAACCATTCAAATCGATAACAGACATATCGTGCCTTGGGGTCATGATCTCCCCAATCGCCTGTTGATCCAGCCGGAGGACATTGGAAACGAATTCTTCCTCACTTTCATGGAAAACCCCTGCTTCCTTTCCCTGAATCATCAACGCCCGGATTTCACTGTCGCTCACAGGAGGTTCATCACTCTTCTTTACCCCCAGAAAATCAAGCAGCCACTCGCTCGATTTTGACAGTAGCCAGACCAGAGGGCGCGTCACAAAAGAAACCCATCCCAAGGGCCCTGCCATGAATGAGGCCAGCTTCTCCGGCGCATGCAGTGCCAGACTTTTAGGAACCAGTTCGCCTATCACAACCGAAAAATAAGTCAGCAAGGCAACTGTCACTGTCAAGGCAATGGCATGGGCGTAATGTTGCAAAAACGGAATTGCCGCGATCTCCCTGCTCAGGGGCGCCGACAATACATTTTCGCCGATAGCGCCACTCAATATGCCAATTGAAGTAATACCGACCTGTATAGTAGAAAGGAAACGGGAGGGATTCCGGGACAGCTCCAGAGCACGACCGGCACCGGCACTGCCCTTATCGGCAAGACTTTGCAAACGCACCTTTTTCGAGGAAATCAGCGCAATTTCCGACATGGCAAACAGACCGTTCAATAAAGTCAGTGCTACCAGCAGCAACAGATCCGTCAAATAAACATCCATATTCGCCACCTGTCAAAATCAACAGAAAATATGGTATAGCAACTGACGAACCCCTGTTTTCAAGATATTGATTCGTTTGACAAAACTTAATGATTTCGCTGAGATATGTTCAGTGGCGCACGGTCACAACCGGAAGAAATTGCCCGATTGAAGCGATGATATCTTTCGGCAGGGCGTGTACACGCCTGGAAACCAGATCGCGGTATGGCTGCAATACCAGATGGCTGGCACCGAGTTCCTGCAATTGCTTCGCCATTTTGGCGGCATTGTCCGGATTGAAAAAGCGAGGATCGACGGTACAGCGCAGCTCGTAATCCGTCCCCGATTCCAGAATATGAACAAGGGACTCCCGGGCACGCCGACCGTTGCCGCCACCGGTAATCAACCGGTATTCGTCAAAAGGGGCCTTGATATCCAGCCCGACCCATTCTATCAGGGGCAAAACCTTCAACAATCTTTCCGGATAAACACCGGATGTGTGCAAGGCAACCTCAAAACCATCCTGATGAACCTGCCCTATCGCCTCAGGCAATTGCCTCTGAAGCAAAGGCTCGCCTCCGCTGAAAACGACCCCTTCAAGCAACCCCCTTCGGGTTTCCAGCCATTTCAGCGTATCGCTCCAGGAATATTGCCCCTGCTCTTCAGACTGTAACAAATGCCGGTTATGGCAATACTGGCAACGCCATGGGCATCCCTGACAGAAAATGACAGCAGCGAGCCGGCCGGGGAAATCGATCGTTGTAAACGGCGTGATCCCCCCGACACGAATATCGATGTTATCGACCACAACCACAAATTCTGTCCAGTTCGGCAACAGGGGTTTCCGTGAAATGAACGCGATCACGATGTTCGCTCTGTTTTCCCGGATTGAACTCGGAAACAGGACGGTGATAACCCATAACACGGGTCCAGACTTCGCAACGCTGTCTTTTTTCTTCAGGCAATTGTGATTTATCCATAGTTTTTCCTTTCATTAAAATCATTGAGGGTTTTTCGACATCTCCGCCATCAGCTCTTCGTCGCAAACCGGACAGAATTCATGTTCCCCAGACAGATAACCGTGTTTCGGACAAATCGAGAACGTTGGCGTAATGGTCAGATAAGGGAGACGATAATTCGTCAAAGCCGTTTTAACCAGTTTCCTGCAGGCTTCCGGCGAAGAAATCTGTTCCTGCATATACAGGTGAAGAACCGTACCGCCGGTATAGCGGATCTGCAAATCGTCCTGGCAATTCAATGCCTCGAACGGATCATCGGTGTAACCGACCGGCAATTGCGAGGAATTGGTGTAATAAGGATGTTCCGCCGTTCCCGCCTGCAAAATGTCGGGATAACGCTTCTTGTCTTCACGGGCAAAACGGTAAGTCGTTCCCTCCGCCGGAGTGGCTTCGAGATTGTAAAGACTTCCCGTTTCTTCCTGATACCCTTTCATACGTTCACGCAGATGATCCAGCAGGCGCAATGCCAGTCCATGCCCGAATTCCGTCGTGATGTCGTCCTTGTCATCGGTAAAATTGCGAATCATTTCATTGATGCCGTTAACACCGATCGTGGAAAAATGATTACGCAACTTGCCGAGATAACGGCGCGTATAAGGGAAAAGCCCATCATCCATCAGGCGCTGTACGACTTTGCGCTTGATTTCCAGACTGTCTTTTGCCATGTCGGCGAGATAATCCAGACGGGCCATAAGCCCCTTCTCGTCCCCCTTGAACAAATATCCCAGACGGGCGCAATTGATTGTCACCACACCAATCGATCCGGTCTGCTCAGCCGAACCGAACAGGCCGTTACCGCGTTTGAGCAATTCTCTCAAGTCGAGTTGCAGGCGGCAACACATCGACCGAACCATATTCGGAGACAGATCGGAATTCAGGAAATTCTGGAAATACGGCAAACCGTATTTCGCCGTCATCGCAAACAGGCGCTGCGCATTTTCCGATTCCCACGGGAAATCAGACGTAATATTGTAGGTTGGAATCGGAAAAGTGAATACACGGCCCCTGCGGTCTCCGGCCGTCATCACTTCGATGTAGGCACGGTTCAACATGTCCATTTCTTCCTGCAACTCACCATAAGTGAACGGCATTTCCTTGCCGGCGATGACAGGCACCTGCTCGCGCAAGTCTTCAGGACAGACCCAGTCAAAGGTCAGGTTGGTAAATGGCGTTTGCGTCCCCCAGCGGGAAGGCACATTCAGGTTATAGATGAATTCCTGCATATGCTGGCGGACCTCGTCATATGACAGTTTGTCATTCCTGACATAAGGCGCCAGATACGTATCGAACGAACTGAACGCCTGCGCACCAGCCCATTCATTCTGAAGCGTACCCAGAAAATTGACCATCTGGCCCAAAGCCGTCGAGAAATGCTTGGGAGGATCGGCTTCAGGCTTGCCCGTAATGCCATTGAATCCCTCATAAAGCAACTGTCTCAAAGACCAGCCTGCGCAATAGCCGGACAACATATCCAGATCATGAATGTGATAATCGGCATCACGATGTGCCTGCCCGATTTCAGGGGGATAAACATGGCTAAGCCAGTAATTTGCGGTTACCTTGCCTGACACATTCAGGATCAAGCCTCCCAGGGAATACCCCTGATTGGCATTGGCCTGAACACGCCAGTCGGCACGATCCACATATTCTTCAACAGAGGATGCCACATCGACCAGAGTCCTTCTGTCCTGACGAAGACGATGCCGCTGGTCACGATACGTGGCATATGCCCGGAAAGTCCTGGTATGATTGGCGTCGACCAGCATTTGTTCGACCACATCCTGAACCTGTTCAACTGTCGGTGGCGCGCCGACAAACCGATGACGCAAAACCTTCAGGGTACGCTGGGTCAGCAAATGCGCCTCATCTTCACCAAAATCACCGGTTGCCCTGCCGGCCTTGGTCAGTGCGACGGTAATTCGATTGGCATCAAAAGGAACATCGGCGCCGTCACGTTTGATAATTCTCTGTGGCAATGGCGGTAATACGGATGGTGTCGGCGACGGGGAATCCCTGTCGGTAACGGCGCTTTCTTCCGCTTTCATTCAATAACCTCTGTACGTTCTTGGCAAGGTGTTCGAAGAAAACAGTTCAGGAAAGCCCCGACACCGACAGCAAAAAGGCGACGACGTTCCAGTAAAAGACAGTTTTCCTTCAGGACACCCCGTCCTGGTTTCGGGAAATTCATGCAATGGCAGGTCTCCTGGCTTGCGGATTACCGCGACCCACCTTCCTTCCCGGTTTCCCAGTGGTCTACAGGTGAATCACTACCGCATACAGTTGCGGGGGCAGCTTCGGAATGGTCTGGACAGACAGAACCGAATTCCCTTTTATCCCGGTTCGGGTGGGAACCATTGCCTGTGCAGTATAGCTTAACTTTGCCGATCGTGCAGTTAGTAAAGCTCAAACGACCGTTTTAATTGTCATTTCCGGCCACATCTTTTTATCCGTTTCGGGAAACATCTCGGAACACGAAAAAGAGGGGAAAATATCCCTTCCCGCAAAGAAAACAAATCGCCATATATTTAAAAAAAACAATATTTCAACGAGTTATTGCTGTAATATGTTTTCATTAGCCTCATTTGGCCTTCCTGACAAGGCATACCATGACACCTTCCATCTCCGTCATCATCAGCACCCGAAACTCACCCGAATGGCTTGAGAAAGTATTGTGGGGTTATGAAAACCAGAGTTACAAGAAATTCCAGCTCATCATTGCCGATGACGGGTCAGATCACCAGACAAAAAATCTGATCGACAATTATCGCAAGACCTCTGGCATGCATATCGATCATTTATGGCATCCCCAAAATGGCTGCCAGAAAAGCATGATGCTCAATCGCGCAGTCATGCATGCAGACGGAGACTATCTGATTTTCTCGGAAGACAACTGCATACCCCGCTTCGATTTTGTGAACACACACAAAAACACGGCAAAACCCAATCACTTTTTATCCGGAGGACATAGCAAGCTTCCGATGTGTTGCAGCCTCCAGGTCGGTCAGAATGAAATTTTGTCAAATGATGTTTTCGACATCATGTGGCTCCAGTCACACGGATATCCCACTTACGCCAAGAAGCTCCGGCTCATTGCCCGCTGGCCGTTCAACCGGTTGCTCAATCTCATACCGACGGAAAACCGATGGAACGGACATAATGCGTCAGGCTGGAAAACCGATATCGTCAGCGTCAATGGGTTTGATGAGCGAATTCATGATGGCGGTGAAGACCTTGAACTGGGGGATCGCCTGAAAAATGCCGGTGTCAAGGCAAGACGTATCCGTTATTCGGCTGTCTGCGTCCATTTATCCCATGCATACGGATTTGACGACAACATCGTCACCGACGCCACCCGCCAGATACAGAACGAGACGAAATCCGGACTCAGCCAATATACCCGATACGGCATCGTCAAAATGTAGAAAATGCAGATAAAGCGACTTTCCGGCAGACTCAGACCAGATCATCCAGAACTCGACGCCTGAACCTGACGCCCAGATCGTGGGCAATCGCCTCGCATGCGGCGATATCCACTCCGGGCAACCCATCAATGGCCGTTACCGTCACATCACCGCCAGCTTCTTTCGCTTTCCGGATGAAGTCGATCACAGCAGCATACGTACCCGCACTCTTCGGACGGCAATGGCGATTATAGGTAGCCTCATCCTGCGCATTCAACGAAACAGACAGCGTTGGAATGACCGCCACCAGTTCCTTTGCAATATCACGGCCGTTCAACATACTGCCCGTACCATTGGTATTCAGCCGCAGCCTTGTCGCCCCCTTTTCGCGGAGCTGCCTGGCCACTTCCAGCATGACATCGAGCCTCATGGTCGATTCACCCATGCCACAAAAAACAATTTCCTCATAATCGGCAGGATTGCCTGCCGCTTCAACCAGCTCCTCGACCGAAGGATTATGATGAAGCCGCATATCGTATTCCTTGACCGACCATGCGCCATTGAATTTCGGACAAAAGGCACATCGCAAATTACCGCAACGGTTCGTCACGTTCAGATAGCGGCTACCGTGCAAGGTATAACCGACCGTATCTTCGTACTGGTTTTCCTGGGCTGCCATAAGAAATGACCTCGATTCTGTTTATCCAATGAAATGAAACGGTAATATCCCGACACGTCAATGATAACTCAACGGTTGGTAAACCAGCTGATCAACAGCATGACGATGCCGATATTAATGGCCATGTTCAGTTTCGGCATGGCTCTTCCATTCGCCCGCAAGAGATTGACAATCGCCCACGAACCCCACAGGACGATTTCTCCCACCCCCCTGAAGATGCCCCACCCGTTCTGGGCGATGACAATACCGTAAACACCCTGTATCGCCAGCATGATACAAAAGGCGGCCAGAAAAAGCCTGACACTTCTCCTGTTCACAAACTCCCAAAAAGCACCCATAAATTCAACCCCGATACCGTTCAGACAATCGAAACGGCCGAATTGGAATCCAATCCGGCAGTATCCTGTTATTCTACCGTAACGGATTTGGCCAGATTACGGGGCTTGTCAACATCGGTTCCGCGAACCAATGCCGTATGGTATGCCAGAAGCTGCAACGGAATGACATGCAGGATCGGAGAAAGCAAGCCATAGTTTTCAGGCATGCGAATAACGTGAATGCCTTCCTCCGAAGTCATCTGCGTATCCGTATCGGCAAACACATATAATTGTCCGCCACGAGCCCGGACTTCCTGCATATTGGATTTCAGTTTTTCCAGCAGATCATCGTTTGGAGCAATCGTCACGACCGGCATTGTATCCGTTACCAGTGCCAGCGGGCCATGCTTCAGTTCACCTGCAGGATAAGCCTCGGCATGGATATAGGAAATCTCCTTCAGCTTCAGTGCCCCTTCCAGAGCAATGGGATAATGAATGCCGCGCCCGAGGAAAAGGGCATTTTCATATCTGGAGAACTCTTCGGCCCAGGCAATGATCTGGGGCTCCAGCGCCAGAACGGCCGAAATCGCGACAGGCAAATGCCGCAGAGATGCCAGATATTCCGCTTCCTGTTCCGCGGAAAGTTTTCCACGTATCTTGGCAATCGTCAACGATAGCAGGAAAAGCGCCGTCAATTGGGTGGTAAACGCTTTCGTCGATGCCACCCCGATTTCCACGCCAGCGCGCGTAATGTATGAAAGCATGCATTCCCGAACCATGGCACTGGTTGACACATTGCAAATCGTCAGTGAGTTCAACATGCCCATTTCATTGGCATGCCTCAACCCGGCAAGCGTATCCGCCGTTTCGCCACTCTGGCTGATCGTGACGACCAGTTTGTTTTCATTCGGAACACTATCACGGTACCGGTATTCACTTGCGATTTCCACTTCAACCGGGATTTTCGCGATCGATTCCAGCCAGTACTTGGCTGTCAGTCCGGCGTAATAACTCGTTCCGCATGCCAGAATCAGAACCGAATCGATGCTATTGAAAACGGAAGATGCCTTTTCCCCGAACAACTCCGTACTGATGCCTTCAATCCCCTGCAACGTATCTGCAATGGCACGAGGTTGCTCGAAAATTTCCTTTTGCATGAAATGACGATAGGGCCCCAGCTCGGCGGCACCTGAAAAAATACTGACCGTCCGAACCTCACGAGTCACCGTCTCGCCATTTTCAGAATAAATCCGGCAATGATTCAGATGGATATCGACAACGTCGCCTTCTTCAAGATAAATGATCCTGTCCGTCGTTCCAGCCAGTGCCATGGCATCCGAGGCCAGAAAATGCTCGTTTTCACCAATGCCGACAACCAGAGGAGACCCTTTCCGGGCACCGACGAGCCTGTCTGGCTCGTCCCTGCAAATAACCGCGATCGCGAAAGCGCCACGCAAACGGCGTACCGCCGCCTGAACCGCTTTCAAAAGATCCCCCTGATAAAGCCGGTCGATCAGATGGGCAATCACTTCGGTATCTGTCTGGCTCGAAAAGTCATAACCTTGCGACATCAGCTCTTCCCGCAACTCGGCATGGTTTTCAATAATGCCGTTGTGCACCAAAGCAATCCGTTGGCGTGAAAAATGCGGGTGTGCGTTATCCGTTGTAGGAGCGCCATGTGTCGCCCAGCGGGTATGGGCTATCCCCAGAAAACCCGAAAGATTTTTATGGCCGACCTGTTTTTCCAGCTCCGCGACACGGGAAGTACTGCGTGAACGCTCCAGATGCCCGTCCGTAAACAGTGCAATGCCACAGGAATCGTACCCCCTGTACTCCAGCCTTTTCAGGCCCTCCAGCATGACCGGAACCACATTCCGTCTGGCGACAACCCCTACAATCCCACACATGAAATAAACCTCATTCAGAATTCGTATACAAATAACCGACTCAACCGTTCGCTGTCCATTCCTGTACAGCAAACTGTCGACTTACGGTTCAATAGACTATCACAAGCTTGCCCTATACGCCCGCAATTGTCGTTATAAAATCGGCAACCGAACAATTTACGAACGACAAGTCCGCAAAAAAAGACACACATGCAAGCATGTGTGTCTTTCGTTCTTTTTTATCAGACAGCAATTCCGGTCTGACCGGAGTTATGCCCTGAACAAATTAGAACTTGTGGGTGATACCAACCTGTACACCGGTAACGCTGTCACGGTTGTCTGCACCGTAGAATTTACCCAAAGCCTTGTCGTCGTAGTCGGTATAAGCCACGTTACCGTAGATTGCCGTACGTTTGGACAGGTTGTAGGTGTAACCCAGAGCGTATTTAAACAGGTCTTTGTCGTCACCATTCCAGCTAGCAACGTCACTGACTTTCGCATAGTTGACGGAAGCGTTCAGGCGACCTGGGCCAAGAGTCCATTCCAGACCCAACAACCAGTTTTTCTGTTTGGATGCACCAAACTCATCATTGCGCTCACCGAGCCACCAACCTTTGTCCTTGGTATGTTCATAAGCCAGGGAAACACGTGCAGGACCGAATTTATAAGCTGCACCCAGATTCCAGCTGTAGGACTTGTTGGAATCAGCGATACGGCTCCAGTTACCGACCAAGGCCAGAGGGCCGTTGTCGTAACCCAGGGAAAGTGCATAACCGTCATTGTCTGCGCCATCAGCCTTGACTTCCTTCATATAGTCAGAAGCGCTGTCGTTATTGGTATTGCCACCCAAGGAATAGGTTGCACCAAAGTGGAAACCGCTCCAGTTCGGGCTGTCGTAACGAACCGTATCGGAAATACGGGCGGAACGCTGCGTGCTTTCGATCATGCCACCGACACCATATTGATAGAACGGATCCATCTTACGAATGGATTCCGTGGTCAGCTCGTTCACACGACCCAGACGAACAGCACCCCATGCGTCGCCTTTCAGACCGACGTTGGCCGCACCATCCCAGTCAGTGGTTTTGCCTTCCTTACCATCGTAACCATTGCTTTCTTTCAAGGTACCATCATTCAAATTGAAACGTCTTTCCAGTTCGAAAGTGGCTTTCATGCCGGAACCCAGGTCTTCAACGCCACGGAAACCGATACGGTTGTTGACGTTTTCACCCATTCTGATGTCTTTGCCGGATTCCTTGATGAAACCGGTGTCAACGACACCATAAATGGTGACGTTGGACTGTGCATGAGCAACGCCTGCAGCAGCGCCCAACACAGCCAATGCGATTAAAGTTTTTTTCATTTTTGCCTTCCCTTTTAATAGGTATGTATGAAATCTGTGAAAATCAATCCCACCTGATTTATCCAGACAGGATAAAAATACTATGTTCTGGTGAAAAGAAAAGGGAAATTGGCATCTGGCATAATTTTTTATGGATGTTTTTTCCAATTTAACCAATAAAATGTTGTATTTACAAAACACACATAAACCTGTTTCAATATCTTTTAACCTTTTTCAATACATCACAGCGCATATCGGCAAAGCTTGCCCTTCCCCATTCAACCATCAGAAGAACCCCTTCCTTGCTTTTACGGCAAATAAAAAAACGCACATGCAAGCATGTGCGTTTTTCGTTCTGTCAGTCAGGCGGCAGTCACCCCGAATTGACCGGAGTTACGCCCTGAACAAATTAGAACTTGTGGGTGATACCGACCTGTACACCGGTGACGCTGTCACGGTTGCTATAGCCATAGTATCCGGCAACCTTTTCGTCATCGTAATCGGTATAAGCAACGTTACCATAGATCGAGGTACGTTTGGTCAGGTTGTAGGTGTAACCCAGAGCGTATTTCAGGCTGTCCTTGTCGTCACCATTCCAAAGCGCAACATCTTTAACCTGGTTGTAGTTGACGGAAGCGTTCAAACGGCCTGGGCCAAGAGTCCATTCCAGACCCAGCAACCAGTTCTGCTGTTTGGATTGCGCACCCAATCCTATGTCACCATAATTAGTCCGGTCATCCAGTTTCCAGCCTTTATTCTTGGTCTGTTCGTAAGCCAGGGAAACTTTTGCAGGACCGAATTTGTAAGATGCACCCAAGTTCCAGACGGAAGACTTGTTGGAATCAGCCAGACGGCTCCAGTTACCAACCAATGCCAGAGGGCCATTGTCGTAACCCAAGGAAATTGCGTAACCGTCATTGTCGGCACCAGTTGCCTGCGCAGCAATTACTTTGCTATCCGTATTGGTATTGCCACCCAGAGAATAGGTTGCACCAAAGTGGAAGCCACTCCAGTTCGGGCTGTCGTAACGAACCGTGTCGGAAATACGGGCGGAACGCTGTTGGCTCAGGAACATGGAACCGACACCATACTGATAGAATGGGTCGAATTTACGGATGGTTTCCGTAGTCAGTTCGTTCACACGACCCAGACGAACAGCACCCCATGCGTCGCCTTTCAGACCGACGTTGGCCGCACCGTCCCAGTCAGTGGTTTTTCCTTCACTTTTATAACCGTTGCTTTCTTTCAGGGTACCATCTGCCAATTCGAAACGTTTTTCCAGTTCGAAGGTGGCTTTCATGCCGGAACCCAGGTCTTCCACACCGCGGAAACCGATACGGTTGTTGACGTTTTCACCCATTCTGATGTCTTTGCCGGATTCCTTGATGAAACCGGTATCGACGATACCATAGATAGTTACGTTGGACTGTGCATGAGCAACGCCTGCAGCAGCACCCAGCACAGCCAATGCGATCAGAGTTTTTTTCATTTTTGCCTTCCCTTTTAGAAGTATTTTTAATCTTTGGATTGAATCCAGCCAAGCTCGATTAAGCACTCGGACGAGTGAAAGATACCTTTTGATGAAAATCAACGCCACTTTTTAGTCGTCCAAAAAGCACAAATGCTGCCTATATCGCCTTAAAAGACCAAAAATGTTGTATTTGCATCACACAAGAATGGATCAACTGAAATTAAAAGTCCTGCACAACCTGCTGAAATTCAACATGATTCCTTTTACATGCCCGCTTCTGCTGTCCCGATGAATAATCCGGCCATGTGTTCGAAGAAGGAATCGCGCTTTCCTGTATTGTTTCTGCCAAATGAAAAACAGGGGAAATCAAAAGTCTTCTCATGAGCGCCTTTATGCCATCGTCTCTGAAAGATACCATTCGGCCCTTTCGGGATAAAACGTCTTCCGGCGCAACAATATGTTGCGTTTATGTATCAGAAAAGTTTCCAAATACGGCAAACAGGGTTATATATCTGTTGTAAGGGTACAAAATTGTTATTTCAGGAATTCCTCTTTCCGGGACAAGCACTCCTGAATTTGCAATCCGAATCGGAATGATCCATTGTTTTCTCATTGTTAAATGGCTAATCGAGAAGAATTACAGCTCTTGCGCGAAGCCCGCGCCAACCATCCGGAAGCACAGCTTGAGCTTGGGAAACTCTATCTGTTTGGGACAAAGAGCCTGCCCAAAAGCCTGACAACAGCCCTGCACTGGCTAAGCCGTGCGGCGGCACAAAACAGTAAAGAGGCTTGTTTGCTGATAGGCGATCATGTTCCTTATGAAATTGCCAGGAATTTTCCGGATCAGATGGCCATCCAGTCATGGTACAGAAGCGCCCTGTCGGAAAAACACTATGGAGCCGGTCTGGTGCTGGCACGACTGATCCTGTCAGGCACCGGCCAGATCGATGACAAAAAATATACGGAAGCCATTCATATTCTCGAAACCATTGCCGATCACGATATTGCCGAGGCCCAATGGCTGCTGGCTGAACTCGCCAAAGATCCCAATGCGCGTCCTTCCACCATAAACAATGCCCTGAAATGGACAGCCAGGGCGGCGGATGCCGGGATAATCGACGCCCAGATCGCCTTGATCGAGCATGCCTGGGAAGCCGGGGATTATCCGGTTTTCCTGCAGCATGCGTTGCCTATTGCAAGATCGATGTTACAGACAGACCAGCCAGGTGAAGTCCGCCATATGGATGCGCAATCATCCCGCCTGCTATTCCGCTGCGGACAACTCCTTATGAAGCAGGATGGACAGGCATCCGAGGAAATCCAGTCCATGTGGGAAATGGCTGCAAAACAGAAAAATGCCGAGGCCGCTTTTTCACTGGGTCTCTGGTATGCACGGATGGATGAGGACGGTGTCCGCATCCATAACGGAGCCACGGCAACCAGCTTTAAAAAGGCGATCCGATGGCTTACGCAAGCAGGCGAACAGGGTCTTGCAAAGGCATGGTATGCACTTTCCCTCATTTACCAGAAAGCTGAATTTTCCCAGAGAAACATGGCCGATGCCCAGCGTTATCTCGAACTGGCGGCCAATCTCGGGCATGCGACGGCCCAGTTTGAGCGCGGCATGCATGCCTGGCGTGCACGCAGGGAAGATGAATCAAACGATATCAAGGCTGTTTACTGGCTTCAGAAGGCCAGCGGCAATGGCAAAACGGAAGCCACAGATTTTCTCAACAAAATCGCTGCGAAAGCGACCCCTGCCCCATGGGCGCTCAATGCACAACCCTATTTGACCCATGACATCCTCAGCAGCCACCCGTTTCTCGCGGCCAGAATAGAACTGGCGGCCCAGTTTGGCTTATCCCGTCCCGAAGCACTTTTGCTGGATATCCACAATGCGGATAAAGGCCACTGCCTTCTTGTCGATATCCGTGAATTTTACAGGCGAAGCAAACGCAGGCTCATCCTGATTCAGACAGGACAGGAACGCCAGATTCTCTCAAGAATCAGCCGCCTTTTCGAAAAGGTGGATTGTGGCCTTACCGGGCCGGAGGGGAATTACAGGCAACGTCAGTACCGGCTGAAAACGATACTGCCCGTTGCCTGTCAGGATGTATCCGATGAAGGGCATCCGGAAACGGCAGAGGCCTGATCCATTATTTCTGCATCCCGGAAACGCCATATTTCCGGCGTTATTTGCCTGCCGCCAGCATCCGTTCCACATAACGGGCGATCAGATCGATTTCCAGATTGACTCTGGAACCGACCTTGAGATTTTTCAACGTGGTCACCTCCATTGTATGCGGAATGAGATTGATGGAAAAAAGGCATCCCGAATCGGTATCACTCACTTTGTTGACCGTCAGGGAAACGCCATTCACGGCGACCGAACCTTTATAGGCAAGGAATTTGGCGAGATCGGACGGCGCTTCCACGACCAGCTCCCAGGATTCGGCGACTGGGGAGAATTTCCGGACAATACCGACGCCGTCCACATGACCGGATACCAGATGGCCTCCCAGCATCTCGCCCAACGCCATCGCTTTTTCCAGATTGACTTCATTCAAGCCATCCAGCCCGGCGGTTTTATCGAGGCTTTCATGCGAAACGTCTATCTTGAAGCCGGTTTCCGTTTTTTCGACGACAGTCATACAGGCGCCGTTCAAGGCAATCGAGTCCCCGATCCTGACATCGTCCATCGGCAATGCACCTGCCTCGATCTCCAGACGGACACCGGCATTTTTATCTTTGCCCTGTGGCGTGACCGACCTGATTTTTCCGACAGCCTGAATAATTCCCGTAAACATGTATTTCTCCAGTTATTTCGTTAGTCTCGCGATAATTCGTATGTCTTTTTCAATCGTACGGATCTCATGAAATTCAAATGATATCTTGTCGGACAGATTGGCGATATCGTTCAGGCTGACCATATTTTTTCCACTGCCCAGGAAACACGGGGCCAGATAGATCAGCAATTCATCGACGAATCCGGCCTGTATCAGCGCGCCGTTCAGGGTCGCGCCGGCTTCGACATGCACTTCATTGATTTCCTTTTCCGCCAGAACTTTCATCATGTCAGCCAGATTGACGCGGCCTGTATCATTAATCACGGAAAATACCCTGACTCCTTTTTTCTCCATTGCCTCGATTTTGTATGGCGACGCATTGGCGGAGAAAATCCATGTATTGCCCCCATTTTCAAGAACACGGGCATCAATCGGTGTTTTCAACTGGCTATCCACCACAATCCGTTTGGGCTGCCGGATTGCATCCGGCAAGCGTACATTCAATCGGGGATTGTCCTTGATGACGGTTCCGATGCCCGTCATGATGGCGTCCGCCCGCATTCTCCACAGGTGGCCGTCCCTTCTGGCCGCTTCCGAAGTGATCCACTGGCTTTCGCCGTTGACCAGCGCCGTCTTCCCATCCAGACTGGCTGCCACCTTCATCCTGACCCATGGCCGTCCCCTCTCGAAACGGGACAGGAAACCATGATTCAACTCCCTGGCCTCGTCAGACAAGACGCCACAAAGCACATCGATACCGGCCGCTTTCAACGTTGCGAATCCCTTGCCCGCGACCTTGACATTCGGATCTTCAATTGCAGCGACGACCTGTTTCACTTTCGCCCTGATCAGGGCATCCACACAGGGCGGCGTCCGGCCATAATGGCTACAGGGCTCAAGAGTCACGTAAACCGTCGCATCACGACAATCTTTTCCACGTTTGCCGGCATCCTTCAATGCCTCTATTTCGGCATGATTACCGCCTGCAGGCTGCGTGAATCCCTCACCGATAATTTCCCCATCTCTGGCTATCACACATCCCACCCTGGGATTGGGTGAAGTCAAAACAGAACATTCCCGGGCCAGTTCCAACGCCCGCCGCATGAATTTTTCATGATCCGCCAGTGAATCATGATTTTTTCCGAATTCGCTCATAGTCGCTTCAATGAAAGATTTGCACCAAAACCTACCGGAATTCTAACCGATAAAAAAAGCCACCTGTACTGAGGTGGCTTTTTCAGAGCGATATCCGGTCAATGCTGATAGACCGGGAAAGCCGTAGTCAGTTTCCTGACTTCGGCACGCACCCGTTCGATCGTAGCCTGATCGTTTGGATTTTCAATGACATCTGCCAGCAGATTGCCGACGATGGCCGATTCAGCTTCCTTGAAGCCACGCGTCGTCATGGCAGGGCTGCCCAGACGGATACCAGAGGTAACAAATGGGGTTTGCGGATCATTTGGAATCGCATTCTTGTTGCAGGTGATATGGCCGCTGTTCAGAATCGTTTCTGCCTGACGGCCGGTGATGTTCTTGCTTTGAAGATCGACCAGCATAACGTGGGATTCGGTGCGTCCGGAAATAATGCGGAAGCCACGATCGACCAGAGTGTTGGCCAGAACGCTTGCATTTTTCAGAACCTGTTCCTGATAGACCTTGAATTCAGGCTGCAATGCTTCCTTGAATGCAACGGCCTTGCCGGCGATCACGTGCATCAGGGGGCCACCCTGCAAACCCGGGAAAACGGCGGAATTGATCTTGCGTTCGAATTCCGGTTTCATCAGGATGAAACCGCCACGCGGGCCACGAAGGGACTTGTGCGTCGTGGATGTCACAAAATCAGCGTAAGGAACCGGGCTTGGATAAACGCCAGCGGCGATCAAACCGGCATAGTGCGCCATATCAACCATGAAATAAGCGCCGACGTCTTTGGCGACTTTGGCAAAACGTTCAAAGTCGATACGCAGGGAATAGGCGGACGCACCGGCAATGATCAGTTTGGGCTTGTGTTCGTGAGCCAGTTGTTCCATCCTGTCGTAATCGATCTCTTCTTTTTCATTCAGGCCGTAGGAAACGACATTGAACCATTTTCCCGACATGTTCAAAGCCATGCCGTGGGTCAGGTGGCCACCTTCGGCAAGGGACATGCCCATAATGGTATCGCCCGGGTTCAGCATGGCAAGGAAAACCGCCTGATTGGCTTGTGAACCGGAATTGGGCTGAACGTTGGCCGCTTCGGCGCCGAACAGTTTCTTGACACGATCCAGCGCCAGCTGCTCAACGATATCGACGTATTCACATCCGCCGTAGTAACGCTTGCCGGGATAACCTTCCGCATATTTATTGGTCAATTGAGAACCCTGAGCCTGCATCACGGCAGGTGAACAATAGTTTTCGGAAGCGATCAGTTCAATATGATCTTCCTGACGGGTATTCTCACGCAAAATGGCATCCCACAACTCGGAATCTACCTGAGGGAGGGAATAATCTTTAGCAAACATGTCCTGCTCCAATGATGAAAGTGTACTTTTCCACAATTTGTGGAGAATGACGGAACCCTTAACCCACCACAAGGCATCCGCACGTTGAGCCATTTCATATAAAAGATATTGAAAACGGCCGGAAAATAAAGCGCAATAAAAATAGTGAGGAATTTTACAAGATGCCCCCGGTTTCAGCAAGGCAATGGTTTTCAGGAACTTTTATGCGTGATGCCTCCATTCGCAGGCGTACACTCATTTCACGATGCCCGTCGTATAATCTGTCCGGACAATTACATGGTAACTTTTTTATTTGCAAGGAACGATATGCCAACTATCAATATACAACTGTTTGAAGGCCGTACCGTCGAACAGAAACGTGAACTCGTCAAGGCCATTACCGAAGCTACCGTCAAAACCCTGCAATGTTCTGAAGGCGCTGTCGACATCATTATTCAGGATGTCAAAAAAGAAAACTGGGCAACAGGCGGCAAGCTCTGGAGTGACTGATTTTCGATATGACGGGTTTGACCGCTGTCAGGCTGCCAGACCCGTCACTCGCTTATTTCCAGAAACGCTGCAGCAGGGGCCTGACCGTAACGCCATGGAACAGAATCGAGAGCGTAATCACGATCAGGGTCAGATGGATCAATTCCAGTGCCAGCGATTCAGACAATCCCTTGTCGATCGCATACATCAGGTAGTAAAGCGAACCGATCCCCCGTACACCGAACCAGGCTGACAGTCCCTTGACCCGTTTCAAGCCCCTTAACGGTAACAAACCAAGATAAACGCTGACCGGCCGTGCCACAAAAAACAGGAACAGCGCCAGTCCGACCGCACGCCAGCTCCACGAATTGACGAAAAGTGTTCCCCCAACCAGCAGGATCAGTACGAGTTCCGAAAGACGCTCCAGATATTCGTTGAAAACCAGCGAACTGGAACTGACAAAGGGAGCGGGTTCTTCTTCGTCATTCCCGGATCCTTTCAACTCGATACGCTCACCGGATGCCACAGCCGACCGGTATTCCGCCTGCCTTAATGCGACTGCCGCAAAGAAAACCGCCAGAAATCCCCATGCATTGCACATTTCGGAAATACCATACACCACACCGATCAAACCGAGCCCCAGAAAATCATCCAGAAGCCCATGCCTGTATTTGTGATGAACCATGCTGATCACGCGTCCAAGCCCATAGCCGGCCAGCCAGCCGATCACGACGCCCGCCGTCGTTGCCCAGACGACGTCCATAAAAAGCCATCGCCATCCCATAAAGCCGATTTTATGCAAGCCAAGGAGTCCCATGCCCAGTACGACAAAAGGAAAAGCGCTGCCATCGTTCATGCCAGCCTCGCACGTCAGGGTGAACCTCAATTTGTCGGAGTCTCCCGGATGTCGGCTTTGAACGTCCGTTGCCAGAACCGGATCGGTAGGGGCGAGAAGAGCTGCCAGCAAAATGGCGGCTCCGATCGGCAATCCCAGTACAAACCAGGCGAAGCCCGTCATCAGCGCAACGCTGACGACCATTGAAGCCGAGGCCAGAAGAATCGGGGCACGCCAACGCCAGATTCTGACGGGTACCGGCATTTTGACTCCGGCTGAAAACAGGGAAATCAATACGGCAACTTCTGTCAGGGCTTCGAGAAGCTGGGATTGTTTCAATGGATTGAAATGGAACAGATTCAGGCCGGTTGGCCCGACGAGAATGCCGATTGCCAGATAGAGAATGGCTGTCGTTACAGGTAAACGACGCAATACAGACGATGTCACACCTATGAAAAGTAAAAGACCGCCTGTCAGAACGAACCAGTGAGCGTTATCCATTGCCGGATCAATTCAAGAATTTATTGCACAGACAGAATTGTAAGTGAGGAAGGAACTTGAGAACATGATTTCCAGTCAAATCTCGTTCCATATTGTTACAAAGTTTTTCAGTTAACCTCTTAACCGGCCCAGGCATGGATAATGGAATGAACTCCCGTCCTGTTTCAAACTGACAAACCATTGTTTACTGAACAAAAGGCCAATAGATGAAACGCACCCTGTTTTTTCTGGTCGTGATTCTGTCCGGAAGCCTGGTTTTTACCAGCGCTTTTGCGGGCAGGTATCATGGACACCGTTACCACGGCCATTCTCGGACTTCCGTCGGGATCATGTTTGGTGGCCCTATCTGGCCGTATCCCTCTTATGGCCCCTATTATCCTTACGCGCCCTATTACCCTTATCCCCAGACAGTGGTAATCCAGTCGACGCCCACAACTTACATTGAAAAAGCGCCTGAAAACAATGCGCCGCATTACTGGTACTACTGCTCTGACCCCAGGGGATATTATCCGTATGTATTGAAATGCAACGCCAACTGGCAAAGAGTCATCCCTTTTCCACAAGAAACCCCATGATGACATTGTTCGCCACTTTGAAATTCGCAATCTGAGGAAATGAAAATGCCGCTCCAACCCAGATATTTATTATTTCTCCTGCCGCTTGTGTTGGCTGCCTGTTCCTCCATGCCGTCCGGGCCGAATGTCATGGTATTGCCCGGCAGCGGCGTCAGTTTCGAGCAGTTCCGTGCTGATGATTTATTATGCCGGCAATTTGCCGCCTCACAGGTCGGTACCAATTCAAACGATGTTGCAGTGGACAGTGGCGTCAAGAGCGCTGCTCTTGGAACGGCTCTGGGCGCCGCTGGCGGCGCACTGATAGACGGGGGACATGGTGCAGCCGTTGGCGCCGGTGTCGGCCTGATGCTTGGCGGGATAACGGGAGCCAGCTCAGGTACGGCAACCGGCTATCAGGCTCAATTGCGCTACGACAATGCCTATCAGCAATGTATGTACTCAAGGGGCCACAGCATTCCCGTCACGACAAACTATTCCGGAGGAAACACCCGAACGCCGCCTCAAAGTTCGCCCGGTTACGGGCCTCCACCGAATACGCAGACACCTCCGCCATCGAGATACATCGTTCCGGAGCAATAAATGCGAAAAGACGGCTTTGAAAGCCGTCTTTTTGTCAGGATACCGCTTGCGTCATCAACCGTTAAGCTGGGCATCTACCGATATTTCGGCATTCAGTACTTTCGATACCGGACACCCTTCTTTTGCCTGTTTCACGGCATTCTGGAATGCGCTGTTGTCCCCGCCGGGAATCTTCGCTTTCACAGTCAAATGGATTTTGGTAATGGAAAATCCCTTTTCCGATTTATCCATGGTCAGTGTTGCCGTCGTTTCGAGTTCTTCCGGAACCATACTGGCCGCGCCCAACCTTCCGGACAAGTCCATGGTAAAACAACCGGCGTGAGCGGCGGCAATCAATTCCTCGGGGTTCGTTCCACTTCCGTCTTTAAAGCGTGCCGAAAAGGAATAAGGTGTATTGGAAAGTGTATTGCTCTCCGTCGTCAGTGTTCCCTTCCCGTCTCTGATGCCACCATACCAATGTGCTGTTCCTGTGCGATTCATAATTTCTCCCAGTAATATTCAATATCAAAAAACAAATGAAAATCGTTTCATTTAGGAAAAATAATAGAGTTGGCAGGCAAAACCTTCTTGATTTATAGCAGAGGACGGCTATTTAATCGATACTGGCAGGAATAGCTCTGTTGAATTGTTCAAGTGTCAGAAAACTATTGTTATACTATTTCCTGAGCTTTTTTCCTTTAATCCCATCTTCACGGTCCGCTTATGTCTGAAAACAATCAAAATGAAAAAGATGATGACGAGATCACGAGCGCTCTCGACGATTTTCTGAATTTCAAAGAACCGTCTGCCAAACTGTCAGACAAACAAATGGATGCACTGGAACGCTATCTTGATGCACGGGCCTCGCAAAATGCCATGCATCTGGAAGTGCTTGATGGCTTTCTCTGCGCGTTAATCACCAGCCCGTCCCCTGTTTCTCCCGAAGAATACCTGCCTTACATCTTCGGTGGAAAAATGCCTGACTTCAAAAATCAGGAAGAGGCGGATGAAATCATGGGTGCGTTGAAACAGCATTGGGAACATATCGAATCCATCCTGAAACGCAATGATGAATATTATCCGTTCCTTTATGCCGATCCGGATGGAAAATGTAGCGCCAATGAATGGGCCTACGGCTTCATTCTGGGTATGGATCTGCGCCGCGATGCATGGAAGGAAATGGTTGAAACCAGCAAAAAACAAGGCTTGCTGACGCCGATTCTGACACTGTATTCCGAATACATTCCCGAAGTATCCGGCTGCCAGCAAATCCCTGCGGAAGAGCGGGAAGAGCTGGTCAAAACCATTGTCTCGAACCTTCCGAAAATTTATAGCCAGTTTGAGGAAGCACGGGATCAAAACAGGCAATCTTCTTCCCTGCATTGATTTGAGAAAGGACAGCGCTGCTGTCCTTTTTCATTTCCATCTCAACGAATATCGTTGACTTTTCCGTCAGGAACCTCTCCGGCAAGTGCCTGAAGAATGCTATTGGCACAATAACGTTCGATTTCAGTCCTGACGTCATCGACAGCGGAACCGAGATGAGGTGTAAAGAATGTCCGCGCCGTATCGTCCAATAATTTCTCTGGAATCGCCCTTGGACGGTCGGAACGAATCCAGTCTTCCATTTCAAAGACATCGGCGGCATAGCCGGCGAGATGTCCTTTTTCAAGCGAATGGACCACAGCTTTCTCATCGACAACCGATCCCCTGCAGGCATTGACCAGATAGGCTCCCTGTTTCATTTCCTTCAGAACAGCCCCGTCAAATAAATGGTATGTCTCTTCGGTCAGCGGCAATAAAGGAATGACGATATCACTCGTTTTTATCAACTCTGAAAAATCGCTTCGGGTTATGCCCAATTCTTTCTCTTCTGCCGGTGGCAAGGGAGTCTGATCCGCATAAAGGAGATTCATGCCAAAGCCTTTCAAACGTTCGGCCACGGCTTTCCCGACAAGGCCCATCCCGACAATACCGGCAATGCGTCCATAGAGGCCAAGCCCATAGAGTTCGGGACGCCATCCATTGAAATGCCCACTCCGGATATGACGATCTCCTTCCAGCATATTCCGTGTCATTGCCAGAACAAGGCCCACCGTCAATTCAGCAGTCGGGATCGTCAGGAGATCAGGGGCAATCGTCAGCCATACACCACGTTCCGAACAGGCTTTCACGTCGAAATTGTCATATCCTTTCAATGCGGCCCCGATCACTTTAAGTTTCGGACATGCCTTCAGAAAGTCCTCATCGATGCAATCCGGCATGAACGCCATCAGGGCATCCGCGTCAGCGGCCATTTTCAGGAGTTCTTCCCTTTTAAATGTTTTTCGGGTCGGATTGACAACAACTTCCGCTTTTTCCTGAAGCATTTCAACGATTTCAGGATGAACCCAGTGGGTCAATACGATTTTTGGCTTGTTCATTTCCACTCTCTTTATTGTGTTTTCCTGCGCAGCCAGGAGCTGAATGCATCAACCAGTGTGACCATGGCAAGAATGACGATCAGAATGGCCGACACTTCCTGATACTGCATAATCCGAAGCGACCCGATCAATTCGAATCCGATCCCGCCTGCACCGACCATTCCCATGACCGTCGATGCCCTGAAGTTGTATTCCCAGCGATAGATGGCCGTATCGGCCATCTGAGGAAACACCTGCGGAAAAATGCCATGAAAAATTATCTGCATGGAGCTGCAACCGGATGCCCGCGCCGCCTCGACTGGCGCAGGATCGACATGTTCAATCGATTCGGCAAAGAACTTGGCGACCATGCCAATCGAGTGAAAGGCCAGAGCCAGCACCCCCGGCAACGCACCAAAACCGACCGCTGCAACAAATACAATGCCCATGATCAATTCAGGAATGGAACGCAATCCGTTCAGCAAACCTCTGGACAAATGGAAGACAACAGGATGGGGACTGGTGTTTCTCGCCGCCAGCACGGCCAGTGGAACAGATACCACAACAGCAATAGCGGTTCCGGCGACACTCATCGCGAGAGTATCAACGAGTGGTTTGCCCCATGACTTCCACTGTTCGAAATCCGGCGGAAACATTTCCCCGATCAGGCTGGCCAGACTGGGAATGCCTTCAGACAACCGTTCGATATCGAAAAGTCCCACATAGTAACCACATCCGGCAACGGCAATGGCAACGGCCAGAATCGCAAGCAATGCCTTGTTCCAAGCAAGACGGCGAGCTCTTAGAAACGGCGTGAATTCAGCAGATACAGACATGATGGTTCCTGATCAGAATTTGGACAAATCCAGTTTCAGCAAACTGCCCAGATTCCGGACGACGTCATAATCCTTATCCGTAACGGCCCCAAACCCCTCGGCCTTGAATGGCTTCAACACAGCCGGATCGCTGATTTCCAGAAAAGCGGTTCTGATTTTCTGTTTCAATTGCGGATTCAGATTGGAGCGCATCGTCCAGGGATATTGTGGAAAGGGTTTTGAAGTGGCAATCACTCTGACTTTCTGAGGTTTGATCAGACCGCGCTGGACCAGTGTTTCATAAATCGGCTTGCTCAAACCACCGGCCTGTGCATGACCGTTCTGGACAGACATGGCAACGGCATCATGTGCGCCGACAAAATGTTCCTTGTAATCCTTTCCGGCATACAGATTCTGTTCTGCCAGCATCGATTTCGGAATCAGGTGGCTGGAAGTCGAGGCCTTGTCTCCGAAAGCGACATCTCTGCCAACGATATCCGATATTTTGCTGATCCCGGCCGAAGTATTGGCAATAAGGACAGCTTCATAAGTCGTCTTGCCCTTTTGCCTGACAGCGGCAAACGGTTCAATGTCACTCTTTTGTTTTGCCAGCACATAAGAAAGCGGCCCGAAATAAGCCAGATCCAATCGACCGTGGCGCATCGCTTCGATCATGGATGAATAGTCTGTCGTCACAATCAACTGGACTTTCTTTCCAAGTTTGTTTTCAAGGTAATCCTGCAATGGTTTGTTTTTCTTGATGATCGTCGCCGCATTTTCATCCGGCAGCAAAGCGACTTTCAGCGTGGAAGGATCGGAATTGGCGGCATGCGCCAGGGAAGACAATAACGTGAAGACAGCTATACAGCATATGGAAAACAGTTTTTTCACAACAACTCCTTAACTGACAAATGGAACGGGTACTCGGGTTAACTGGCCTGACAGGGCCGATCCGCGATCAGCAGGTCGGCTTTGATAAAGCATCTCAACCTGCCTTTCGCTCAACTCCTCAGGCAAACCATCGAAAACGACACGACCACCGGCAAGGCCGATAATCCGGTCAGCATACTTTTTGGCCAGATCGACCTGATGCAGGCTGACGACGGCAGAAATGCCGTCCTCAGTACAAATTGAATGAATCAGATTCAGAACCCTGTCGGCTGTTGCCGGATCAAGGCTGGCAACCGGTTCATCTGCAAGAATCGTTCTGGGTTGCTGCGCCAATACCCGTGCGATACCGACGCGCTGTTGCTGTCCGCCACTCAACTGGTCGATCCGGCATAGTGCCTTGTCGAGCAAACCGACCCGCTTCAGGCATTGAAGCCCCAGCTCCTGTTCACCGGCAGACAACGGGAAAAGTGATCTGAAAAGCGAGTGATATCCCAAACGTCCCATCAGGACATTCTGGAGTGCTGTTTGCCGTTCAATCAGTTGATGCTGCTGGAAAATCATGCCGGTCTGCCGACGCAGCATCTGAAGGGATCTTTTATTCCATTTCCCATCAAATCCGCTCACATGGACGAATCCACTCGCAAGCGGATTCATCAGATTGAGGCATCTTAAAAAAGTGGATTTTCCGGCACCGGATGATCCCAGCAAAACAGTGAACCGGTTATCCCCGATATCAAGCGAAACAGGATGCAAGGCCATCGTGCTTCCATACTTGACTGAAACATTTTTCAATTGAATCATGGCTTTATCACTCCTTCCAACGATCCGGCCATTGAACGAATCCCGACGATAGAACCATATTAGGAAACATGTATGACATTTCCATGACGAAAGAATAAAAAAAAGCTGACGCTCTCCGTCAGCTTTTTTGTCGATATCCTGATCAGGACAATAAGAAGAACAATCCCCAGAACTCGGTAAAAACAATGCCGGCAAGCCAGGCAGCCAGTTGTTTCCAGTAACCTTCTCTCCAGAAAGTCGAATTTACCGACTTGTTCTCTCTCCACCAATAAAAGACACGCATTAGCGTTCCCCAGACCAGCATGACCGTCAGAGCCAGATTGGATGGAGCAAACGCTTCGAGTGTGAGTTGTGTTTCATAACTGTAAGGCTGGTTTTTCAAATACCAGACACATACAAAACCGAATACCAGAAGAACGATGTTAAGCGTCACAAGACGCCAGAATGAAAGATATTTCTTTATCGGTTCGATCTTTGCTTCCAGGCGCTTGAGCATGCCCGGTTTATTCATATTGGCCTGATGGAAACTGGTTCCGGCCTTTCTCAGTTCGCGACATCTGGGACAATACCGTGCGCGAGGATTTCCGATAAAGGATTCCCCACAATCCAGGCAAGCTTTTCCTTGAGACTCTTTCGCCATACTAAACCCGATATTCAAATAGTTGAGACCAACTCCAGCGATTTTGACCAAACCGGCATGAAATGGACAGTCAAAGGACAAATTATACTTTGAAATACCTGTCCTGCTTATCAAAGAAGGAAATCCGTTTCATTTTTCAAAAGGCGACCTCCCCAAAAGAATTTCAGGCTCCCGGTTTTTCCGTGAAGCCCTTTCCTGAAAAGGCCGTGGCCCTTTTTCGAGATATGAGCCATTCCCATTCAGATCTCCCAACAATAAAGGGCAACTTATGCCAGCACAAAGAGTCCAGAGGGCAAGCCCCATCTCACCGTTGATGCATCGCCAACAATACTTTCACGTGGGAAGAAATCGAACAAGGCCCTCCAATTTCATATCCTAAAATAACGGTTCATCCTTCATCAGGGCGGAATCGGACTTTACAGGACGACAGATACAAAAAAACCGCATAACTCACTGAATTTATGCGGGTTAATGGTCTTCTTGGGACGGCTTGAAATAATCTTTTGGTGATGAGAGGCATCAAACTGTATATATGAAACAACTACTTACGCAATCACATTTACAATCTGCCCCCAAACGTGCCCCCATTTTGAATTTCTAGTATTGTTAAAGATGAAATATCTGGACAAGATCTTCATACAATATTTTCCGATCTCTATACGTCGTGGCCAAACGCCCTACTCTTCGGATTAAACAATAGGAAGCGTCTTCTTCCATACCATACTGAATTATTTCATTCACACCTTTTTTCCACTCAAAATGATTGTTCTTTATTTTTCTAAAGTCACCGCGTCTATGTGAAATACCCTTTAACTCTTTAAGAATATGAGCAAGTCCTTTTTTTTCTAATTTCCAAGCTTCACATTCATCCTCAATCATTTCCATGCTTGTTAAAGGGACTTTGATATATACCTCATTCCACAAAATGGAATGAATGGCTTTCAACCAATCATTTATTGATTCCAGTAATTTTTTGCATGTGTCTTTATCAATGGAAATTTCAGGAGCAGCTTCATGAGCAAAAATGTGTCTATATTGGAATGTTTCCTCAATATTCTGAATTAACTGATCTATATTCCTGATCAATTTTCTGGGATTTTCTACGTTTTGCCTTCTATCACTTGGATTTACGGCCTCAGAAATTGCATTTTTAACATCAAATCTGTATTTTTCACTACTCAATAAAACGTTAAATATTGAAATTAGATCGACGACATGATTACATGGCAATGCATTTGCAATAAGCTCACCAAATGTCAATTTCTCATTTTTCTGTATTAATCTTAAGACTATATCAATTGATAAATTCTCTTTGTACTGACTAGAAATTCTCTCTTTATATTTATCGTCATAATCTATAATTTGAGCGATGATTCCTCTATGAAAAGTTTGTAATGCAGCTATCGAAGAAACAATCACATGACGATTAATTTCAGAATCATCATAATTATTCAATAACCTCATTAGCTTTTCTATTCTTGAATTCGCAGCATAATCTGAATACTCTATACACTGATTAGGTAGTCTTGAGCGCTTTTCAAGTATTTCAGAAATATCTCGATTTAATCTTATTCTGCCCATATAAAGATGTTTTTTGATATTAAGAACGATAAGTCTTACGCTATGTTTATATAAGATTTTTTTGGAGAGTTTCTTATATTTACTAATAAATTATTCAAGCAAGAACAAGATCCACATACTCATGTTTGTAATACATCCGTACCAGTTCATTATGTTTGACACGAAACTGGCTTCTGCGCTTGATAGCGGGACTTTCTGAAGAGGCTTTTTCCATCTTGATAGCCGGGTCATAATAAACGGCACAATCTGACACTGCCTTCAGGAAGAGGCTGAAATCTGTCTGTTCACAAAGAAGAACACGCGGGCCATAAGCGTATTCAGGTGGAGGTTCCCGGAACATTGAAGGGATATAGGCCGCCTGTGCATGTTTTCGTGTCCAGTGTTCCATGAGACTGGTAAATTTCCATGACGCCGCAACTTCATCATCACGGGATAACAGGACAATTCCGCCAGTCATATCAGTAATTTTTCCACTGGATGAGTCATATCCCTGCAAGACAAGCCGCAATCCCGTGTCTGCATGAAAACCCTTCTTACAGGTATAGATACCCCCGAAATTCCTCCTGTCGGCCTTGCCTGACTTGTCAGCATATCCGTACAGGTTCATGAATTCATGGATACCCTTGTCCTTGTACAGGCCACCGTTAGGCTCCGGCGTCATCAATGTAACCACCCCTTTCGGGTGATAAACGCTGAAGTTATCAACGGCATATTGCTTGATTTCCCAGCCAAGATAATCAGGCTCGGAATATCCATTTGGTGTTATACCCAGCTCAGCTTCAAGTGTATAACCTCCTCCATTTCGGGCTTTGTATGGTTTCGGAAGTCCATCTGCTCCGAGTTTCCGGGACGTAATCCACTGTTTGCTACAAATTTCAGTCAATTTGGCGAGAAGCAATTTACGGGTATCCTTCATTCCGGATTTAAGTGGAATTTCCAGGAAAACCCCGATCTGTTTCAGATCTGTTTTAGCATATACTTCATTTGCCAGTGCTGTCCCAGCTCCAACTGCATAACCGAGCATCTGTCCATCGGTTGTAATACCAATAAAAAGAACCCGCCCACCATCACGCGAGTCAATAACGTCCGATGGTCTTTTTTTTGCACCAAGTAAAATTCCCGACAGTCTTACTTCCGGATATTTTGGATAAAGGATAAGTTGTGCCCGGGGAGCGTTATATCGTCCATTCTCGTCTATCCAAAAAAAGGATATTTCAGCCTTGGCCCGATTGCGGATACTTCCGGCTTTTTCAGAAGCATCGGTATAAATGCCTTGATGTGGAATGATATTGAGAACAGAAAAATCACCGCCCAGATAAATCTGGTTTTTGGAATTGTCATTCGGCGCCAGCTTTTTGGCATAAAAGCGGACAGCACCATATGACTTCATCAGGTCCAGCAAGCCTGACAAGGTTTCAATCATTCTGTTCTCCCCCTGATTTCAAGCATCTCACTGTTACTCAGAAGCCACTGTACCAGCTCATCAATAACATTGTCAGCATCAAGGCGATATTTTCCTTTCAGAGCGCATTCCCATACATGGCATTGTCTCCATCCTGCTTCATCAAGCAGCCCGCGAACCTGATTGTCCCGTTCACGGTTGCCATCTATCTTGCTACGCCACCATTCGGGACGTGTGGATGGCCATTTGAACAGGTGGCAATCGTGCCCGTGCCAGAAACAGCCATGTGTGAAAATCACAGCCTTGTATTTTGGCAAAACGATATCCGGCTTGCCCGGTAATTTTTTATCATTGATCCGGTAACGAAAACCTCTTGCAAAAAGCCCCTTGCGGACAAGCACCTCGATTTTCGTATTTTTTCCGCGAATACCGGACATCATCCGGTGCCGCATCTCCGGATCAACAATATCAGTCATAAATGAGCTGTTCCTGAATCACTGCGTTCTCCTCACGCTCCTTCAGTTCAAGGATCCATGGCTGCATCAGGGAAGCGACGTGTTCCATCAGGGGCATAACAACCGAATTGCCAAACTGTTTGTAGGCTCTCGTGTCGGATACATTTATCCTGAAGTCATCCGGATAACCCATCAGTCTTGCGCATTCTCTGGGAGTCAGACGGCGAGGATTCATGCCTTCGCCACGATAAATCAGGATTTCGGAGCCATCCTTGTGATAGCGGGCAGACAGCGTTCTGGATATATTCTCCGGCTTCACCACACTGCAACCAAACCCATTCCCCTTGGCCCGGTGTTTCTCGGCATAGGCCTGCAGGTAATTCCACAATTTGTCCGACAGAATATATTTGTCATGAACCTTGCCATTCCGGTCAATATATTTGCCATCATCCACATCCGCCTCCGTACCATCTTCAGGATGAAGAATATCTTTCAGTTTCGGCGTTTCAGTTCCGAGCTGTGGCAACTGGAGGGCATCCCAGTCAAAACCGGTTTTTTCCCGGAAACCGACGATCAGGATACGTTCACGGTGCTGGGGAACAAAATGCTGCCCGTCAATAACGCGCCATGTAATGTGATAGCCAAGCTCGCGTTGCAGCGTGTCTTTAATAACCGAAAAGGTATGTCCCTTGTTATGCGAAAGCAGGTTTTTGACATTCTCAAGCAGGAAGGCTTTCGGCTTTTTCTCCGCAATAATTCTGGCTACATCAAAAAACAGGGTTCCCTGAGTAGCGCACTCGAAACCATGCGGGCGTCCCATGGCATTCTTTTTGGATACGCCGGCAAGACTGAATGGCTGACATGGAAAACCGGCCAGCAGAACATCATGATCCGGAATTTCAGCCGCATCCACCTGCGTAATATCGCCAGCAATGTCATGATCATCCGGGAAATTGTCAGCATATGTTTTCTGTGCGTAGCTGTCCCATTCGCTGGTATAGACACACCGGCCACCCTGAGCCTCGAAGCCCATGCGGATACCGCCAATTCCGGCGAAAAGATCAATAAAGGTAAACTGGCTTTCCGGTTTCATTTTGGAAGGTTTCGAAGCAATAACTCTCAGGGCTGGAAGAAGTGCATAAGGTATCTCGATCTGTTTCGATTCCCAGCGCGATATGTGACGTGGTGAATAATGCAACAGGGAGGCTAGCTCCTTCTGCGTATAACGTTCACGCACTCTGGACAGCACCTGATAAGCCTCGTTATGTTCAGGAATATTCATATATTTTCCATTAAATCGCTGGGACAAACTGCTGACATTATGTCATGCATTTGTCCCGAATTAAATAACAATCTGCTACCAGTTTGATCTGTCTGTACAAGTATTATTTGCAATAAATTTGGTCACGCTCCCACCAATGAGCGACAATACCCTGAATGCAGCCTTGCGTTGGTGCGACGATATTGGTAAAAAATAAAGACTGGGCGTGATTTCCGCACAATGGCAAGAATTATCTTTGATAGGTTCTTACTATTAGTGAGCACCAGCTGCAGATTCTGTCAAAAAACTGCTGGGCCGTAGATATAACCGAATATCGCACCCTAATGAGCAAGATGATGCAGTACTGGGCTAATTATCCAGTTAATCTGATAAAGGGAGCAGATGTTATCCAACCATCACTTCACAGAGCCGCATTTGGAAGATATTGCCATGCATCGGTACAAAATCAAAGATTCTTTATGCTTAAATAAGGCTACAGAATTTATTGCTCACCATGTAAAAAATAATTGTAATTGGCCCGCCAGAATCTGGAGCCGGTCGGAAAAACTTCCAGATACAGGCCACCGCCGTCAAACAGTTTGTACGATTTGTCCTTCGGTTTGGCGTTTCTGACCTGTATGGACGAAAGCGGTTTGATGATCTTTGCCATATTGGTCATCCTTGAATGGAATTTCGGGAGCATCCTCAAAACAAATTGGGGCAAGCCCGAAATATGCCCCCAATCGTGTCCCCAAACAGGGCGGATGTCCACGGACGGAATCGGACTTTACGGGACGACAGATACAAAAAAACCCGCATAACTCACTGAATTTATGCGGGTTAATGGTCTTCTTGGGACGGCTTGAAATAATCTTTTGGTGCTGATGAGAGGAGTCGAACCTCCGACCTACTGATTACGAATCAGTTGCTCTACCAACTGAGCTACATCAGCGAAGCGTGCATTGTAGCAAAAAAATTGCAAATCATCTCGCTATTCATTATATAAGAATGATGTGATTCAAACTAGCCACACTATTTTGACTTTCCCGCCACATCCTCTTACTTGCAAATGATCGGTACAGCAGAGCAATGCCAGCCTCAATAGGTTCCTTTTGCTCTGGCACGTATCTGCCATTGCAGCAGTTTCGAGTATGCCTGCATTTTCTGTTCCTGTGCCGGTTCTGTCTTTTTATGAGTATCCAATGTCATGAAAGAATTGTCCGGGTCAAATTCGAAACAGGCTTTTCGATTACGCGTGGAATAAACACATTGATCATCTGTCCATAATTCGACGTTATATCCGAAAGCGCGAGTCGGATCATCTACTCTCGCCAGGATGTTACGGCCTCCAACAGCCAGATACTCCTGATCGGAAAGGCTGAAGTGATAAAGTGTCGGCATGATGTCTTTATGGGAGCCGATGCGTTTGGGATCGTATTTGAATTCAACGTGTTCTTTTATTTCAGCAGGTATGTGCAGGTAAAAAGGAACAGCGTATTCATTAAATTGTTCACGTGGCAGAATTCCTCGCATTCTCTGCATTTTATGGTCACCTGTGGCAGCAATAATGGTTTTGTTTCCTTCGTAGGAAGTGATGACCCTGTCAATGAAATCACCCAACGCATTGGTGGCGTATTGATAGGTCTGCATGACAATGGTTTCATCCTGTGTACCAAAATCGCCCCGCTCTTTCATGGCCTGTGTCGGTTTGACTGGAAGAGGTTTGTAACCATTTGGAACAGCAAAAGGTGGATGGTTAGTGACCGTCAGGATCACAATAAACAGGGGGGTGTCCGTTTTCTTTTCAAACAATTCATTTGCGAATCTGAAGGCATATTCATCCGGTACACCCCACTCTGATACGTCAGTCAGATCGTAGCGATCCATCAAATCAGTCTGGTCGTATATTTCATCGACTCCCTGAACCTTGAGATAATCTCCCATTCGTTCCCATGTCTTGCTTCCGGGTGTGACAAACACGGTTTTGTAACCGGCCTTTTTGTAATTCTCAAACGGAGTATCAGGTAATTTTTGCTGGCTCAGCATCGATGTGCTGAGGTTGGATATCGGGCTAACAAAGAAAAGAGCAGAAAAAGACTGGATAGTATGGATGTCTTCCGATATGAAGCGACGAAAAACAAAATCGCTTGTGAAGTGTTTTCGAAGACTTCCCATCAGATCTGTTTCCGGAGGATGGTCATAGGTCAACATGTTTTGGCCCAGACTTTCCATCAGGCAGAAGATGACGTTTGGCTTGTGGGCCGCCAGCCAGTCGTTTCTGGGAGTACGGCTGTAAAGCGAATCCAGATTCGCCTGCTGGAGCAGAAGTGGCAATTCATTCATGGGCACCTTATCCAGCTCTTCGTTTTTTCGGAAATCGCTCAAGGCCCATGCAAAAGCCATAGGACCATTGGGAACCGTTTTGTTGAGCATCTCGATGACGGAAACCTGCGCATTGTTACGTCGGAGCGGATAGCGTGAAGTAACGCTGCCTCGCATCAGGGCATAGATCAGAATGATAGCGGCTACTATAAAAAACACGAATAAGGCAAGGTTCCATTCCCGGCTTTTTTTCATGACGTAACCGGCTGTTTTTTGCCAGACCCATGCACAAATCAATGAAAAAGTACCACATGAAATAAATCCGATGAGCACGGGATAATCCTGCCAGACAGTGGTGAGGACCGCACCGGGTGATTCATTCACAAAAGAAAAAACAAAAATCTCGAAATAGGTACGGTATGTCTGGATATAGTAGATATTGCTGATAGCAAGAATAGAGATGACTATTGCCGCGGAAAAGACGCAGAATGTCGTCACCCACAGCCAGAGTCGGTAAGGAGCCGGACGAATACTTAAGAACATCCCGGAAAAGAATGCCGGTAACAGGCATATCGAAACAGTTCGACCATCAAAACGAAGGCCCATTATCCACATCCTCAGCAAATCATCACTCTGGATCAGGTTGGCGGGAATGGCATTATTGATGAAAATGACTTGCTGGTACCAGCGGACCATGACAAGAAATAATAGAAGTAAGATAAAAATCGTGAAAAATGAGAGGACAGTCGTTCTAGCCCGATACTGGAAAGAAAAGGTCTTTTCGTGATGACGAGCGATTTCTCCGAAATAGCTCCTTGCCGTTTTGGATAACATGGTCTGCCTGCCTTGCTTCAAACAGGGCGGATATTATTGGATACAAGCAACCATGCTATCTAAATTTTTATGAGAATATGCTTTATTATCATGTACTTGTGAAAAATATTGAAGCCTAAAATTAGAACTGGTATTTTTCTGTAAACTGTCTGTACAATTCGCCATCTTTGAAGGATTCAAAAATGAAATATTTCCTCGCGACTTTTCTGCGACGTTTTTCTCTTGTAACCCTGTTGCTCCTGGGCTGTGTTGCCCATGCAGCCTCGTCTTCACCTGAAGCCCGGATTCAGCAACGCTTTCAAAACTATCTCGGTGCGGATGTACAGAAAAAGGATATCGTCAAAACGCCTTATTTTGGTTTGTATGAAGTGCGCCTTGGAAACACGCTCGTTTATACCGACAGGCAGGCCCAGTATCTTTTCCTTGGTGAGATCATGAATCTGGAAACCCGGAAAAACTACACGGAAGAGAAGCTTAAGAAAATGGTCACCAAATTTTCCGATCTGCCAAAAGATCTGGCTATCAAGATCGTAAAGGGAAATGGGAAACGGGAAATCGCCGTTTTTTCCGATCCGAATTGCGGTTACTGCAAACGGTTTGAAAATAATCTGAATGAAATCGACAATGTGACGATTTATATGTATCCCTATAATATTCTTTCGGCCAATTCAGCCGAGATTTCAAAAAACGCCTGGTGCTCTGCCGATCCGGCAAAGGCATGGGAAGACTGGATGTTAAATGGCAACACTCCGGCAAAGGCAAAAGCGGATTGTGCCTTCCCGAATGAGAAGATTCTGGAACTGGGGCAGAAACTTCATGTCAATGGAACTCCCACTATCTTCTTTACGGACAATAGCCGTGTGGCAGGGGCTGTCGATGCCGCCGCACTGGAAGAAAAACTGAATTCGTTGAAGTAAACAATCCGGATCCCCAAATAAATCCTGTTGGTGCATTGCCCAACAGGATTTATTTATGGATGAATTTGTTGGCAATGGCTTTTATGGAATCCATCGACATATGCATGGATTTGCCCAGAATGATGACGATCACAGCCAGAATGATCATGAATATGCCGACGGCCATATTGACGGTAAGCGGTTCATGGAACACGACAATGCCGACAAAAACAGCCGTGAGCGGTTCGAGTGCCCCCAGAATGGCGGTCACGGTCGATCCGACATTATGAACGGCCCAGACCATCGCGACGCACGATATGACGGTCGGAACGAGTGCCAGCATGATGATATCGAACCATGAGGCAATGCCTGAAATCATTTCAAGGTTGGCCCCGAATTTCAGTTTGATAAAGAAAATGCCGCTTCCGGCCAACAAGGCATAAAACGTCAGTTTGTCCCCATCCATGGCATTGACCCGTGTTTTGTTGACCCCGACGATGTAAAGCGCATAAGAAAGTGCGGAAAGGAACACGATGAATATGCCGATCATGCTGAGTGGCGTTCCCTGGTCTCCCTTGTAGAGCAGGCCAATGCCGACAAAAGCCAGCATGATGGACGTGATCGTTGCCCAACCGATTTTTTCCCGGAAGAAAATCGCCATGATGAGCGTGACCAGTATGGGATAGAAGAACAGGATGGTCGAGGCGATTCCCGACTCCATATACAGGTAACTCATGAAAAGGAAGAGCGAGGAAAGTGCGAAAAGACTTCCCAGCCCCATCAGGGGCAGGATATCGGCCCGTTCTATCCTGAAGGATTTTCCAGTCATTTTCAGGACTGCTGCCAGAAACAGGGTCGCAAAAAGGTAACGATAGAAAAGAATGCTATCGTAATGCATCCCGCGGGACATCAGAGGCAAAGTGAACAACGGAACAAGCCCGTAAGTCGCGGAAGAAATACAGCCATAAAGGTAGCCTTTGACTTTATTCATAACATTTTTGACTGTATTGCGGAAATCGGCTGGAAAGAAGTCTTATCATACCGGGTTGCCGGCATGAAATATCTATTTTTTCATTCTTTATCCGCCAGTCTTTATATCGTTTATCCAATATAAAAGTAAACCGGATTTTACATTTTATATTTGACAGACCGGATGGCATTGGCTTCGGACAACGCCTGTTTCGTGCGCCAATCGTCTGCTCTATCTGATTAAAGTATAATTTTTATCTTGTCGCCCCGTTTTTTACGCAATCGGAATCCCCGAAAATTATTAAACAGCTTGTTTTTATAAAATGACCTCGATAGAAAAAGACTCAACAGAATCCCTTCTTCGCGACATCATGTCCAGGCGCATCCTGGTTCTGGACGGCGCTATGGGTACAATGATTCAGCGTTACAAATTGACCGAGGAAGATTATCGGGGCGGTCCGGACGGACGATTTGCCAATTTTGCTCCTCCGGCTTCGGAAAGTGAACGTGAATTGTTTGTCAAGGGTAACAACGAATTGTTGTCATTGACCCAACCTCATATTATTTCCGCCATCCATGAGGAATATCTGAAAGCGGGTGCAGATGTCATCGAAACCAACACGTTCGGTGCAACGTCCATTGCCCAGAGCGACTATCACATGGCACATCTTGTTTATGAAATGAATGTGCAATCCGCGAAAATCGCCAGGGAAATCTGTGATAAATATTCGACGCCAGATCATCCCCGCTTCGTTGCCGGTTCGATTGGACCAACCCCCAGAACCGCCTCGATCTCTCCTGATGTGAGTGATCCGGGGGCACGCAACATCACATTCGACCAATTGGTCGAAGCGTATTCCGAACAGGTAAAAGGACTGGTTGAAGGCGGCGCCGATCTGCTTCTGGTCGAAACGGTTTTCGATACACTGAATTGCAAGGCGGCTCTTTTTGCGATCGACACCTTTTTTGAAGAGACCGGAAAAAAACTGCCCATCATGATTTCCGGTACGGTAACGGATGCTTCCGGCCGTATTCTGTCCGGACAAACCGTTACGGCTTTCTGGTATTCCATTCGCCATGCGCGTCCGTTGACCGTCGGACTGAATTGCGCCCTTGGCGCAGCATTGATGAGACCGTATGTCGATGAACTGTCGCGCATTGCCGATACGCATATCTGCATTTATCCGAATGCCGGATTGCCCAATCCAATGAGTGAAACAGGGTTCGATGAATTGCCTGAAGATACTTCGGCCTTCTTGAAAGAATTCGCCGAAAGCGGTTTTATCAATGTCGTCGGCGGGTGCTGCGGTACGACGCCGGATCATATTCGCGCCATCGCCAAGGCGGTCGCACCACTGCCCCCACGAAAAGTGCCCGTCATCCCGCCAGCCATGCGCCTGTCCGGGCTCGAACCCTTTACCATCGATGACAACTCCCTGTTCGTCAATGTCGGTGAACGTACCAACGTGACGGGTTCGAAGGCCTTTGCACGGATGATCCTGAATGAGGAGTACGACAATGCGCTCGCCGTAGCGCGCCAGCAGGTTGAAAATGGCGCCCAGATCATCGATATCAATATGGATGAGGCCATGCTGGATTCGGTCAGCGCCATGAATCGCTTTCTGAACCTGATCGCATCCGAACCGGAAATCTCACGTGTTCCGGTCATGCTCGATTCATCCAAATGGGAAGTCATTGAAACCGGTCTTAAATGCCTGCAGGGCAAATCGATCGTCAATTCCATTTCTCTGAAAAACGGTGAAGAAGAGTTCATCCATCATGCCAGGCTGTGCCGCCGGTATGGTGCTGCCGTTATCGTCATGGCATTTGATGAACAGGGACAGGCCGACACTTACCAACGCAAAATCGAAATCTGTAAACGGGCTTATGATTTGCTGGTCAATGGTATCGGTTTTCCTCCCGAAGATATCATTTTCGATCCGAATATTTTCGCGATCGCAACCGGTATCGAAGAGCACAACAATTATGCGGTTGATTTCATTGAAGCCACCCGCTGGATCAAAAACAACCTGCCAAACGCCAAGATCAGTGGTGGGGTTTCCAACGTCAGTTTCAGCTTGCGTGGCAACAATGCTGCACGTGAGGCAATTCATACCGTTTTCCTGTATCACGCCATTTCGGCAGGGATGACGATGGGAATTGTCAATGCCGGCATGATGGGTGTTTACGATGAAATCCCCGAAGCCCTGAGAGAACGGGTCGAAGATGCTGTTTTAAACCGTCGGGAAGATGCGACTGAACGTCTGATCGATGTGGCTGGCGAATTCCAGTCCGGAGCCAAAAAGGAAGGGGAAAATCTTCAATGGCGGGAAGATTCCGTCAACAAGCGCCTGTCATATGCCTTCGTTCATGGCGTCACGGATTTCATCATCGAGGATACGGAAGAGGCCTTGCAGGAAACGCTTCGAAAAGGTGGCAGGCCTATCGAGGTGATTGAAGGCCCTCTGATGGACGGGATGAATGCTGTCGGTGATTTGTTCGGACAAGGCAAAATGTTCCTGCCTCAGGTCGTGAAATCGGCTCGTGTGATGAAACAGGCCGTCGCCCACCTGGTTCCTTACATTGAGGAAGAAAAACGCCAGAGTGGCAGTAGCCAGTCGAATGGAAAGATCGTGATCGCCACCGTTAAGGGCGATGTACACGATATCGGCAAAAATATTGTTGCCGTTGTTCTTCAGTGCAACAATTTTGAAGTCATCAATCTGGGCGTCATGGTTCCATGCGAGGAAATTCTTGCCAAGGCCAAGGAAGTCAATGCCGATGCCATCGGCCTGTCAGGACTGATCACCCCCTCTCTGGAAGAAATGATGCACGTCGCCAGCGAGATGCAGCGTGACGAGTATTTCCGCGAACGCAATATTCCGCTTTTCATTGGCGGGGCGACAACGAGCAAGACACATACCGCCGTCAAGATTGCACCCAATTACGAAGGCCCGGTCGTCCATGTCACGGATGCTTCACGAACCGTGACGGTTATTCAGGCCCTGCTCTCGGACAGTATCCGTGAGAAATACCTGAAAGTGCTTTCGGACGATTACGAGCATATTCGTGAACTCCATGCCCAGAAGAAGCCCCAAAAGCTGCTGTCTATCGGGGAGGCTCGCAAGAACAAGGCCCTGTTGTCCTTTGAAGGAGCGAATGCCCCCAAGAGGCCGACTTATCTCGGTCAGCGCTTTTTGAGGAATATCGATCTGGCGACGCTTGTCGATTACATCGACTGGTCACCGTTTTTCCGGGTCTGGGATCTGTCTGGTTCCTACCCGACTATCCTGAACGATGCCGTTCATGGCGAGATGGCGAAGAAGGTATTTGCCGATGGCCAGAAGATGCTGGAAAAACTGATCAAGGGCAAATGGTTGACCGCCAACGCCACATTGGCACTGATGCCGGCCAATACGGTCAATGACGACGATATCGAGATTTACACGGATGAATCCCGTTCGACTGTCGCCTTCACTTATTATGGCGTCCGCCAGCAAAACGAAAAACCGGTTATCGATGGCGTGCCACGTCCGAATCAGTGCATGTCTGACTTCATTGCTCCAAAATCATCTGGGATAAAAGACTATATCGGTATGTTCGGTGTCACGGCCGGTCTGGGAATCGAAAAGCATCTTGAGCAATTCGATGCCGACCTGGATGACTATGACGCTATCATGTTGAAGGCGCTTGCTGACAGGCTGGTTGAAGCATTGGCGGAATATCTTCATGAACTGGTCAGAAAAGATCTGTGGGGTTATTCAGCCGATGAGAAATTGACGAACGACGAACTTATCAAGGAACAATACCGGGGAATCAGGCCGGCGCCGGGTTATCCGTCATGCCCGGAACACACGGTAAAAGACGATCTTTTCCGGTTGTTGAGATGTGAGGAAATCGGCATGAAGCTGACCGAATCTTACGCCATGTTGCCGACTGCCTCGATTACCGGTTTTTATTTCGCCCACCCGGATTCACGTTATTTCACGATCGGGAAAATCGGTAAAGACCAGGTAGAGGATATGGCGAAAAGGAGACAGGTTCCGGAAGACCAGGTTGCCCAATGGCTGGCCCCGATCCTGTAAATGGACTGACACTATAGACTGGAATGCCATGACAGAAGCTATCCGATATTGCATTGAGCCCTTCGATCTGAACGGCCATCTGTTCCGCGTGTCGATGACGGTAAACGATCCTGACGAAAACGGGCAGCTTTTCAGGCTCCCGGCCTGGATTCCGGGCAGTTACATGATCCGTGAATTCGCCAAAAACATTGTCCAGATCCGCGCAAGTGACCGGAACCGCCCTGTTCGACTGACCAAACTGGATAAACATACCTGGCAGGCCGATCCCTGCGAAGGGCCGATAACGCTCGGTTATGAAGTATATGCATGGGATCTGTCCGTGCGGTCTGCACATGTTGACCAGACCCATGCCTTTTTCAATGGATCAAGTGTTTTTCTCGAGGCTGTCGGGCTGGAAAACCGGCCCCACATCGTCGATATCAAGCGACCGGATTCACCTGAGGCATTGACATGGCAGGTGGCGACGGCACTTCCGGAACTTGAGGCGTCCCGTCACGGATTCGGAACGTATGTCGCAAAGGACTATGATGAGCTGATCGATTCACCTGTCGAAATGGGTCACTTCATCCTTGGACAATTCGAAGCCTGTGGTATTCCCCATGAAATCGCCATTACGGGGCAGGTTCCCAATCTCGATCTGAAGCGGATTGAAAACGATCTCAAAAAAATCTGTGAAACCGAAATCGCTTTTTTCGAACCCCAAACAAAAAAAGCGCCCGTCTCGCGATACGTATTTCTGGTCATGGTCGTCAAGAACGGTTACGGGGGTCTTGAACACCGTGCCTCAACTGCCTTGCTTTGTTCCAGATCGTCCCTGCCATCGAAAAACAGGCCTGAGAACATACAGCAGAAAATCGATGAGGATTACCTGCAATTCCTTGGATTGTGCAGCCATGAATACTTCCACACCTGGAACGTCAAGAGAATCAAGCCTGCCGTTTTCGCTCCCTACGACCTCCGGCAGGAAGCCTATACACGCCTGCTATGGATGTTTGAAGGTTTTACCAGCTACTATGACGACTTGACCATTGTCCGGAGCGGCATTATAGATGTGAGTACTTACTTGCATCAGATTGCCCAGACAGTCAATAATGTTTTCCGAGGACGTGGGCGTTTCAAACAAAGCATTGCCGATGCGAGCTTTGACGCATGGATCAAATATTACCGTCAGGATGAAAATACCCCGAACGCACTGGTCAGTTATTACACCAAAGGTTCGCTTGTCGCCCTGGCACTCGATTTGACGATCAGACGGGAAACCGCCAACCAGCGATCACTGGACGATGTCATGCGTGCGTTATGGCATCGGCATGGCCGGGATTTTTATTCTGATAGCGGCACGGGCATTACCGATTCCGAAGCGGAAGCGGTTATTGAAGAAATCAGCGGGCTGGATTTGCAGGAGTTCTTCAGGAAATATATTTACGGAACGGTTGAGATTCCTTTGGCCGACCTGTTTTCACCGTTCGGGATTTCCATGAACGATGCCAATGTCGATGCGAAACCGGGTCTTGATATCCGGGTCAAACGTTCGGGAAGCGATTGTATCGTCACCCACGTTTTTGAAGGTGGTGCGGCGCATCGGGCCGGAATTTCAGCTGGTGACATTCTGCTTGCCATCGATGGGCTCAGGGTCTCCTCGGAAAATCCGACTGCCAATCTGGAGAAACAGCTTTCGCGGTATGCCATCGGTGAAAAAGTCGAAACCTATGTTTTCAGACGAGACGAACTGATGAAGTTCGATGTCATTCTCGCTGATGAACATATCCCGAAATTCATCCTGACCTTGTCAAAAGACGAAACGTCCCAAATGAAAGAGGCTAGGGAACTCTGGCTTCAGAAAGCTGGATAAACCGGCTCAATAATGCCCTGTTTGCCTGATAAAAAATATCAGGCAAACAGTTTGGCAAGTTCGTCGCCCGGATCTTTTGCGCGCATGAAAGCTTCACCGATCAGAAAGGCATTGACGCCGGCCTCACGCATTTTACGGACATCTTCCCTTTGCAAAATTCCCGATTCCGTGACGACCAGTTTGTCTTTCGGCAATCCGGGCAACAAATCGATCGTATTCTGGATGGATGTTCTGAAGGTTCTCAAATCACGGTTATTGATACCCAACAGGCTTGTTTTCAATACCAGTGCCCTTTCCAGTTCTTCGGCATTGTGAACTTCGACCAGAACATTCATCCCCAACCCGAAAGCACATGCTTCGAGTTCAGCCATCTGGTTGTCGGACAGGGCGGCAACGATCAGAAGAATGCAATCGGCACCCCATGCACCCGCCTCATAAACCTGATAGGGATCGATCATGAAATCTTTCCTCAATACAGGCAGGGAACACGCTGCTTTTGCTTCCATCAGATAAGCTGGCGAACCCTGGAAGAACTCCATGTCAGTAAGTACTGACAAACACGCTGCGCCATGTCTTTCATAGCTTTTTGCAATTTCATCAGGATAAAATGCTTCACGAATCACTCCTTTGGAAGGAGATGCTTTTTTGACTTCGGCAATGATGCCAGCCTGCCCTTTGCCAATTTTATGGCGAAGTGATCCCTCAAAGTCGCGGCGGACTCCTTTCAGGTCGATACCATTTTCCACCCTGTTTTGAAGGGCTGCAAATGATTCTTTTTTTTTGGCTGAATCGATTTCGGTTTTCTTGATGGAAAGGATTTTTTTCAGAATGTCAGACATTGGAACATCCGTTATTTGACGTTAATCGATTGGGTGAAACCGACAAACTGGTCCAGTTTCGCCCGGGCCGCACCGGATTTGATGGCGGCCTGTGCCTGCGCAAGGCCATCGGCAATCGAGGATGCCCTGCCTGCCGCATACAGGGCGGCTCCGGCATTCAAGGCAATGATATCGGTTGCAGGAGTCGCCTTGTTGTTCAAGGCATCCAGAACGATTTTTTTCGATTCCTGCGCATTGGCAACCTCGAAATTGCGGCTGGCATACATCCGGAGGCCGAAATCCTCCGGATGTATGTCATATTCGCGTACCTTGCCATCGGACAGTTCACCGACCAGCGTACTGGCTCCCAGCGATACCTCATCCAGATTGTCCCGTCCCCAGACGACAAGCGCCCTCTTCACGCCCATTTTCTGAAGAACGCGTACCTGAATGCCGACGAGATCAGGATGGAATACGCCCATCATGATGTTGTCGGCATAAGCCGGATTGGTCAAGGGACCGAGAATATTGAAAATGGTCCTGACACCCAGTTCCTCACGCACAGCCCTGGCATGTTTCATGGCTGAATGGTGATTCGGTGCATACATGAAGCCGATTCCGACATTGTTGATAGACTCGGCGATCTGTTCCGGCGACAGATTGATGTTGACGTTCAGGGCTTCCAGCAGGTCAGCGCTTCCTGAAGAGGAGGAAACGCTCCGGCTGCCGTGTTTGGCAACCCTGGCACCGCAAGCCGCTGCAACAAACATGGAAGCCGTCGAGATATTGAAGGTATGTGCGCCATCGCCACCGGTACCGACAATGTCGAGAAGGTTTTCCGTGTCTTTGACCCTGACCTTGAGGGAAAACTCGCGCATGACTTCGGCTGCGGCAGCGATTTCACCCACCGTTTCTTTCTTGACGCGCAGACCGACAGTCAATGCGGCAATCATGAGCGGTGACATTTCACCGCTCATGATACTTCGAAACAGGGATAACATTTCATCGTGGAATATTTCACGGTGTTCGATACATCTCAAAAGTGCTTCCTGAGGCCTGATATTGGTAGACATGATTTATTCCGCAATAAAGTTCTTGAGCAGGGCATGGCCCTCTTCGGACAAAATGGATTCGGGATGGAACTGAACCCCTTCTATGGCGTATTCCCTGTGGCGTACGCCCATGATTTCGCCATCTTCCGTCCATGCCGTTATTTTGAGGCAATCCGGCAGGGTTTCCCGCTCGATAGCCAGCGAATGATAGCGGGTTACCGTAAACGGATTCGGCAATCCGTGAAAAACACCTTCATTCGTATGAAAGACGGGAGAGGTTTTTCCATGCATGATCTGTTTGGCTCGGATGACTTTCCCCCCAAACGCAGCACCTATGGACTGATGACCCAGACAGACTCCGAAAAGAGGAATTTTTCCGCCAAAATGTTTCAGGACATCAAGTGAGACGCCCGCTTCATAAGGAGTTTTCGGGCCAGGGGAGATACAGATATGGTCAGGGTTGAGTTGTTCAATCGCCTCAAGCGTAATCTCATCGTTGCGATAAGTCCGGACATCAATGCCCAACTCACCGAAATACTGGACGAGGTTATATGTAAACGAGTCGTAATTATCAATCATCAGTAACATGATCGTCACCTTGCATGTATGTAAAAAGAGGTATGATTCGTGCAAATAATGATGGCAAGAAAACAGGAGCCGTCAAAAAAGGGAATGCTGCGCGCACGAAAGGCGCAAGAGGATATCAGGCGACAGGCTTACGCCAGCGCAAGGTGAGGAGAATAACTGCTGAATGAACTGTTTTGCACATAGTGCAGATTATTATACTTAAGTCATTTGACTTATCAAGTGATACCTGACATTTAAAAACCGGATCAAGGCATCGGTCAATCCCAAACAGGTTCTTCCCTGTCGTTTTCGTCTTCTTCCGTGGCAGGAACCTTGTATTGCTCATCCGCCCACGCGCCCAGATCGATTTGCTTGCAGCGTTCCGAACAGAAAGGACGAAAGGCATTCGCTTCTTTCCATTCGACGTCCTTGCCGCAAACAGGACATTTAACAATGGTAACCATATCAGCACAGAGTCAATTCACAGGATACGTCTTCTTCGATCAGTTTCGGCTTGAGATCGCCGTCCTGTCTGGTAAATCGTATCCATAACATGTATTTGTTTGCCGAAGCTTCCGGAATCGCGCCACTCTTTTCGTCTATCTTGATACGCAACATCTGATGAACTTTACCCTGCAGCATCTGCTGGTAGCTGCCCGATTCGGCAATCACCTTGAACTGGACACCGGAAGCCCGCAAGAGCCGCAAAACAAGCCCGACCGCATCCAGCAGCGACACCATCGGCGAAAACCAGTTCTGGATGTCATTATAGCGTTCTTCCGCCGACCGGTGCTGCCAGGCAAAGTAAGATGGCAGGTCGAATTCACAGGCGCCGCCCGGGATCATTGTTCTGCCACGGACACTCATCAGCCATTCATTCTCCCTGATGCTTTGCCCTGTCTTGCCCAGTGTATTGACCAGAGCAGAACTGACCTGATCGATTTCAGCCAACACATCGTCCAGAACTTCTTTCTGAATATTCGGATGCGCACTGTATCCAATAAGAATCTGTTTCTGGCGTTCGAGTTCCTGAAGCAGATCCGATTTCAGATCCGATCGGGTCGCGACTTCAAGCATTTCGAAAATAAGTGTTAACGCAACGTGATGCTGCAAGGCATGATTCTGATGCAGGAAAAAATTGAATCTCTCGTGCAAATCTTCCAGCCGCAACAATGTGCGGATACGTTCGTTGAAAGGGTATTCGTAAGTTATCAAAGTGATTCCTCTTTCAATTCCGATGTTTCATTTAAGTAAGATTCTGAACGATGCATGGAAAAATTACAAACAAAGCGGTCTCATAAACCGGTTTTCCGGATTATTGCAGTATATTTTGCATGCAAATTGACTACTTCTTTTCTGACTTCTTCCACGCTTCGGTCATTTACGATGACATCGTCCGCAACTGCCAGCCGCTGCTGACGTGTCGCTTGCGTCGCCATAATGGCCCTGACCTGCTCGCGGCTCATGTTGTTTCGTTTCATGACTCGTTCAATCTGCAATTCTTCGGGACAATCCACAGTCAGAATGCGCGTGCCCATACCGCACCAGACCGGGCGCTCTACCAGAAGCGGGATGACGAATATGACATAAGTCCCTGTTGCCGCTTCTGCCAACTCAAGTGCCCCTTTTCTGATCAGTGGATGCAGAATCGCTTCCAGCTTCAAGCGCTCTTCCGGTTTGGAAAATACCAGTTCACGCATCAGCGAACGATTCATCGCGCCATCAGCCTGAATGTATTTTTCCCCAAAGGCATCCCGTATCGGCCCGATTCCGGCGCCTCCCGAAAGTGTCAGCCTGCGTGCCACATCATCTGTATCGATAACCGTGGCCCCCAATTCAGAAAACAGACTGGCGATCATGCTTTTTCCACTTCCGATTCCGCCAGTCAAAACGATTGAAAAATCCTCGTAACTCATTTTAGGCAAATTCTTCGTCAAAAAATTTAAGAAAAATCATTCAGGTTCTGCATAAACATCCTTCCAAACAGAAGAACCGGAACCGCTGCAGCCGCCAGATAAGGCCCGAATGGAAAATATTCATTAAAACCCTGTCGTCCTGACATCATTCTGACCAATCCTGCCAGAATGGCCAGAAGGGACGCCATGATAACGATAAAAATCAGGGATACCCAACCAAACCATGCCCCAAGAGCGGCGATCATCTTGAAGTCGCCGTGACCCATTCCATCTTTGCCAGAGAAAAATCTGAAGGAAGCATTCGTTATTTCACAAACCAGATAAACGGATGCGGCACTTATGACGGCTGTTTGGAGTGGAACAAATACCGACTTTACATTAACAAGCAATCCGGCCCACAGGAACGGATATGTCAGACAATCGGGAAGATAACCGGTTTCCGCATCGATAAATCCCAGCAAGATCAGAAAGCATAGGGATAGCAAGACAGCCAGCGCTGTAAACGTCATGCCGAAATGATATACGGTAACGGCACAGAACAGTGAGGTTATCAGGATAATACTGCCCCTTCTTCCAGCAGGACATTTGCCGTATCGGTCGTTTCCGAACCGGGGGCAAAGATATTTTTCACGGAAAACGGTCAAGCCGTTTTCAGATGAACGTTCAGAAAAAGGAGCTTCCTTGACAGGAACACGGACGATTGTACCAGGTTCAAAAGAGGCTTCTTTTTCACGGATAGTATGAACGATACCTGACATCAGGCGATGAAGGACATGGCCGATGAAAAAACCGGCGGTCAGGGCAATAATGATCTCCTGCATGTCATCCACTCCATTGGCTCGAAAACTGTTTCTTCGCTCCCGAAATCCGGTAAAAAACAACGATGAAAAACAGGCACAGGACTTGTGGCCGGCTACAATACAAGATGTTGCCAGTCACGACAATCCGATTTTACGGTGCATCAGCTTAATATGAAATTGATCTGGCAGGCCATGTCTTCAGTCGGATTCTGTCTGAACTGGGTCTTGACGAACCTGAACAGGCGTCCTATCAGATAACTCATCAACAGATTGCTTCTGTGATTGATATCTTCTTCCCGGAACTGCCCCTGCACTGAGGCAATTTTCATGCTCTGTTTCAAAGCCAGTTCGACACGGTCGAAAAACCGGTTCATGCGCGTCTGGAGACGTGCGTCTTCATTGATCAGGGCATCCCCTGTCATGACACGTGTCATACCCGGATTTTTTTCTGCAAAGTTCAGGACCAGCATGGAAATGGACTGTGCCTGCAACAATCCATTTTCTTCTTTTTCCTCGATCTGGTTGATCAGACCGAAGATGCTCGATTCGATGAATTCAATCAAGCCTTCAAACATCTGTGCCTTGCTTGCAAAATGGCGGTACAGGGCAGCTTCAGACAGATCAAGATGCCGGGCAAGTGCAGCGGTCGTTATCTTTTCACTACGCGGCTGTTCAAGCATTTGTGCCAATGCCTGCAGAATTTGCAGTTTTCTTTCTCCGGATTTGGATGTTCCCATGATTGATAGAATATGAAAAGAATTAATGAATTCGGTTTAAACGTCGTGTCAGCTGTCGGACGGATGAAACTTTCAAATCCACATAATCTGGTTTTGAAAATGGTACTTTTCTCTGCACAACCGGATAAGCATGATGGGAATGTCGGCTGATATTCAGATATTGGGTGACAAGAACCGTTTTCATTCCCAGTGTTTTCGCCACTTTCAGTATATGGGCATTGTCTTCAACCAGTATGCATTCGGAAGGCCGTATTTTTTCACGCATCAACAATTTGCGAAAGAATTTTCTGGATGGTTTTGGTTCCAGTTTCCCGTGCACCCTCATCGATTCAATCGGGACGTGTGAATCGAAATAAGGCAGCAGGCCCAAAATGCGGAGCACCTCTTTCGAATAGGCACGGGCCGAATTCGTCAAAAGGATTTTTTTACCCGGCAGATTTCTGAACAGCGGTATCAATCCCCTTTCTGCATAAACCATCGAATCCAGATTGTCAAAGCGGTGCGCCCGTTCCAGAAACTCCCTGGCATCTCCGTTATAAATCCGGCTGACTCCAAGTAATGTCGCGCCGAAACGCTTCCAGAAATCAATACGAAGCCTGTCCGCTTCTTCCGAAGTCAGCACCATGCCTCCGGCACAATATTTCTCCGCAAAATAAGCGTTCATATTTTCGCTGATTTTGGGGAATATCGAAACAGAGGCATTATGAAGGGTATTGTCGAGGTCAAATAACCAGATCATCAATGAATCCGCAATTCACTCATAAAAAAGCCCATGCAAGCACGGGCTTTTTTTGTTTCAGGAAAAAATGGTTCAGGCAGACTTTTTGGGCTGCGGGTTGCCATATTTTCTCGTAATGTAATACTGCTGTGCAATCGACAACAGATTGTTGACCACCCAATACAGAACCAGACCGGACGGGAAGAAGAAGAATGTGATCGAAAATGCGATCGGCAGAAACATCATCATCTTCGCTTGCAATGGATCAGGCGGTGGCGGGCTCATTTTTTGCTGGATGAACATGGAACCAGCCATGATGACCGGAAGGATGAAATAAGGATCGGGCGCAGCCAGATTCTGAATCCATCCCAGCCATGGCGCGTTTCTGATTTCAACGCTGGCAAGCAGTACCCAGTACAGGGAAATGAAGACCGGAATCTGGACGACAACTGGCAGACAGCCCCCGAGCGGATTGATTTTTTCAGCCTTGTACAAGCTCATCAATTCCTTGTTCATGCGCTGTTTGTCATCCTTGTATCTTTCGCGGAGTTCCATGATTCTCGGCGTGAACTGCTTCATTCTCGCCATACTGCGATAGCTGGCGGCTGAAAGCGGTGCAAAGACGAGCTTGATCAGACAGGTCAGCAGAATGATGGTCCAACCCCAGTTGCCCACTTCATTGTGAATTTGAGTCATCAGCCAGAAAATCGGTTTGGCGATAATCGTCAGCCAGCCATAATCCTTGACCAGTTCCAGGCCCGGAGCGGTTTTTTCCAGCAACCTGGATTCCTGTGGCCCGACATACAATTTCGAGTCATTGGAAGCACTGGCGTTTGGAGCGATCGTGCCCAATGGAATGACCGTACCGATAGCGTACAGGTTCTCGCCCACTTTTTTCGTATAGTTTTCGCGGGCGACCTTATCCTGTGGAATGAAGGCGGAAACGAAATAATGCTGAACCATACCGACCCAGCCATTGTCGGTCTTGGTCACGTGATCCATTCTTCCTTCACCAATATTGTCGAATTTGACTTTCTGGAATTTGTCTTCTTCGGAATAAACCGCCGGTCCCGTAAAAGTACTGATAAACCGTGACTGTCCTTCCGGTCTCTCGCTGTCACGGAGCAGTTGCAGATAAAGGGAAGCATGGATCGGCTCATGGCTCAGGTTCGTGACTTTCTGGTCGACGTCCACGACATAACTGCCGCGTTTGAAAGTATATGTCTTGGTCAGGCGGACACCGTCTTTTTCGGCATTCATCACCAGCCTGATTTCATCACTGTTCTCGCCAAGCGTTCTGTCGCCGGGAAGGATATGGAAGCGTGTCGCGTGATTCGGATACAGACCTCCCGTCAAACCGGTCTGTGCCAGATAAATTCTGGGGGGAGCCGATTCAAAGAGTACCATGTCCTTTTCGGAATCGACATTGTCCGGATATTTCAGCAACTCCAGATTCTGGAATACACCGCCATCAGGACTGATCTGAACCTTGAAGACATCGGTTGTGATCGTTACCAGTTCGGCAGGCTGTTTTTTGGCTTCTTCCTTTTTGGCAACGGTTAAAGCCTCCGTACCGTCATTATCTTCTGAGGAAACGGATGAAGTCTGGACAGGAACTTCAGGCAAACCTGTCTGGGTTTCGGATTTTTGCGTTTTTTCCTGTGAAAAAATGAGGGACTTACCGCCTCTGTGTACTTGCCAGTTGTCCCAAAGGAAAAAAAGCGCAACCGCTAGTATCAGTATCAACGTACTACGTTTTTTGGCTTCCATAATCTACTTTTCAAATATCTTTGCCATCATCTTTCGATGATGAACTACAAGCACAACCGGATTTTCTCGCAGGGACAGGATCAATTCCTCCCGGATGCAAGGGATGGCATTTGCACAGCCGGATGAAAGTGAGGTAACAGCCCTTCAAACAGCCATGTACCGAAATGGCTTCGATTGCATATTGAGAACAACTCGGGTAAAAACGACAATTTTGCCCTATGAATGGGCTAATGCACAACTGATATCCCCGAATTAAAACGATTAGCAGATATTTCAATGGTGATTGCATCACTGCCTGCTTTTCTGTTTCATTCCTGAAGAGGCAAACAACTGATCCAGTTCCGCCCTGAGAATGCGCTTCAACTGCCTGTTTGTGGCAGGATCTTTCCGTGTGTTAACCGGCGACGTCAAACGAATAATACAATCCATTGCAGGAATTTGTATACAGCGGAATATTTCGCGACACAATCGTTTGATTGTGTTGCGGGTTACGGCCCGTTGCGCGAATCGTTTGGCAACAACAATCCCGAGTCGTGGATTTTTGAACGGGGTGGGGGGGGGATTCAAAACAAAGTGTCTCGTCCGTCCGCAGGGACGCATACGAAAAACGGATGAAAAATCATCCGTTTTAACGATACGCCGATCGGAAGAAAAATTTCTGTTCACACAACCAGCAAAACATCGTCTGGTTTTATACCGCCAAACGCTTGCGGCCTTTGGCACGACGTGCGTTTAAAACGGCACGGCCGTTTTTGGTCGCCATACGGGCACGGAAGCCATGAGTGCGTTTACGACGCACAACTGAAGGTTGATAAGTACGTTTCATGATGGTCTCGCTAATATCAGCAAAAAAAATTCAAAATCTGGCGCCGCCTGTCCCGTTAAAATGTCGGCTGATCGGTCATAATAACCGTGACAAGACACCGATTATGCGCAAGGAACCAATGATTAGACCGTAATTTTCCCTATCCTGTCAATATGAATCTGTATTTCATGGCAGAAATAGGTTAAAAAACAGACGAAGCCTGTGGATAACTAGCCTAATTCAAGGTAAAATAGTCACTTATTAGAAAAGTGTTTATCGATTTTTTGACTTTCAATGGACAGTGCATCCGCATTTTTCATGTCCGGAACAATGGCAATATTTCTGCTGGAAAAAGTCAACCGGTAACCGATGTTTAGTCGATTGGAATTATGGAAAATTTTTGGCAGAACTGCTTGTCCCAACTGGAATCGGAATTGACGCCACAGCAGTATAGCGCCTGGATCAAGCCACTTGTGCCGCTTGACTACAATGACGGCATATTGCGGGTTGCCGCTCCCAACCGTTTCAAACTGGATTGGGTAAAGACCCAATATGCCGATCGTATTACTGCCTTGGCCTGCCAGTTTCTGGAGTCGACGGTTGAAGTCCAGTTTTTGCTGAATCCCGCCACCCGTTCCGCGTCTCCATCGAAACAGGCATCGGCCCAGCCGAAATCCATTCCGGATAATGCCATTACGGAACCGGTCGAATTGAATCAAAGGATTCCTGTCTCCGAGACACCGACACGTGAACAAAGCCGGATCAATGCCGAAATGACCTTCGACAGTTTCGTCACCGGCAAGGCAAACCAGCTGGCCCGTGCCGCAGCCATTCAGGTCGCCAACAATCCGGGCGTTTCGTATAACCCGCTTTATCTGTTCGGTGGCGTTGGCCTTGGCAAGACTCACCTGATCCATGCCATCGGCAATCAGGTTCTGGCCGATACGCCTTCTGCAAAGATACGCTACATCCATGCCGAACAATACGTTCGCGATGTCGTGACGGCCTACCAGCGCAAGGGATTCGATGATTTCAAGCGGTATTATCACTCCCTTGATATGCTGCTGATCGACGATGTGCAGTTTTTCTCTGGAAAAAGCCGTACACAGGAAGAATTTTTTTATGCCTTTGAAGCGCTGATTGCGGCACGCAAACAGATCATCATCACCAGCGATACGTATCCAAAGGAAATTTCAGGGATGGATGACCGGCTGACGTCCCGTTTCGACTCTGGACTGACCGTTGCCATTGAACCGCCCGAACTGGAAATGCGTGTCGCCATTCTGATCAGGAAAGCCAGCCAGGAAGGCATACGGCTTTCCGACGACGTTGCCTTTTTCGTGGCGAAACACCTCAGGTCAAATGTCCGTGAACTTGAAGGCGCATTGAGAAAGATACTGGCCTTTTCCCGCTTTCATGGCCGCGACATCACTATCGAGTTGACCAAGGAAGCCTTAAAGGATTTGTTAAATGTACAGAATCGCCAGATTTCTGTGGAAAACATTCAGAAAACCGTCGCAGACTTTTTCCGTATCAAGGTCGCCGACATGTATTCGAAAAGACGCCCTGCCAATATTGCAAGGCCACGTCAGATCGCTATGTATTTAACGAAAGAATTGACTCAAAAAAGCCTGCCCGAGATCGGTGAATTGTTTGGTGGGCGTGACCATACGACTGTTTTGCACGCGGTTCGCAAAATTGCACAGGACAGATTGAAAAATCCTGAATGCAATCATGAGCTTCATGTGCTGGAACAAACTCTTAAAGGTTGACAGCAATACAATTGAAAGATCTTGGGATAAAGAACAATCAAATTTTCAAGGATAAGAACATGCAACTGGTAAAAACCGGCAGAGACAATCTTCTTCGCCCATTACAGATCGTAAGCGGTATCGTGGAACGCAGGCATACCCTGCCGATTCTGGCCAATATTCTGATCAGAAAAGAAGGTGAAGCCGTTTCTTTCCTTTCAACGGACACTGAAATACAGATCGTCACGCATGCCGATATCGGTACCAATGAGGGAAACGGAACGACAACCGTGGCTGCACGCAAGCTTCTCGACATTCTCCGTGCATTGCCGGATACTTCCGATATCGCGATCACCTTAAATGACAAGCGTCTTGCGGTTTCCGCCGGCAAATCACGTTTTTCCCTCCAGACCCTTCCTGCTGAAGACTTTCCAATCGTCTCCCAGCCGGCTGAATATGAAACTTCTGTCACGGTTTCGCAAAAAGCACTGAAAAATTTGCTGGGTATGGTTTATTTCTCGATGGCACAGCAAGACATCCGTTATTACCTGAATGGCTTGCTCTTGCAGGTCGATGGCAAAAAAATGACGGCTGTCGCGACAGACGGCCATCGGCTGGCCTTCTGCCAGATGGAAACAGACCAGGAATTTTCCAAAAACGACGTCATTATCCCGCGCAAAACGATTCTTGAATTGCAGAGATTGCTCGAAGACAGCGAAGAACCGGTTCGTATCGACTTTTCCGGCGGCCAGGTTCGTTTCGTTTTCGGTGACGTCGAATTGATTTCGAAACTGGTCGAAGGCAAATTCCCTGACTATACCCGTGTCATTCCGAAGGGATACAAAAACAAATTCACGCTTTCCCGTGAACAGCTGCAAAGAGCACTGCAACGTGCCGCTATCATGACAAGCGACAAGTTCAAGGGTATCCGCTGCATTCTGGCACCCGGCAGCCTGAAAATCAGTTCTACCAATGCCGATCAGGAAGAGGCAATCGAGGAAATCGAACTCGACTATAACGGTGACAGCATCGATATCGGATTCAATGTCACCTATCTTCTGGATGTCCTGGGAAATCTGAAAAGCGAACAGGTCAGTATCGAGTTGGGTGATGCCAACTCGTCCGCACTGGTCTCCGTTCCGGATAATGCAGATTTCAAATATGTTGTTATGCCGATGCGTATCTAGACGCATAGCAGACCCGTTATTGATGATTTTATCGATCATTGCATTGAGTCATGTCGTACAGCCCTACCCGGCAGTACGACAGTCGGCGTTTTAAGGAAAACAGCTCCATGTCGCAAAATTCACAAAACGATGTTCAGCAAAACGAAGAAAACTATGGTGTTTCTTCCATTCAGATTCTGGAAGGCCTCGAGGCTGTCCGTAAACGGCCCGGTATGTATATCGGTGACACGTCGGACGGAACCGGTTTGCATCATCTGGTCTTTGAAGTGCTGGACAACTCGATCGACGAGGCCCTTGCCGGTTTCTGTACCGAAATACATGTCACGCTTCACTCGGACAATTCCATTTCGGTACTCGATAATGGCCGTGGCGTTCCCACCGGGATCAAGTTTGACGACAAGAATACGCCCAAGCGCAGCGCTGCCGAGATCGTCATGACCGAACTCCATGCAGGAGGTAAATTCGATCAGAATTCATACAAGGTTTCCGGAGGCCTTCACGGTGTCGGCGTTTCCTGTGTGAACGGTCTGTCTACCCTGTTGAAGCTGACCATCTGGCGGGATGGCAAGGAACACTACATGGAATTCGCGAAGGGATTGCCTCAAAACAATACCGTCGAAATGATCAATGGCATCGAATGCTCCCCAATACGGGTTGTCGGTGAATCCGACAAGCATGGTACGTGTGTCCAGTTCTGGCCGGATCCGACGATTTTCACGACAGTTGAATTCCAGTATGAGGTTTTGGCCAGAAGAATCCGTGAGCTGTCATTTCTGAATAACGGTGTCCGCATTCGTCTGACCGACCAGCGTACCGGCAAGGATGAAGTATTTGCCTATGAAGGTGGAACGCGCGGTTTCGTCGAATACATCAACCGCGGCAAAACCGTCCTGCATCCCACTATTTTTCAGGCGACCGGCGAACGGGTATCCGAACTCGGAACATCAATTTACGTTGATATTTCGATGCAGTGGAATGATTCCTACAACGAACAGGTGCTTTGTTTCACGAACAATATTCCGCAACGTGACGGCGGTACCCACCTGACCGGTCTGCGTGCCGCGATGACCCGTGTCATCAACCGCTATATCGAGGAAAACGAATTCGCCAAAAAAGCCAAGGTAGACGTTACCGGTGATGATATGCGTGAAGGCCTGACCTGTGTCCTGTCTGTCAAGGTTCCTGAACCGAAATTCAGTTCCCAGACGAAAGACAAGCTCGTTTCTTCTGAAGTCCGCGGTCCGGTTGAAGAAATCATCACGAAAACCCTGACAGACTTTTTGCAGGAAAAACCGAACGACGCCAAAATCATCTGCTCGAAGATCGTCGATGCGGCACGTGCCCGCGAAGCTGCCCGCAAGGCGCGCGAACTGACACGCAGAAAAGGCGTTCTGGATGGTCTTGGCCTCTCCGCAAAACTGGCAGACTGTCAGGAAAAAGACCCTGCCCTTTCCGAACTGTATCTCGTCGAAGGGGATTCGGCAGGCGGTTCTGCAAAACAGGGAAGAGACCGTAAGTTCCAGGCCATTCTGCCTTTGCGTGGCAAGGTATTGAATGTCGAAAAATCCCGTTACGAAAAAATGCTTTCTTCCGAGCAGATCACGACGCTGATTGCAACACTGGGCACGAGTATCGGGCCGGATGAATTCAATATCGACAAGCTCCGTTATCACCGTATCATCATCATGACCGATGCCGATGTGGACGGTGCCCACATCCGTACCCTGCTTTTGACACTTTTCTACCGGCAAATGCCACAGCTGGTGGAAAGGGGCTATGTTTATATCGCCCAACCCCCTCTTTACAAAATCAAGAACGGCAAGGATGAGCGCTATCTGAAAGACGATCTGGAAGAAGCCAGCCACATGATGTCGATTGCGCTTCAGGGTGCTGTCCTGACGCCAAAAGAAGGGGCAGAACCGATAAGTGGCGAAACGCTCAAGGAAATGGCAGACCAGCATACAATCGCTTATAACATCATCCAGCGTATTTCCAGAATGATCGACATGGATGTCCTTTCCGCGATCATGAATGGTGCGAAGCTGAATCTGAATTCGATGGAAGAGGCCGAACAATCGGCCCGGTCTCTGGCAAAAATCATCAATGACCCGACTGTCGAAGTCAAGGCCGGAAACAACGAGAACGGTGATATTTCCCTTTCGGTGATCCGGACTCATTACGGCAATGCCCATGTCACCAGACTCGACAGGGATTTCGTTTATGGCAACGATTACCGGACTCTGGAAAAAACAGCGACGGCATTTTTGAATCTGATCGGCCCGGGAGCCATGATCACTCGTGGTGAAGGCGACCGCATGCGTCAGCTGGCCGTCAAAAACTTTCATCAGGCCATGCAGTGGCTTCGTATGGAAGCAGAACGGGGCATTTCCAAACAACGTTATAAAGGTCTGGGAGAAATGAATCCTGACCAGCTTTGGGAAACGACAATGGATCCGACCATGCGCCGTTTGCTGAAAGTCAAAATCGAAGATGCCATCGCAGCCGACCAGATTTTCACGACCCTGATGGGCGACAATGTCGAACCACGTCGGGCGTTTATCGAAAATCATGCGCTTCTGGCCGGCAATATCGACGTCTGATATCTTTTGCTTTTATTCAAAGCTGTTTCACGCATTCGTGAAACAGCTTTTTTATGGACTTGCCACCTGAGTATCCCTCCCTCTCCATTTCCCTTTTTGCCGGTCAAAAAAATCAGGAGCTTAACGTCGTTTGACTTCACTCATGGTCGATACGTAAATTTGACGTAACGTGGCAACAGGGACATTTCAAAAATAATGCCGCTTTTTTCATGTCTGTGCCATGAATACGAATGAACTCAAGGAAGAAACGATCCTCCCTGAAAAAGAAGACTGGAAATCCCGCAATCACATCCGGGCTTTCATACAGCTCGGCTTCACGATTCTGGGCGTACTCCTCTGTTATCTGATGACGGTACCTTTTCTGTCGTCACTGGCATGGGCACTTGCCCTGGCTGTTCTATTCATGCCCGTTCACAAACGCATTTCCAGGAAACTGAAACAGAAGAACATTTCGGCCATACTGACATCTGCACTGGCCATTGTCATTGTCGTCATTCCTGTCATGCTGATCGTCATCCGTGTCGTTCTGGAAATCGACAAGGGCGCGGCATTAATCATGAACAGGGTTGAATCGGGTGAATGGCAAGCCAATCTGGAAGAGATGCCTTTTGTCGGAAAAGCCGTTTTCTGGCTGGAAAATCATCTGAACATCCCACAAGCCGTCAATAATCTCACTTCCTGGCTGACCGCTCAGGTAACGCTGTTTTTACGGTCTTCGTTCATTCAGGTCATCGTCATTGTCCTGACGTTTTATCTGCTTTTCTATTTTCTCAGGGATCGTAATCAAATCCTGAGAACGATCAGGCGATTTTCCCCGCTTTGCGGAAGGGAAACGAACGGACTTTTCAAGATCATCGACAATACGATTCGTGCCACTGTTTTCGGCACGCTTGCCGTTTCGGCTGTAAAAGGATTTTTATCCGGTTTCATGTTCTGGGCACTCGGGCTTCCAGCCCCTCTCTTATGGGGAACGATTATGGGAATTCTGTCCATCATTCCTCTTTTAGGTGCCTATGTCATCTGGGTTCCGGCGGCGATTTATCTGGTATTGGATGGATACTGGGTTCAGGCTACTGTTCTGGTTATCTGGGGAATGCTGGTGGTCGGAACAGTCAATAATATCCTGTACCCCATACTGGTCAGCCGGAAACTCAAACTGCATACGATAGTGGCGTTCATCGCACTGGCGGGGGGCATACTCGTTTATGGCGCATCCGGGATTATTCTTGGGCCTCTTACACTGACGATGACTGCCTTTCTGCTTCATTTATGGAGACTGAAGGCAACCGGACACAAAAAGAACACACCCGAACCAATACCCTTCGACGATTCGGTGGAATCACTTTAAGCAATTAATTTTTGTTACATCACCCACCCTCAAAAAGGAGGAAAAAATGAGAGTCGATATTTTCAAACGTGAAGAAGCAAACGGCATTTATTCCTATCTTTTGATACCGGAAGGTAAAAAGATACCGAATGAAGCGACGAATACGGACTGGGAACTGGATGCGAAAGGAGTCGACGTAAATCTGGATGAAGAAAGCCTGGATGACTTTTCGATCGTCTATCCTTCCAGACAGATCGAAACCAAGGGTTACGCCATCAGCAATCTGTCCAGCCTGTCGAATTGATTGATTTTTCGTACAGAAGATTCTGAAAATTTTTCCTTGCAGAATATTTTTTGAACTGTATCAAACAAATCATTCTCTCATTGGTTTTCAATAGACCCTCAAATGAATTCAGGACAGTTAAAAATGTCTGTAAACAGTAAAGGAACACCAGTATGCAAACAAGTTGGGTTATCGTGACAGACAGTACACGAGCACGTATTTTTGAGAAAAAAGGGGTTAATCCTTTGAAGGAATTTGAGGATCTGGTTGATCCGGCGGCCTTTGAAAACCAGAATGAACTCGAACATCACACCCGCGGTCGTTATCATGACGTCGGAACGGGTCATAGCCATACCAACGATCCTTCAGTAAGCCCTTTGGCACATCATAACGATCTGTTCGCAAAATCGATCGCACTGTATCTGGACAAGGGAAGAAAAGATGCCAAATTCCACCGTTTATATCTGATTTCTTCGCCTCATTTTCTCGGAACTTTGCGCAATACCCTTGGCAAGGAAGTCAATCGTCTGATCGAGAATGAATGGTCTGAAGAAATCTCAAATTATTCAGCCGCCGAAATCGAGAAATTTTTGAAGGACAAAACCATCTGGCATTGATTTTTATTTCTTTTCCATCCGAAAAAAGCGTATTCATTTCTGAATACGCTTTTTTGGTGAATGACGTCATTTAGTAACTGTTCATTCTTCTTTGAGCTTCCCATGACCATTCACATTTGGCACGGTTCATGTCGTTGATGTCAAATACCAGTTTCGTACCGGCAGGACAATCCCTGTCCGTCAGTTCAGCCGTAACCTTGCTGGCCGGAATTTCCTCGACGACATAAGTCGTGGTTGTCGTCACGGTTGTAGCCGGAGTCCCCGTGTAATAGACCTGTGCCGAAGCAACACCTGATACACCAATGGCTGCCAATAACAGAGCAAAACGTATTTTTCTCATAGTATTACCTCAATATAAATGATGAATATTCAATCTTCCCGCCATCATTAACCTACCCTGTTCAGACGAAGAAAATCCGGAGTAGTTTCAATTTCATCTTTATTTTCAAGGAATCCTGAGTGACATCAATTGTCCTTTTTCAACAGATACAGAGATAAATGCCATATTTGCCTGGTCAAATCGGTTCTGTACGCCTGATCAGCCAGTTTTTGACATGTTCAGGCACAAACGGCATCAGTTTATCCCTGACTCCCTCATGATACCGGTTCAGCCATGCGATTTCATTGTCGTCGAGCAGGTCTTTTTCGATGCACCTTGTATCGATGGGACATTGGGTCAGCGTTTCAAAACACAAATAACTTCCGAACCCGGTTTCTTCATAAAAACGGCTGACCACCAGATTCTCTATCCGAATACCCCATTTGCCTTCCCTGTACAATCCCGGTTCCACTGACGTTATCATGCCCTCTTCCATCGCTGTCTGCGGTTCGGGCTTCGCGTGCCAGGAAATACCCTGAGGGCCTTCATGGACATTCAGGAAATACCCCACTCCATGACCTGTTCCATGTCCATAATCGGCACCATGCGCCCATAGAGGCTTTCTGGCTATGCTGTCGAGCATGGCGGCAGGAATCGAACGGGGAAAACAGGTTTCCGACAGGGCAATCATGCCTTTTAAGACAAGTGTAAAATCTTTTTTCTGTTCCTGACTTGGCAAACCGACAGGAATCACACGCGTCATGTCCGTCGTGCCGCCAAGGTACTGCCCGCCTGTATCGATCAACAGAAGGCCATCCTTTTTGATGAAAGCAAAGTCTGTTTCCGTCGCCTGATAATGTGGCAAGGCCCCGTTTTCATTAAATCCTGCAATTGTTCCAAAACTCGGCGAAACGTAATTGGGACGCTTTGAACGGTATTCCTCGATTTTTTCAGAAACGTTCAATTCCGATATGCTGTCATTGCCCTTTTCGATTTCCGTATCGAACCAGCTCAAAAATTCACAGAAAGCAGCGCCATCCTCGATCATCGTCCGGCGAACATTGTCTATTTCAAAAGCTTCTTTCCTAGATTTCAGCAGTACAGTCGGATTGACAGCCTCAACCAGTTTCACGCCGGAATTCATTTGACGGGACATGAAATAAGACGTTCTTCTCGGATCCAGCAGCATTGAAGAACCTGATGGTATTTGATGCAGGCTGTTTTCGATATCTTCATACGCCCGTATTTCGACGCCATCGGAGATAAGGGAATCATGGATTTCAACCGGGATTTTATCGTCATCGACAAAAAGGAAAGTCTTTTCCTGGCCAATAAGGGCATACGAAATGAAAACCGGATTGAACTCGATATCGTTTCCACGCAAATTGAATGTCCAGGCGATATCATCGAGAGTCGATATCAGATACCAGTCCGCTTTTGCATCTCTCATGCAGTTTCTGATGCATTTGATTTTTTCTTTTCTGGAAGATGCGGCAAACTGTCCTGTATGCTCGAATACAGGTGTTTTCGGGGCAAGTGGTCTTTTCTTCCAGACCGGTGTGACCAAATCGATATCCGGTCTGAACGACAGCTTGTTTTCAGACAGCCCGTTCTCCAGAAACCGTCCCTGATTGAGCGACAGAAGGCGTCCATCCATACCGACTGTTGCTCCAACAGAATGATGAGCGAGTATCCAGTCCAGATACGGTATCTGCTTTCCCGTGTCCGTTTTGCACATGTCGATACCTGATCCTGACAGCTGTTTTTCAGCCTGTGTCCAATACCGGCTGTCGACCCATAAAGAAGCCTTTTTCTGCCCGACTATCAGGGTACCTGCCGAACCCGTAAAACCAGACAGCCACTCCCTGCTTCGCCAGCATGATGGGAGATACTCTGACAGGTGAGGGTCGGACGTGGGGACAATAAAGACATCGACTGACTGCTCTTTCATAAGCTGCCGCAATGCCGCCAGACGTGACTTGACGTCATTCAAAACCGGGGAGTTATTCATGTTCTTTCTTTTCCGGGAGCAGAGAAATCATTACCGTTAAATAATTATCAAGCGATATCATCTTAAAGACAATTTGAATTGTCAAAAGAACCGCTTTCATCTTATAGTCAGCTTATTACGAATTTTATGAGATTTGTTGAAAGTTTCCGATATGACAGAATCGATCAATGCGAAAGCCCTGGACATTCTTGAAAATTCCGAGCAAATTTTCTCGCCACAACAAATTCAGAAAGCGATTGCGGACGTCGCCGCAAAATTGAACCACGATTTCAACATTCGCGAAGTCAACACTCCTCCACTGGTATTGAGTATCATGGGAGGCGCCGCCATTTTTACAGGCCATCTCTTGCCTCATCTCGCTTTCCCGCTGGAATTCGATTTCATACACGTTTCCCGTTATGGCAATGACGAATATGGTGGCGAATTCATCTGGAAAGTCATACCGAGACAAAACGTCATCAACCGGACTGTCATCGTTCTGGACGACATTCTGGACGAAGGGCAAACTCTGTTGCATGTCCGTGACAAACTGATGGATATGGGAGCGGCAAAAGTGGTTATTGCCGTTTTTGCAGACAAACAGACCGGTGCAACAAAACCGATCAAACCTGACTATATCGGACTTCAGGTACCGAATCAGTTCGTAATCGGTTTTGGAATGGATGTAAAAGGTTTCTGGCGAAACCTTCCGGATATTCGTATTTTGACGAAAGAACCTTAAACAGTTTTTTATCGCTAGTGTACGATACAATTAGTTGTCATTTTAATAACCAATTAATGGGTGGGTCTGATTTTCTGAATCAGGCCATCCAGAATATCCAGATTGGCGAAATCGATGACAAGCTGCCCTTTTCCCCTGGAACCCAACCGGAAACTGACCTTTGTTGCCAACAAATCAGACAATTCTTCTTCCAGCTGAACAAGGTCGGATGATTTTTCCTGCGATATTTTCCGGACGGAATTGCGGCTGTTCAATTCCTGCGCTACCAGCTTTTCTGCTTCCCTGACCGACATTCTTTTTGCGACGATCTGGGTGGCTAATGCGATCTGGGTGGCCCCATCGACAGCCAGCAAGGCCCGGGCATGTCCCATATCAATATCGCCTGCCACAAGCATGGTCTGGACAGGACGCGTCAGATTCAGAAGGCGCAAAAGATTGGAAACGGCACTTCTGGAACGTCCGACTGCAGAGGCGGCCTGTTCATGGGTAAATTCAAAATCCGTAATGAGACGATGAATGCCCTGTGCTTCTTCAAGCGGATTCAGGTCTTCACGCTGCATGTTTTCGATCAGTGCCATTGCGGCAGCGGTCTGGTCGTCAACATCTTTTACGATAACCGGCATTTCGGACAAGCCCGCTATCTGGGCAGCACGATAGCGGCGTTCACCGGCAATGATTTCATAAACGGTTTTATTCCCGTCGCCAGAAACAGGCCTGACGAGAATCGGCTGCATGACGCCCTGCTCCCGTATGGATTGCGCCAGTTCGTTCAGAGCACCTTCATCCATCCTGTTACGGGGCTGGTATTTGCCTGCCTGAAGCTGGCTGATCGGTAAATTCGATACCGGCGATGGTTCTGCAGAAAAATCCGGGGCACTTCCCAGTAATACCTCAAGTCCACGTCCCAAACCCTTTTTCTTCTTTGTAGTCGTTTCACTCATTTTTTCGCCTGTATCGTCATTTAAGAAATTCACTTCTGGCTTTTAAGCCATCCCAGCATTTCCTCGGCAAAGGAAAGATAGGCCTGCGCTCCTCTGGAAGAAGGATCGAAATCGATCCCTGGCATACCATAAGACGGTGCTTCAGCCAAACGGATGTTTCGCGGAATTACCGTTTTGAAGACTCTGTCCCCAAAATGATTTTCCAATTGTTCGGAAACATGTTGTGAAAGCGTGGCCCGTTTGTCGAACATGACTCTCAACAAACCGATAATCTTCAGATTGCGATTCAGATTGGCATGCACATGCTTGATGGTATTGACCAGATCGGATAAACCTTCCAGAGCATAATACTCACATTGCATCGGTATGATGACACCATTTGCGGAACAGAATGCATTCAGTGTCAAAAGAGACAGGGCTGGTGGACAATCTATCAGAATGTAATCGTATCGGTCTTCAATAACATCCAGAGCTTCTTTCAGGCGCTTTTCCCGACGTTCGATATCGACCATTTCAACCTCGGCACCAGCAAGGTCTCTGTTCGACGGCAATAAATCGTAAGCGCCCGTTGACGAACGCACACATGCAGTCTCAATATCGTCCAAACCCAGAAGAACCTGATAAACAGAGGTTTCCAGTTCCGATTTCTGGATGCCACTTCCCATTGTCGCATTGCCCTGGGGATCCAGATCAACCAGAAGCACTCTCTGGTTCAAACGTGCGAGACCCGCTGCCAGATTGACAGTTGTGGTCGTCTTTCCGACCCCACCCTTTTGATTGGCGACGCAAAATATAGTGGCCATAAGCTTAGCTCTATAAAGAAACAGTTATCGGTGTGCGTACTGAGGTCACTCGGCAATCATTTCTTTCTATCAATAAAAAGAAGATGCCTTTGTGCATCAAGCCGCGGTACTTTCAAGACTTCAATATGTTTCACAGTCCAGCCAGATTCAAGGTTACTGATTTCATCACCCGGAATCAATCCTTTCATGGCATAAAAAAGACCATCTTCAGATAACAGTTGACTGGACAGGCTTACAAAATCATTCAGACTGGCAAAAGCGCGGGAAATGATTCCATCAAATGGTTCATTTACTTCCAGCTCTTCCACCCTGCCGGTATAAACCGTCACATTTTCCAGACCAAGCTCAATTTTTACCTGATTCAGAAAAGCCGTCTTCTTGTGCACGATATCGATCAACGACACTTTCATTCCAGGATAGACTATAGCCAGGATCAACCCCGGCAACCCTCCACCTGACCCGACATCCAGCAGGTTCTTCACGTCAGTCAAAAACGGAACGACAGCAAGCGAATCCAGCAAATGGTAAGTCAGCATTGCTTCCGGGTTTCTGACAGCTGTTAAATTATAGGTGGAATTCCATTTATTCAGCAGTTCCAGATATTCCATCAGTTTTTTTACCTGATCATTATCCAGCCTTATTTTCAACCCGATAATGCCATCTATCAGGTTCGTACGGATATCATCCCAATCAGTCAGACCTTTCTGTTTTTTATACATAGAGCGATCAGGCCTCCAATTCGGCAAAATCAATCAAACCCTGCTTTTTCAGATAAATCAGTAAAAGGGAAATGGCGGCAGGCGTAACACCTGAAATACGCGATGCCTGACCGAGCGTTTCAGGTTTCTGTTTATCCAGCTTTTGTCTTACTTCGATCGACAGTGCACTGACTTCCGAATAATTCATATTCTCTGGCAAACGCAAATTTTCATAATATTGCTGTCTCCTGACTTCACGAGTCTGCCGTTCAATATACCCGGCATATTTGATCTGGATTTCGACCTGCTCTTTGACTTTTTCATCCAGTTCTTCTTTCGGCGCCCAATTTTTTCCTTCTTTTGAAGTGAGGCTCACCAGCTTGTCGTAATCCACATCAGGGCGTTTCATCAAATCAGCCAGTGAATATTCCCGCTCGATTTCCTTGCCGATAACCCTTTCCGCTTCTTGGGAACTTAACATCGAAGGGTGAACCCAAGTCGATTTCATCCTTTCGATTTCACGTGCAATCCGCTCCCGCTTCCGTTCAAAATCGATCCACTGTTCGAGAGACACACAACCCAGTTTGTAACCTGTTTCCGTCAGGCGTATATCGGCATTATCTTCACGCAGGCTCAATCTGTACTCGGCCCGACTGGTAAACATGCGATAAGGTTCCTGAACCCCCTGTGTGATCAGATCATCCACCATGACGCCCATATATGCTTCACTGCGTTTGGGTACCCATGGTTCTTTTTCCTGTACATACAACGAGGCATTGATACCGGCCAGCAAACCTTGAGCGGCGGCTTCTTCATACCCTGTCGTCCCATTGATCTGTCCTGCAAAGAAAAGACCTTTTACCTGTCGTGTTTCCAGAGAAGATTTGAGACAACGAGGGTCATAAAAATCATATTCTATTGCATAACCTGGTCTCAGAATATGGGCATTTTCCAAACCATGGATAGTCCTCACAAGATCGATTTGAGTTTCGAACGACAAGCTCGTCGAAATACCGTTTGGATAATATTCATTCGTTTTGACTCCTTCAGGTTCCAGAAAAATCTGGTGGGAATTCCTGTCAGAAAAACGATGAATCTTGTCCTCGATGGATGGACAATAACGTGGGCCGACACCTTCGATAACTCCAGTAAAAAGAGGACTTTTATCAAGCCCGGCCCGGATAATATCATGTGTTCTGGTATTGGTATGGGTTATCCAGCACGGCAATTGTTCCGGATGCATGGAAGCATTTCCACGCAGCGAAAACACTGGAACAGGATCAAAATCTCCCAGCTGTTTTTTCATAGCAGAAAAATTGATCGTATTACCGTCTATTCGAGGAGGCGTCCCTGTTTTCAAACGTCCTTGAGGCAAATTCAGTTCTTTAAGAGAATGCGACAGAGCGAGTGCAGGGACATCCCCTGCACGTCCACCTGGATAGGAATTCAAGCCAATAAAAATTTTTCCATCAATAAAAGTACCTGCTGTCAAAATAACAGAAGAAGCATGAAACTCGACTCCTCCCTGCGTTTTAACTCCGACAACTTTTTCACCTTTCAGAATCAGGTCATCTACCTGCTGCTGAAACAAAAGCAGGTTTCTCTGATTTTCAAGCTGATAACGAATAGTCTGCCGATAAATGACACGATCAATCTGCGCACGTGTCGCCCTGACGGCTGGTCCTTTGGAAGAATTCAGTATTCTGAATTGGATACCGGCTTTATCTGTCGCCAATGCCATAGCACCTCCCATTGCATCCACTTCTTTAACAAGATGGCTTTTACCAATACCACCAATGGAAGGATTACAAGACAACTGACCGAGAGTTTCAAAATTATGAGTGATCAATAAGGTTTTCATTCCCATTCTTGCTGAAACAAGTGCGGCTTCTGTTCCGGCATGACCACCACCAACTACTATGACATCAAATTGAATCGAATAAAGCATAACTTTTTAATCAGCCATTCTGGACTGGGAATTCTGAATGTTTCACGTGAAACATCGAAAAAGAAGAAAGGAAATTCAAGAATCTGAAAAAAGATATTTTAGATCGTTTTTTCTTTTATTCGAAAGTTGAGGAATATTTAATTTTACTAATGTTCTAAAAACCAACAAAAAAAGAATAAAATATGTTAACAAGATTGTTGATAAGTTGTGAGCCTTTTGGGTACAACCTTGCACAAAAAAAAGGCAAAAAAAATATACAAAATATATACTTCACTTATCCAGAGAGTTTAATTTTTGTAACATATTGATTCTAAAAGAATTATACTACTTATTCACATAGATATGAAATTCTATTATTCCTACGTATATATATAAATACTTATTAAATAAGACCATTTCACCATCTCCAGACAAACGATTTTTGCTTTAAGTGTTCATCTGCTAGAATGGTGTCTGTTTACATAGCCTTTTAATTTGAGAAGACAAGACAAATGAATTCGCAAGATCAAAAAAAAGAGCTGCTTAAAAAAAATGCACTCGCCTTCCACCGCTTTCCCATTCCGGGAAAGATCAGTGTTGAACCAACCAAACAGGTCAGAGACCAGAATGAACTGGCTCTCGCTTATACCCCCGGCGTAGCATGTGCTTGTGAAGAAATTCACGCCAACGCAGAAGACGCCTATACCTATACAACCAAGGGCAATCTGGTTGCTGTTATCTCCAATGGAACGGCTGTTCTTGGATTGGGGAATATCGGAGCACAGGCAGCCAAACCTGTCATGGAAGGAAAAGGCGTTCTTTTCAAAAAGTTTGCAGGTATCAACGTATTCGATCTCGAAATCGATGAGTTGAATCCGGAAAAACTGTGCGACATTATTGCTTCTCTGGAACCGACATTCGGTGGTATCAATCTGGAAGATATTCGTGCTCCGGAATGTTTTTATATTGAAAGAACACTGCGCGAGAGAATGAACATTCCTGTATTTCATGATGACCAGCATGGTACGGCTGTCATTGTCGGAGCAGCTGTTCTGAATGCGCTGAAAGTCGTCGGCAAGGATATCAAGAATTGCAAAATGGTTGTATCAGGTGCAGGTGCAGGTGCTTTGGGTTGCCTGGAACTGCTGGTCGATTTGGGATTCCCTGTCGAAAATATCTGGGTTACCGACATCGAAGGTGTGGTATATAAAGGCCGTAAGGAACTGATGGATCCGGAAAAGGAAAAATATGCCCAGGATACTGACAAACGTACCCTGATGGATGTCATTCCGGATACGGATATTTTCCTGGGACTGTCTGCAGGCAATGTTCTGAAACCGGAAATGGTACTGAAAATGGCAAAAGACCCGATCATCTTTGCCATGGCCAATCCGATTCCTGAAATTCTGCCGGAAGTCGCACATGCCACTCGTGATGATGTTATCGTGGGCACGGGTCGTTCCGACTATCCGAACCAGATCAACAATTCCATGTGTTTCCCATATCTTTTCAGAGGTGCTCTGGATTGTCGGGCGAAGACCATCAATCGTGAAATGGAACTGGCAGCCGTTCGTGCCATTGCAAGTCTGGCTGAAATGGAATGCCCTGATGAAATCGTGGCGATGTATGGCAAAAAATACAGTTTTGGCCGTGATTATCTGTTGCCGTTCCAGTTCGATCCACGTCTGTTGTGGGTTGTCGCTCCTGCTGTGGCTCAGGCAGCTATGGATTCAGGTGTGGCGCGTGCACCGATTGCTGATATGGATGCATATCGGGAAAAACTGAAAGAGTTCGTTAACAAGTAATGATTGCATAAAAAAACCGCGCTTTAAGCGCGGTTTTTTTTATTTCAACTGCCAGTTCAGGGTTTCACCAGCCATGAGAGGGATTACCCTGTTTTCGCCAAAAGGCAGATCCTGAGGAATCGACCATTCTTTTTTGATCAGAGTAATCTTGTTCCGGTTGACGTTCTGGTTATAGAATTTGGGTCCGTTGATGCTGGTAAACCATTCTATTTTGTCCAGTGCGCCGATCTCATCAAAAGCCTGAACATAAAGTTCAATAGCGTGCAGTGCCGTGTAACAGCCTGCACAGCCGCAAGCACTTTCTTTTGCGCCTTGCGCATGGGGAGCTGAATCTGTTCCCATAAAGAAGCGTCTGTTTTCCGTTGAAACAGCTTTCAGGAGGGCTTGTCTGTTTTCTTCTCTCTTCAATATGGGAAGACAATAGTAATGTGGCCTTATACCGCCCTGAAAGAGGCTGTTTCGATTGAAAAGAAGGTGATGGGCAGTTACGGTAGCCCCGATGTACCCTTCAGCCGTAGCGACGTATTGTGCGGCTTCCTTGGTGGTAATGTGTTCAAATACGATTTTAAGGTCAGGCAGTTTGTTTCGAAGCGGGATCAGAACCTTTTCGATGAAAACGGCTTCCCGGTCGAAAATATCGACTGAAGGGTCAGTCACTTCCCCATGCATCAATAATGGAATACCCTGTTTTTGCATCTCCTCGAGCGTCGCCATACAGTTGTCCAGTGAAGTGACACCTGCATCAGAATTGGTCGTCGCTCCTGCAGGATACAGTTTGACACCGTGTATGAATCCGCTTTCTCTGGCTTTTTTGATTTCTTCCGGACTTGTGTTATCGGTCAGATAAAGCGTCATGAGTGGTTCGAACTCACTGTTTTCAGGCAAAGCGTCCAGAATTCTCTTGCGGTATTCGAAAGCCTGCTCTGTTGTCGTAACCGGCGGTCGCAGGTTTGGCATAATGATGGCACGGTGAAATTGTCGGGCAGCCTGGGGAACAGTTGATTTCAATACATCTCCATCTCTCAGATGAAGATGCCAATCGTCTGGTTGAATGATTGTCAAAGTTTGCATGTCGGATTCTGGCATAGTGGTAAGTCTTGGCTCCTTGAAACTTTTATTTTATTGTATTTACTCCGCTTCATTCATTTTTTTTTGCAAGGTTTTCGTCAAAGTGAAAAATCGCATATCAAGAATTGTCACTCGTTCAGGTGATCAGGGACTGACGGGTCTTGCCGATGGCAGTCGTGTATGGAAGGATAGTGCCAGAATCACTGCCATAGGTGAGGTGGATGAACTGAATTCGGTCATCGGTCTGCTCATCAGTGAAGGTCTGCCGGAAAAAATGAGACAGGAATTGCAAGCCATTCAAAACGAGTTGTTCAATATCGGAGGGGAATTGGCTATGGTTACGACAGCATTGATGACGGAAGAAAAGCTTCTTGTCATTGAAAAGCTGGTGGAAGAATATAACGGTAGCTTGCCACCTCTTCGTGACTTCATATTGCCGGGAGGAACCAGGACAGCCGCTTTATGCCATCTTGCCAGGAGTGTTTGCAGGCGTGCCGAACGTACTGTTGTGGCACTGGGGAAACAGGAAAATATCTCCCCTGTTCTTTGCCAGTACCTCAATCGTATGTCTGACCTTTTTTTTGTCTATGCACGTGCCGCCAATAAAATGGCGGATCAGACGGATATTTTCTGGATAAAATAAAATTATTGTTTTCGTTTGTCGAATTCGATGCAAGCGTAAGCGGAATGGTTATGGATGGATTCAAAGTTTTCCGCTTCCAATGAATAAGCCAGTATCCGTGCATCGGCATTCAACATCCCTGCCACATCCCGGACGAGGTCTTCCACAAATTTCGGGTTGTCGTAAGCATGTTCGGTCACGTATTTTTCATCAGGACGTTTCAACAGGCCAAACAACTCGCAGGAAGCTTGCGCTTCGATTTTCGAAATCAGATCTTCAATCGGCAGATCATCCTTGATAATGGCCTTGACGGTAATGTGCGAGCGCTGATTATGAGCGCCATACGCTGAAATTTCCTTGGAACACGGACACAGGCTTGTTACAGGAACAAGCACTTTCTGCGCGATTTCGATCGCACCATTTTTCATTTCCCCGATCAGGCCCACTTCATAATCCATCAGGCTTTTGACACCTGAAACAGGAGCCGCCTTGGTAATGAAAAAGGGAAAAGACAGTTCGATACGGCCGGATTCAGCGTCGAGCAATTCCAGCATGTTTCGGATCAGGCTGCTGAAAATGTCGATATTCAGGGGTTTTGAATCGGAACTCGTGAATTCTTCCAGCAGGGCCATGAAACGCGACATATGTGTGCCCTTTTTCTGTTCAGGAAGATGCACATACATGTTCCAGGTACCGACAGAAGACTGGATGCCGTCCCTTGTCTGTATTCTGAGTGGATGGCGAACGCCTTTGACACCAACCCTTTGTATGGCTATGTGTCTTGTGTCCAGAGTATTTTGTACATCCGGAATGGAAAAGTTATCGTCTGCATTCATTTTGGGTGCCGATGAACTGGTTATGGTTGTGTGAATGTTTGAGCAGTCATCCCAGTTACATTCAAAAGAGTGAGAATCTCGGAAATTCATTATTAAACCTTAAAAAACGGCGGTCGGTACAGGAAAGGAACAAAAATTGGCGATTTATTTTTTAACGGAATCGTCATTCTTTCCAAAACGTTCGACAATGGATGCAATGATGCCATGTTTATCCAATTTGTGCATGGCATGCAACTGTCCGACATCACCGTGATCGATGAATTTGTCTGGTAACCCCAGCAACAATACCGGGCGGGTGATTTTTTCTTCAGCCAGGATTTCCATGACGGCAGATCCTGCGCCACCATGAATGGTTCCTTCCTCGACAGTAACCAGGCAGGAATGGGTTTTTGCCATTTCCAGAATCAGTGCCCTGTCGATCGGCTTGATGAATTTCATATTGACAACAGTCGCGTTCAACTCTTCTCCGGCGGCCAGAGCCGGATTGACCATGGTGCCGAAAGCCAGAATGGCGATGTTTTTGCCTTTACGCACGACTTCAGCTTTTCCGAGTGGAATGGGAGACAGTGTTTTTTCCACCGGTATACCGATTCCTGCACCTCGTGGATATCGCACGGCGGCAGGGCCATTGTGAAGATAGGCTGTTGTGAGCATTTGTCGGGCTTCATTTTCACTGGATGGAGCCATAATGACCATATTGGGGATGCAGCGCAGATAGGCCATATCGTAATTGCCGGCATGTGTCGCTCCATCAGCGCCTACAAGACCTGATCGATCCAGTGCGAAGGTTACGTCCAGATTCTGGAGGGCGACATCATGAATGAGCTGGTCGTATGCCCTTTGAAGAAAAGTCGAATAAATGGCTACGACAGGTTTCAGACCCTCACAGGCCAGTCCGGCAGCGAAAGTGACCGCGTGTTGTTCGGCGATACCGACATCGAAGAAGCGATCCGGATAGTCTGTCGCAAACTGGACCATTCCCGAACCTTCTTTCATGGCCGGGGTAATGCCTACCAGGTTTTTGTCTTCAACAGCCATATCACAAAGCCAGTCGCCAAAGATATCGGCATAGGTTGGTTTGGAGGCCATAGCCGGTTTGATGCCTTCTTCAGGACAGAATTTACCCAGACCGTGATAAAGAATGGGATCGGCTTCTGCCAGTTTGTACCCATGACCTTTTTTCGTCACAATGTGCAGGAACTGGGGACCCTTTCTTTCTTTCAGGTTCTGCAAGGTAGGTATCAGTGCCTCAAGGTCATGTCCATCGATCGGTCCGATATAGTTGAATCCGAATTCTTCAAACAGGGTTGCCGGTGCGATCATGCTCTTGGCATGTTCCTCGAATTTCCGGGCAATATGCCGCATGGGAGCTGGCAGAACAGTCTTGCCGACGTTTTTGGCTGCCGCATAGAATTTTCCTGACATCAGCCTGGCAAAATAACGGTTCAGTGCACCGACAGGCGGTGAAATCGACATATCGTTATCATTCAGGATTACCAGCAGATTGATATCGTCATAAACACCGACATTGTTCATGGCCTCGAAAGCCATGCCTCCTGTGATAGCCCCATCTCCGATAACGGCAATCGAGTAGGTATTTTCGTTTTTCAGTCTGGCTGCCAGAGCCATTCCCAGCGCAGCGGAAATAGAAGTCGAGGAGTGGGCGGTACCAAAAGAATCGTACTCACTTTCCTCCCGTTTGGGAAATCCGGAAAGGCCGTTTAACTGGCGAAGCGAATTCATCCGGTCTTTACGGCCTGTCAGGATCTTGTGGGCATAACTCTGGTGTCCGACATCCCAGATCAGTCTGTCGTCAGGGGTATCAAAAATATAATGAAGGGCGATAGCCAGTTCAACAGTACCCAGATTGGAGGACAAATGTCCTCCTGTCCGTGAAACAGATTGAATGATGTAATCCCGCAATTCATCTGCCAGAAGCGGCAATTGCGATGGCTGCAATCGCTTTAAATCAGCAGGACTGTTAATCGTATTGAGCAACTTCATTATTTCTTTCTGCGTACAACCAGATCAGCCAGTTGACGGAGATAATCCGCTTTTTTATCAAAAATGGAAAGAGCCATGTAAGCATCCTTCCGCAATTTTTCAGCCAATTGCCGGGATTTTTCCAATCCAAGAAGAGAAACGTAAGTTGGTTTGTGGTTCGCGTCATCTTTACCGGCTGTTTTGCCCAAATCGGCAGAATCTGCTGTCACATCCAGAATATCGTCAACGACCTGAAAAGCGAGACCAATGGCTCTGGCATAGGCGTTTAAGGCATTTTTTTCCTGTTCCGTCGGGATTTTCGAGCTATAGGCGCCGAGGAAAATGGAAGCGGTCAAAAGTGCACCTGTCTTGAGACGATGCATGTTTTCGAGTTGTTCAACAGTAAGGGATTTTCCGACACTGGACAAATCGATTGCCTGACCGCCACACATACCGGCCGCACCAGCTGCGTCGGACAGAAGACGCAACATTTCAACCGTCAGGACGGGATCGCATTTCTGATTCGACAGGACAATAAATGCCTGTGCCTGCAGGGCATCGCCTGCCAGCAGTGCCGTTGCTTCTCCGAATTCGACATGAACGGTCGGTTTTCCCCTTCTCAGCACGTCATTGTCCATACAGGGCATATCGTCATGGACGAGTGAATAGGCATGAATCATTTCAACAGCTGCAGCAGCTCGGGCCAATGTCGCCTGCTCGGCATCAAAAAGCCTGCCGGTTGCGAAAACAAGTAATGGACGAATGCGTTTTCCACCATCCAGAACGGCATATCGCATTGATTCGTGCAGGAAAGAAGATGCAAGTTCACCTTTCGGCAGAAAATTGGTGAGCGTCTTTTCCATTGTTGACTGGACATCGCGCATCCAATCATCAAAACTGGCAGGCATCGTCATTATTCGGTATCGCTTTTATCCGGAGAGAAAGGTTTCAACAATTCCTTGTCGAGAATTTTGATCTGGTTTTCCACTTTTTCGAGACGGGATGTACACAACTGGACGAGTTCCACTCCCTTTTTATATGCGGCAATTGAATCTTCAAGAGGCAATTCTCCCGCCTCGAGTCTGGATACAAGTGATCCAAGTTCGGCAATGGCTTCTTCAAAAGACAAGTCGCCTTTTTTGTCCTGATTTTCTGTCGTCATGAGAAAAAGAGAAAAAAATACAGTTTAATTAAGCCGTTATTATACCCTTCAAGTGTTTTCAGACTGCGAATTTGTGTGTTTTGAGGGCAAGAATACAATTCCGGCAAAAATAGTTGCCCTGTTTCGTCATTAACTACCAAAGCAGTGAATCAGCGATCTAAAACTTGTCAAAGGACCAAATCGGTATAAGATTTTGGTTTTCTTTTTTTATTTATTTCAGGTTTTATTCATGCAGTCTCTCTGGATGCTCGTTGCCGCTTTTCTGTTTTCGCTGATGGCAGTGTGTGTCAAGCTTGTCTCCGACACGTATTCCACCCCGGAGATCGTCATGTACCGAAGTCTGATCGGGGCCATTTTCCTGTTCTGCATGGTATTGGTGAAAGGTGGTTCTTTCAAAACGAAATATCCACTTCAGCATCTCTGGCGGGGGACGGTTGGAGCAACGGCATTCGGCTTGTGGTTTTTTTCGATGTCACAATTGCCGCTGGCAACATCGATTACCTTGAATTACATGTCACCTATCTGGATTGCGGCGATTCTGTTCGGAATCGGGTTGTGGCATGGCAGGCTTCAGTTTGAATGGCGACTGGCTTGCGCGATTGTCGCCAGTTTTGTCGGTATTTATATTCTCCTGCAGCCGACTCTGGCGGAAGATCAATGGCTGGGAGCGCTGATTGCATTCATTTCGGGAATTCTGGCCGCACTGGCGTATTTGCAGGTAAGGCATTTGGGTAATCTGGGTGAACCGGAATACAGGGTCGTATTTTATTTCTGCATAATCGGAACTGTGGGAGGCGCCATTATGGCCGCTGTTGCGGCGCATCTCATGCCGGGAGGAGACGGCACCACTTTCCATGGACATTCCCTGCTGAGCGCTTCCTATCTTGTTTTTATCGGCGTTTCTGCCGCACTCGGCCAGATGGCGATGACAAGGGCATATCATCTGGGCAATACGCTTGTTACTGCCAACCTGCAGTATTCCGGCATCGTTTTTTCCTGCGTGTGGGGATTGCTTATCTGGAACGATACCCTGAGCTGGCTTGGCTGGTCTGGAATCGCGATCATTATCGTCAGTGGTGTCACGACGACGTTTTTCGATGTACGCCATCGCATGGCAGCGACTACAGCCAGGTATGAAGCGGCTCGCAAGAAACTGTCACAACAGGACCAGCCCGGAAAAGCCTGAGGTTCAGTGAGCCTGGTCCCAATTGTCACCAACGCCTACTTCGGCGATCAATGGCACTTTCAGGGTAGCGACCTGTGCCATCAGTTCCGGCAGTTTTTCCCTGACGACCGCCAGTTCTTTTTCGGGAACGTCCAGAACCAGTTCATCATGCACCTGCATGATCAGTTTCGAGTCCAGTTTTTCGGATTCAAGCCAGTTCTGTACGGCGATCATCGACAGTTTGATGATGTCAGCTGCCGTTCCCTGCATTGGCGCATTGATGGCGGCTCTTTCCGCTCCCTGACGGCGGGGGCCGTTCGGTGAATTGATTTCCGGAAGCCAGAGCCTTCTTCCGAAAACCGTTTCCACAAATCCCTGTTCACGGGCCAGCTGACGGGTTTCATCCATATAACGTGCGACGCCGGGATAACGCTCAAAGTAACGGTCAATGTATTTTTTGGCGTCGGTACGGGAAATGCCCAGATTGGAAGCGACACCGAAAGCGCTCATCCCATAAATCAGGCCGAAGTTGATGACCTTGGCATAACGTCTCTGGTCAGACGTGACTTCAAGAGGAGTAATATCGAATATTTCAGATGCTGTTGCACGATGGACGTCCTGTCCGTCATGGAAAGCTTTCAGAAGGCTGGCGTCATCCGAGAGATGTGCCATGATCCTCAGTTCGATTTGCGAGTAGTCGGCAGAAATGATTTTGTTTCCAGGAGAAGCAATGAACGCTTCCCGGATACGCCTTCCCTCTTCAGAACGGATGGGAATGTTCTGGAGATTGGGATCGTTTGATGCCAACCGTCCGGTTACGGCGACGGCCTGTGCATAATTGGTATGGACACGTCCCGTAACCGGATTGACCATTTTCGGCAATTTGTCGGTATAAGTCGTTTTCAGTTTGGACATGCCACGGTAGTCCAGAATGATTCTTGGCAACGGAAAGTCTTCAGCCAGTTTTTCAAGAACCTCTTCACTGGTTGATGGTGCACCTGACGGTGTTTTCTTGATCATCGGGAGCTTGAGCTTGTCAAAAAGCAGTTCACCCAGTTGTTTCGGTGAGTTGAGGTTGAAAGGCTGTCCTGCCGACTGAAAAGCGCTTTCCTGCAAGCTATCCATTTTGGTACCCAGTTCCCTCGATTGCGCATTCAGTTTGTCGACATCGATCAGTACGCCATTTCGTTCCATTTTCTGAAGCACTATGGAAGTCGGGATTTCAATTTTTTCATAAATGAAACGCAAGCCATCGTTTTCTTTCAGACGGGGCCACATGGATTGATGAAGCTGCAAGGTGACATCGGCGTCTTCAGCAGCGTAATCGGTAGCAACATCAATGGCAATTTCGTCGAATCCGATCTGGGAAGCGCCCTTGCCACATATGTCTGTATAACTTATCGGTTTGTAATCCAGAAATCTTTCCGACAGGCTGTCCATGTCATGTCGACGATGTGATTCCAGAACATACGATTCCAACAGGGTATCGTGTTCAATTCCCTGAAGGCGGATACCGTAATTGGCCAACATATGGCTATCGTACTTGAGATTCTGGCCTGCTTTTCGTTTTACCGGATTTTCGAGCCAGGGCTTCATCCTGTCGAGAACGAGTTCAAGCGGCAACTGTTCACTTTGTTCCATACTGTGATGGGTAAGCGGAATATAGGCGGCATGGCCCGGTTCGACGGACAGGGAAATCCCGACGAGTCTGGTTTCCATGACGTCCAGTGAAGTCGTTTCCGTATCGATGGACGTCAATTCAGCCCTGTCGATTTTTTCAAGCCATTTTTCAAGTTGCGGTTCCGTCAGGACAGTCTCGTATTTTTTGTCACTGACGAATCCGGTTTTTGTGTTTTCCGGTTCATCAAACAAAGCGATCTGTCCGGTTTCCTTAGGAGATTCCCGATGACTTGCATTCAGTTCCCTGGCCCAGCTCTTGAAACCGAAACGGTCGAAGGCTTTTTTCAAACCTTCGATATTTTCCGGTTTTCTGACAAGCGAGGTTTCGATTGAAATGAAATTTTCAGGCAATTCGCAGTTCGTGCGGATTCTGACCAATTCGTGTGCCTGTGGAAGCCAGTCCAGCGATTGCCTCAGATTTTCGCCGACCGTTCCGGAAATGTTTTGCGCATTTTCGATGACACCGTCGAGTGTCTGGTATTGCGTCAGCCATTTGACGGCTGTTTTGGGGCCGACCTTGGCAACACCTGGCACGTTGTCGGAAGTGTCCCCGACAAGGGAAAGATAATCGACGATTCGCTCGGGCGGAACACCAAACTTTTTGATAACGCCTTCCCGATCGAGCACTTCGTTATTCATGGTATTGACCAGCGTTACCTTGTCGCCGACCAGCTGGGACATGTCTTTGTCCCCTGTTGAAACGATGGTATCGAAACCGTCTTCATGTGCCCTGACAGTCAGTGTGCCGATAACGTCATCCGCCTCAACGCCTTCCACTTGCAAAACAGGCCAGCCGAGCATATCGACCAGCTCGAGAATATGGCCTGTCTGTTCCACCAGATCATCAGGCATTGCCGCCCTGTTCGCCTTGTATTCCTGATAGAGATCATTGCGGAATGTTTTACCCTTTGCATCGAATATACAGGCACTGTATGCTGTGGGATAATCTTTCTGCAAACGGCGAAGCATATTCAGAAAACCATAAATAGCTCCGGTGGGTTCGCCTGCCGGGTTACGTAGATCCGGCAGTGCATGGTAGGCGCGGTAGAGATAACTGGATCCGTCAACTAATAACAAAAGTTTGTTCATATGGAAGAAAACGTAAAAAACGCGCAGAAACTGCACGAAATAACCGACGTCAATTATGCAACGATTTTAAAGGCACGGGAATCGTGGAGCATGTTCTCCATTATGTCAGAGTTCATCGAATCGACAGAGAGACTCTCTGAAATAAATCCTGCCGTAACGATTTTCGGATCTGCCCGTGTCCATCCCGACAGTCCCTATTACATTCAATGCATGGAGCTGGCAAGACGACTCTCCGATGCCGGTTTTGCCGTCATTTCAGGAGGTGGTCCCGGCATCATGGCGGCAGCCAATCGCGGTGCCTATGAAGGCAAATCGCTCTCGGTCGGTCTGAATATCGAACTTCCTCAGGAACAAGCTCCCAATCGCTGGCAGAACGTCTCGCTGAATTACAGACATTTTTTTGCCAGAAAAGTTGCGTTCGCCAAATATGCCGATGCTTTCGTTCTTTTTCCCGGTGGTTTTGGTACGCTGGATGAAATGAGTGAAGTGCTGACGCTGATCCAGACAGGCAAGTCACGCCGCATTCCGGTGATTCTTGTCGGAAGCAAATTCTGGGATGGCTTCATGAAGTGGCTTAACGATACGATGCTTGCCGAGGAAATGATCCATAAGGAAGATATCGGGCTGATGCAGGTTATCGACGACACCGACAAGGTTCTCGATGCCATTTTCTCCTTTTATGAAAAACGTGCCATAGGCCCTTCTGAAGAAGAAAGACAGAAAATGCTGTACCTGTAAAACGTATCCCTTTGCTACAATAGCAACATTCATTCACTTTAAGGTACCACAACCATGCAAGTTCTTTTTCACTTCAGAAAAACCATAGCGTTGGCTGCTCTGGCGGTTGCGTCTGTGGCTGTGGGACAGGAAGTTCAGCAGACCGCCCCGGTTCAGGAACTGGAAATCATCGATGAAGTCGATCAGCCGGCCATCACCATCCGAAAACCTGATATGACGGGTGAAATAACCGAAAAACGGCAGGGTGGCACCGTTGAAGAAATCAAAGTGAAAAGCGGCCCAAGCACTTATTATCTTTATCCTAATGGTCCTAATGGCGTTCCGGGTTCTTTTGAAAGCAATGAAGTCAGACCGGCTCTTTTCCGAATCCATGAATTCGATGTCGGCGAAAAGAAACAAAATGAGAACAAGGAACAGAAAGAAGAACCGTTGAATGCACCGGCACTTCCCCCGCCTTCCATGAAATGAAGCGGGTTTTAACGTCGAATCAAGTTAATCACAATTAGATCTCATGGCAGTTTTTACATCGGTCAGTCTGCAGGATCTGACTCCCTGGATTTCATCTTTTTCCCTGGGCAGGGTTCACAGTGTCCGGGGAATCAGTTCCGGCATTGAAAACAGCAATTTTTTCATTAATACCGATAAGGGTGAGTACGTGCTTACACTCTTTGAAAAGCTTGCAGCCGATGAATTGCCGTTTTATTTGAACCTGATGCAGCATCTGGCGAACAAGGGTATCAAAGTTCCTGCACCGATCCCGGATAATAGTGGTGCGATACTGCATTCACTGTGTGGAAAACCGGCGACTCTGGTGACCAAGCTGGAAGGCGACTGGCAACCGGAACCGAAAGTCGTTCATTGCTCGGCGGTGGGCGACATGATGGCCAGAATGCATCTGGCCGGGCGGGATTATCCTTTGGAACAGCCGAACTTGCGTGGCATCGAATGGTGGAAGGAAACAGCACCCCGCGTTCAGGATTTTCTTCCTGTTGAAGCTTCCCTCTTCCTTCAGAATGAAATGCGCTTTCAGGAAGAATTCGCCGATTCCGATCTTTACTGGAAGTTGTTCCGTGGCCCGATCCATGCCGATCTGTTTCGCAATAATGTCATGTTCGATGGTGAAAAACTGTCCGGTTTTTTTGATTTCTATTTTGCCGGCTGCGATACCTGGCTTTTTGACGTGGCTGTTGCCATCAATGACTGGTGCATTGATCTGGAAACCGGTGAACTGGATGATATCCGTGTGCGTGCTTTTCTTGAGGCGTATCATGCCGTCCGCCCTTTTACGCTTGACGAATGTGCGGCATGGAAAGCAATATTGAGAAGTGCTGCGCTACGGTTCTGGCTTTCCAGACTGTACGACTACTATATGCCTCGTGAGGCTGAAATGCTGACGCCTCACGATCCCCGTCATTTTGAACGTATCCTGAGATTGCGTGTCAATAAACCTGCTCCGGAATTGATTGCATGAATTCGATTACAGCTAAAACAGGCTGGACCTGGATTGCGAACGGTTACAGCATTTTTCGTAAAAGACCGTTTTTGCTGACCAACCTTTTCTTCGGCTATATGATCGGCTCGATGGCACTTGGCGTCATACCTTTTTTGGGCCAGATTTTGCCACTTGTCATCATTCCTGCATTCACGCTCCTGTTCATGCAGGCGTGTTACAGGATCGATGCAGACAATTATGTTTCATTCGGGGAACTGTTCAACGTATTCAACCGGAAACTGTTCTACAGATTATTGTTGCTTGGCAGTTTGTACCTGTTGTATGCCCTGCTTTTATCCGTTATTGCCATACTGGTGGATGGAGGATTGTCTCTTGGTGCCGTTTCCCAGCAGGTGCAACCTGAACTGACCTCATCCCAGCAGATCAAAATGGTTTTGACGTTTGCTCTGTTGATTGCGCTTTACATTCCGTTTGCCATGGCCGTCTGGTATGCTGCCCCTCTGATCGGCTGGCAGAAGATGAGTATCGGAAAGGCTGTCTTTTTCAGTTTTTTCGCCGTACTGCGTACCCTGAAAACGTTTCTTGTCTATATTTTCTGCTGGGTGGTTCTCGGTTTCATCCTGCCAGTTATTGTCGGCAGTATTCTGATTCTTGTCGGCGGCCAGCAATTGATGGTGTTCGTGTTGATGATCCTGTTCGTTATTTTGAGTATTCTGGCGTATTGTTCTTTTTATCCCACTTATAAAGACGTTTTCGGCCAGCCAGACAATGACAATTGATCATTTTCGGTTATTAGACGGTAAAATTCATCTTTGTTCCCCTTTCACCAATCCCTTTTTCCATGCCATCTCCAGGAGGCTGTGAGGAATTCAAATGAGCGATCTCGAACCTAAAATCAAGGCAGAAATACTGGCGGAAGCGCTGCCTTATATCCAGAAATTCCATGGTAAAACCATCGTCATCAAATATGGCGGCAATGCCATGACCGAAGAAAAATTGAAACATGGTTTTGCCCGTGACGTTGTCCTGCTGAAGCTGGTTGGGATGAATCCGGTTGTCGTACATGGGGGTGGCCCACAGATCGACAATGCCCTGAGAAAAGTCGGCAAGAGCGGAACATTCATTCAGGGAATGAGGATTACTGACGAAGAAACAATGGAAGTGGTGGAATGGGTTCTGGGGGGTGAAGTCCAGCAGGATATCGTTATGCTGATCAACCAGTATGGTGGTCAGGCTGTTGGCTTGACGGGCAAGGACGGGGGCCTCATCCATGCCAGAAAACTGCAAATGCCGAACAGGGAAAAACCGGGTGAATTCATTGATCTGGGCTTTGTCGGTGAAATCACATCCATCAATCCGGCCGTGGTGAAGGCCTTGCAGGATGACGCGTTTATTCCGGTCATTTCGCCAATTGGTTTTTCCGATGACGGACAGGCCTTCAATATCAATGCAGACGTCGTTGCCGGTGAAATCGCGAAGATTCTGAAAGCCGAAAAGCTGATCATGATGACCAATATTCCCGGTGTCATGGACAAACAGGACAAGTTGCTGACGGATCTGACAGCGGTTGAAATCGATCGCCTGTTTGATGATGGCACTATTTCCGGAGGAATGTTACCGAAGATCGGATCGGCCCTTGAAGCGGCCAAATCGGGCGTTAATTCGGTTCATATTATTGATGGAAGAATCGAACATTCCCTGCTCCTCGAAATCCTGACAGAACAACCTTTCGGGACGCTGATTCGATCTCACTGAAAGGGAATCAATCAGACAAATAAAAAAGGCAGCTGTTCGCTGCCTTTTTTATTTAGATGACCGAAATCATTAATGTTTGCGGCGCAATTTCTTGATCATGGACAACTGCGCGACGGCCATGGCGATTTCTGCCTGAGCCTTGGCGTAGTCGATCTGGGATTCACGATTCAAGATAGCGTCTTCAGCCAGTTTCTTCGCTTCGCTAGCCTTGGCTTCATCAAGATCTTTTGCACGAATTGCCGTATCAGCCAAAACAGTGACGGCATGCGGTTGAACTTCAAGAACACCACCGGCGACAAAGACATACTCTTCTTCTTCCCTGCCGCTTATTTTAATGCGCACAGCACCAGGCTTGATACGGGTAATCAGGGGGGCATGGCGTGGAAGGATACCCAGCTCACCCAATTCACCCGGCAACACGACGAATTCGGCTTCTCCAGAAAAAATCAGTTCTTCTGCAGAGACTACGTCAACATGTATGGTGTTTGCCATGTTTGAAACCTTTATGATCGTTCAGTTGCTTTGTCGATTTCGTTCTGTGTGAGTGCAAAAAACCCCCTCACACAGATATCCAATCACAACCGATTACATTCTTTCTGCTTTTGCGATTGCTTCCTCGATGGTACCGACCATGTAGAACGCCTGTTCTGGCAGGTGATCCAATTCGCCGTTTGCAATCATCTTGAAGCCCTTGATCGTGTCTTTCAGTGGAACGTATTTACCCGGAGAACCGGTGAACACTTCAGCAACGGTGAAAGGCTGCGACAGGAAACGCTGCATCTTGCGGGCACGGGCAACAACCAGCTTGTCTTCAGGAGCCAGTTCGTCCATACCCAGAATGGCGATAATGTCACGCAGTTCCTTGTAGCGCTGCAGGATACCCTGAACCTGACGTGCGGTTTCATAGTGTTCATCACCGACGACATGAGGATCAAGCTGACGGGAGGTCGAATCCAGTGGATCGACCGCAGGATAAATACCCAAGGAGGCGATGTCACGGGAAAGAACAACGGTCGAGTCCAAGTGGGCGAATGTCGTGGCAGGAGATGGGTCAGTCAAGTCATCGGCCGGAACATAAACGGCCTGAATGGACGTAATGGAACCCGTGGTAGTCGATGTAATGCGTTCTTGCAACTTACCCATTTCTTCAGCCAGTGTAGGCTGGTAACCCACAGCGGAAGGCATACGGCCCAGCAGTGCGGAAACTTCGGTACCGGCCAGTGTGAAACGGTAAATGTTGTCAACGAAGAACAGTACGTCACGACCCTGGTCACGGAAGCTTTCCGCAATGGTCAGGCCGGTCAATGCGACACGCAGACGGTTACCTGGAGGTTCATTCATCTGACCGTAAACCATGGCAACTTTATCCAGAACGTTGGATTCCTTCATTTCATGATAGAAGTCGTTACCTTCACGGGTACGTTCACCAACGCCAGCAAATACAGACAAACCGGAGTGCTGTTTTGCGATGTTGTTAATCAGTTCCATCATGTTAACTGTCTTGCCAACACCTGCACCGCCGAACAGACCGACTTTACCGCCTTTTGCAAACGGGCAGACCAGATCAATAACCTTAATACCGGTTTCGAGAATTTCCTGGGAAGGAGACAGTTCGTCGTAAGCCGGTGCTTTACGGTGAATAGATGCGCGATCTTCGGTCTGGATCGGACCTGCTTCGTCAATTGGTTCGCCCAGCACGTTCATGATACGGCCAAGCGTCGCTTCACCGGTTGGAACCATGATAGGGTTACCTGTATTCTGAATTACCATGCCCCGACGCAGACCGTCAGATGAACCCAGAGCAATGGTACGGACAACGCCGTCACCAAGCTGCTGCTGAACTTCCAGAGTCAGTTCGGAACCTTCCATTTTCAAAGCATCGTACACCTTTGGCATATTCTCACGTGGAAATTCCACGTCAACCACAGCGCCGATACACTGAACGATTTTGCCTTCCGCCATTTTTCGTTCCTTCAATATAAATTATTCGTTTAATGCAATTCCATCTATCCGGTCACGGATCAAACCGCTGCCGCACCTGCCACAATTTCAGACAGTTCCGTTGTAATCGCTGCCTGACGGGTCTTGTTATAAACCAGTTTCAATTCAGAGATAACGTTACCTGCATTGTCGCTTGCGGCTTTCATGGCAACCATCCGGGCGGATTGTTCCGAGCCGATATTTTCAGCGACTGACTGATAAAGCAGTGCTTCAATATAGCGCTGCAACAAGGTGTCGATAACGGCAGGTGCATCCGGTTCGTAAATATATTCCCAGCTGTGGCTTTTGGTGTCCACTTTGAGAGTATCTTTAGGTAAAGGAAGCAACTGGTCGATTACCGGTTCCTGCTTCATCGTATTGATGAATTTGTTGTAGCACAGGTAGATGGCATCCAGATTTTCCGCATTGTACTCATCCAGTAAAGCTTTAAAAGGCCCAATCAACTGTTCGAGACGAGGTGCGTCACCGAGTTGAACGACAGAGGATATGACCTTTGCGCCAATACGGTTCAAAAATCCGAGACCCTTGGTACCGATAGCGACTGTGACAATACTGTTTCCCTTGGCTTCTTCTTCACGCATTTTGTTGGTGACGACTCTCAATACATTCGTATTCAGGCCGCCACACAAACCCTTGTCGGTTGTCACGACAACCAGACCGATTCGTTTGGCCTGCGCACGTTCAACGGTAAACGGATGAACGTAATCGGGATTTGCTTCTGCCAAGTGAGCTGCAATATTGCGGACAATCTCGCTATATGGACGACTGGAGCGCATCCGGTCCTGCGCCTTGCGCATTTTGGATGCGGCCACCATTTCCATAGCCTTGGTAATTTTCCTCGTGTTTTCTACGCTGCTGATTTGGCCGCGTATTTCCTTGCCTGATGCCATGAGGCTTTACTCCTTGTCGCGTCAGTTAAATCGTTAATCAGGCAGCTTCCTGAGACCGGATCTGTTTGAAATCGGTAATCGCTGCTGCCATGGTCGATTCATCATCCTTGTCCAGCTTCTTGTTTTCATCGATTCTTCTCAGCAGATCGGAATGATTTTCTTTCATGTAAGCATGCAGTTCGGCCTCGAATGGCAGGACATCCTTGACTTCGATGTCATCCAGGAAACCGCTGTTGACAGCGAACAGGGAAACGGACATTAAGGAGATCGGCAATGGTGAATACTGATCCTGCTTCAACAGTTCAGTAACGCGTGCACCACGATCCAGCTGACGTCTGGTCGCTTCGTCCAGATCGGATGCGAACTGGGCAAACGCAGCCAGTTCACGATACTGTGCCAGGTCGGTACGAATACCGCCAGAGAGGCTCTTGATCGCTTTGGTCTGTGCAGCACCACCCACACGGGAAACGGAAATACCGGCGTTAATGGCAGGACGGATACCAGCATTGAACAGGTTGGTTTCCAAGAAGATCTGACCGTCGGTAATGGAAATAACGTTGGTCGGAACGAACGCGGAAACGTCACCTGCCTGTGTTTCAATGATTGGCAGAGCGGTCAGTGAGCCGGTTTTGCCTTTGACTTCGCCATTGGTGAACTGTTCGACATAGTGTTCGTTAACGCGGGCAGCACGTTCCAGCAGGCGGGAGTGCAAATAGAAAACGTCACCAGGGAATGCTTCACGTCCAGGTGGACGACGCAGCAACAGGGAAACCTGACGGTAGGCAACAGCCTGTTTGGACAGGTCATCGTATACGATCAGGGCATCCTGTCCACGGTCACGGAAATATTCACCCATGGCACAACCGGCATACGGTGCAATGTACTGCATCGCCGCGGATTCCGAAGCGGTTGCAGCCACGACGATGGTGTAATCCATGGCGCCGTTTTCTTCCAGGGCGCGAACGGTGTTTTTGATCGAAGAGGCTTTCTGGCCGACAGCGACATAGATACAGATCATGTCCTGGCCTTTTTGATTGATGATGGCATCAATGGCAACAGCGGTCTTGCCTGTCTGACGGTCACCGATGATCAATTCACGTTGCCCGCGTCCGATTGGTACCATGGAATCAATTGATTTCAGGCCGGTTTGCATCGGCTGGGAAACGGACTGACGGGCAATAACCCCGGGAGCGATCTTTTCGATTGGGCTCGTTATTTTGGCATTGACAGGACCTTTGCCATCAATTGGCGATCCCAGGGAGTCCACAACGCGGCCAACCAGTTCCGGACCGGTTGGAACTTCGAGAATACGGCCCGTACACTTGACGATGTCGCCTTCTGAAATATGTTCGTATGCACCCAATACCACGGCACCGACGGAATCGCGTTCCAGGTTCAGTGCCAGGCCAAAAGTATTACCGGGGAATTCAAGCATTTCCCCTTGCATAACGTCAGAAAGACCATGTATACGGCAGATACCGTCGGAGACGGAAATAACGGTACCCTGATTGCGAATCTCGGCGGAATCACCCAGATTCTCTATCCGATTTTTAATCAGATCACTGATTTCGGACGGGTTAAGTAACATGCTAACTCCTAATATTGTTCTATCGGTTCGCGCCGCTCAAGCAGCTAGATTACGAAACAAGGGTTTCCTGCATTTTTTGCAGCTTTCCACGCACAGACAAGTCCAGAACTTCATCGCCGACAGTAGCACAGATGCCGCCGATGAGCGATTCATCGACTTCGACAGTAGGAATAAGCTTACGTCCAAACCGCTTTTCCAGTTTACTGACGACGTCGTTGACTTGATCTTCAGTTAATGGAAAAGCTGTGGCTATTTTTGCAATTGCCGCTCCCTGAGATGCATTTTTCAGTTCTTCAAACTGGATTGCAATTTCAGGGAGGAGAGAAACACGGTCATTATCAACGAGGACCCTGATGAAATTTTTTACCATTTCATCGTTTTCACATCGAAAAATCGAGTAAAGGATTTCAGCAATCTGGTCCTTTCTCAAATTCGGATTGTTCGCAACCTCAAGAACTTGAGGATGCGATCCGATTTTAGACAATGCTTCAATCAGCTGAGACCACTGTGTCAAATCCTGCTTTTGCGCTATCTGAAAGAGAGCTTCAGCATATGGGCGCGCTACAGTAGCTATTTCCATAATTAAAGTTCAGCAGAAATTTTGTTTAACAGATCAGCGTGAGCCTTGGCATCGATTTCCCGTTTGAGAATCTGCTCAGCTCCCTTGACAGCCAATGCCGCAACTTCTGCACGAAGCTGTTCTCTTGCCTGCTTGATCTGCAGATCAGCCTGAGCTCTGGCTTGGGCCAAGATCTCGGCAGCCTCACTCTCAGCGTCGGTTTTGATGTCATCCGCAATTTTCTGTGCCCGTGTTTCAGCTTCCAGAACACGTTTTTGACCTTCTTCTCTTGCTTTGGCAAGTTCGGTCTGAACGTGCTTTTGTACGGCAATCATTTCCTGTTTGCTGCGATCAGCTGCAGTCAAACCTTCCTGAATTCTTTTCGCGCGTTCATCCAGTACTTTTACCAAAGGTGGCCATACTACTTTTGCCGTGAATATGGCAAGAACAATAAAGACCACGAATTGCGCGAATAAAGTCGCATTTAAATTCACGGTATATTCCTTTTTAATAGCTTTCGCCAATTAAATGGCTCGGAATGTTGCCATCCGAACCGTCGTACATTGATTAACCAGCGAATGGATTAACGAATGCAAACATGACGGAAATAGCAACGGCGATCAGATAAACAGCGTCGACCAGACCAGCCAGAATCAGAACGTTCGTACGCAGAGGGTTGGTCAGTTCAGGTTGACGTGCGGATGCATCAAGGTATTTACCTGCCATAAACGAGATACCGATGGCTGCAGCCATAGCTACCAAAGCGATCATAAAGCCACAGGTAAAAACCATCATGCCGGTATTAGTCATAATATTTCCTTCCAGATTGTAAAATAAAAGTAGTTAAAACAAAGGGTTAAAAAAACAAATTAGTGACCTTCGTGTGCAAGACCAAGGTAAACGAGGGTCAACATCATGAAAATGAAAGCTTGCAGAAAGACGATCAGGATATGGAAGATCGCCCAAATTGCGCCAGCTATCACGTGTCCGATAAACAGGAAAGAGCCGCCGATCGACAGGGATGCATAGGCACCCAGCATGGCGATCATCAAAAACAGCAATTCACCTGCATACATATTTCCCCAGAGTCGCATTGCCAGCGAGACCATTTTGGAAATGTATTCAATACAGTTCAGAATGAAATTGGCGGGAGCCAGAGCCAGTCCGAATGGCGCGCCGAACAGCTCATGCAAAAAGCCTTTCAGGCCTTTTACCTTGATACCGAAATAAATCATCAGGACGACAACACCCAGAGAAATACCGACAGTACCATTCAGGTCAGAGGTCGGAACGGCACGATGATACGGGATGTAACTGCCAAGGCCAACCCAGCTGAATACCTGGCTGAACAGATCAACCGGCAAGAAGTCCATCGAATTCATCAGGGAAATCCAGACGAACATGGTCAGAGCCAAAGGAGCGATAAACCGACGATCACCATGGATCTGTGCCTTTGACTGACTGTCAGCCATTTCCACAAGTACTTCTACCATGGACTGGATGCGGTTGGGTGTATCCGAGGTAGCCTTGCGGGCGACGTAGTACATAAAAATACAGGCAACGGCACCACAAAAAACGGACCAGAAGACGGTATCAAGATTGATAATAGAAAAATCTATAATTTTTTCCTGATGACTTGTCCCGAAGTTCTGAAGGTGGTGGGTTACGTATTCTGCCAATGTAGGCGTATGGGCATCTGCAGACATAGTCAACTCTTCAATTTCGACAATAAAAAAATATAACTTTTAAGAACCAGTATATAGCTCAATATAAATGCAACCCATTTGATATCCTGATAAAGCCAGAAGGCCAGGAACATCAGGATTATCGAGATCGCAATTTTTACAAATTCCATTACAAAAAATGTGGCAGGGATAATTTTGCGAAAGATTTTCTGAGCCAGAAAAAGTCCCACGAAAAAAATGACATTGGGGACAACACAACTCAATCCAGCCAGAAATGAGGAAATTCCCGAAGGACGCCCTCCAATCAATGCCGCAATCAAGGCAATAATTATTGCGATGCCGAACTGCCACAACAGTACACGTCCCAGTTTTGGTCCCATAAGTCTGATGACATCAAATAAAGGTACGTGCGGTCAGAATGTTCCATCCCTTGTAAAAAGCAAAAACTTCACGTTCTGACCAACATCAAACCCCCAAATTATACTTGTGCTAAAGAGTTACAGTCAACGAAACTTTGCACAATAAATATGCAAAATATTTCTTATTTGGTAATTTGCGGAATCCGTTTTTTCTTTAAAAATTAGTTGGCTTTGCAATATTTTTAAAGCAAATTATTAAATTGTTTATCCTTTGACGAATGCGTTGCCCTTACGTTCGTAACCGATGGAGGAAACAGGGCCGTGGCCCGGGATGAACTGAACGTCATCTCCCAATGTGTACATGTTTTCCCTGATCGATTTGGACAGTTGGGTGAAGCTGCCTTTGGGCAGGTCGGTTCTTCCAACCGATCCGGCAAACAGGACATCGCCTGAAATGGCGACTTTGGTCGGAGTGTGGAAAAAAATGATATGGCCAGGTGAGTGTCCGGGGCAGTGGAAAACCTTCAGGGTTTCATTTCCGACTGTCACTTCATCGCCCTGATCCAGCCAGCGATCTGGCGTGAATGGGTCACCAGCCGGCAGGCCCCACATACGGGATTGCTCGGAACCGAGTTGTTCGAGAAGATAGGCGTCGTCTTTATGCGGGCCTTCAATGGGTACATCGAATTCTTCGGCCAGTTTTTTCGCACCGCCACAATGATCGAGATGACCATGAGTCACAAAGACTTTTTCCAGGGTAAGACCACGTTGCTTTAATGCATCACTGATTTTGTTGATGTCGCCGCCCGGATCGACGACGGCTGCCTTGTTGGTATTTTCATCCCACATCAGGGTGCAGTTTTGCTGAAAAGGTGTTACAGGAATGATTTGAAACTTCATGGCTGCTCACAATAATAAAAGTTTGTAACGGGAAGCTGGAAAAATCTTGTAATGTGTCCTGCCTTGCAAGCGGCAGGTTTATGGCATTGCTCGAGTCAAACCCGAACATTATAGCCATAATTGACCGCCTTGAGACAAATCAATTTCAGTATCTTTATGTTTTCGTGTGGATTTAATTGTTTTTGGCAAAATTGTTTTCCACGATGCATTCTTTTTTTGACGCCTGTGGGAAACCGGCAAGGATGATGTCAAGCTGTTCCTGTTGTTTGCTGTCCGGATGGCTGATCCTGTAGGAAGCCGGTTCGGCCTGTCTGGTACGAACGTGTATATCGCTGTCCTCAAATCCGAGTTTGTGCAATTGGGCCACCAGATTCTTCGCGGTCTCCTCATGTTTGAAAATGCCGAGTGAAATGGCATGTTTGAATTGTTTTCCATTCGTGATGAGGAAATAATTGCTGATGCCCTTTTTTTGTAATTCGGCTATCCGGATTTCAGCAGCCTTTTTGTTTTGGGCTGCGGGAAGATAAACCATATAACTTGAAGGATGACGGGCATGAAACTTTTCAAAGGAACCGGTTGGCAAAACAGACTTGATCTTGTTTTCGAACAATTTGGCATTTGCAGCGTCGAATTCGCCAATTTCCAGGCAGTTTGCCGCTTCTGGAACTTGTGCCACGGGAACCGGCCCGGCAGGTCGGGATTGAGGGGATATCAGTGCGGAAGGCAACAGGCGGACTTTTTCCGGTTCGACTGGTACAGGCTGCTGAGGCTCATCATGCTTTTTGGGCACATCTGTATAAGTTTGTGTCGCGGCAAACATGACGACGTTTGCCACAAGAAGGATCCAGAAAGTCAGTCTCAACATAAGTTATTCATCATGCATATTATATGGATGATCTGTGCAAGCCGATCAAGACAAGATTATCTACGATTCTGTACGGGATAGAAAGATTGGGTGCAATATATCTTGCCGCACCTCCCGATAACAGGCATTGGATATTGTCGAAGTGTTTGCCATGATCGGTAACGGCCCTTTCGATCGCACCGGCTTGTGCGTTAATGCACCCGCTTATTATGGCATTCCCTGTTTCATTGGCAAAACAGGAAATCCCGGCGTTGTTTTGGGAAACTTCAGGCAATTGAGCCGTATTTTGCGCAAGGGATTCAGCCATCAGTTTCAATCCGGGCAGGATCATTCCACCCATAAAGGTTCCATCGGGTGTGAGTGCATCGATTGTGGTCGCCGTGCCGGCCGTCACGACGATCAGGGCCTGTTCGGGGAATAGTCCACGAGCGCCCACCATGGACGCGAAACGGTCACTTCCCAGTTTGCGATAATCCAGATAGGTGTTTTGCACTCCTGCAAGGGAAGGGGCTGAATAAAACCAGTCGATTTTCTGTGGACGGGGTTCCAGAGATGTCAGAAACTCAAAAAGGGTATTGCCCAGATTCTGACCGGCAACGTTGGAAATTATGACGCGTTCAAAGGGAGACTTCCGGTGCAAATCTTGCCATGTGTTTTTGAGTGACGACAGGTCATGGTGACGGACAGCACCGAATTCCTTCCAGACAACGGAGCCAGGCGCAAAAGGCCGCTCGGCATGAGTGAGGGCCCATTTGATAAAGGTATTTCCAGCGTCAACTAACAGCATTTCCTGATATTTCCATATTCCAGTCATAAAGAAATCTTGCCTGTACCGGTGGCAAGGCCGCCTTGCCGATTTTGGCGAGGAGCGGTTGGAATGATCCATGTCTTGCCCTCTTTCTGTCAATTTTATGTGACCTTTTTCCATGCCGCAGCTTTTTTGTGAGAAAGAATTCTGTCGTTTCAAATTAAAGTGAAACGACAAGACCGGATTCATTGAAAATGGATATGATATTTTTTACTATTCGGATGTGGCATGGTGATTATTGAGCGGTGTCTATTCTTGAGCTTTGTTATGGCGGTTTTCAAATTTGAAAAGGTTCGAATGTCGATACAGGTTTCTTTCATGCAATCCCGGGTAACGGTATAGTGTCAGAAATCTGATAAATAACATATTACGATAGTATCGTTATTGTGGCTGAATAAAGTTATTATGTTATTTATTAATAAATGGTTTGCTTGAATTGAATAATGTATTCCATTGAACCGGCCATTTGATCTCATAAAATTTATTTCGATGTCGATTGATAAGGACAATTCTCCCAGACTGGATCTGATTGACTCTAGCAAAGTGATTGCTAGGGGATGCTGGCGTGTTGAGACTTTGGCTTCGTCAGGTACGATCAATCGCCTGAAATCGACGATCCATTCCTATTTCGGCAAGGCGGACATCGTCTGGGATCTGACGCCGATCCGTGAACTGGATTACATCAGTGCCCAGTTCCTTTGGGAGAGTTGGGGCAGGAAAAAACCGGAAAACCTGGTTCTCACGCCTGAGCAGGGAAAGTTTTTCATACGGCTTGAACAGGCCGGTGTTCTCAGGTTGCCGGAAACGAAAAAGCCTTTTCTTTGGCCCTGGCAACATTTAAGAAACTTTATTCACAAGGCATCCGGGCACTTTTCCGGTATGGTGGCACTGGTTGGCCAGCTGATGATCGATCTTGTCAATTTTGCCAAGTTTCCCAATCGGGGCCCCTGGACGGAAATCTCGGCCAATATCTATCATGCCGGTGCTCAGGCCCTCAGCATTACCGCTATTGTCGGCTTTCTGATTGGGGTCGTGTTGTCTTATCTGTCAGCGCAGCAGCTGCATATGTTCGGTGGAGATGTTTTTCTCGTCAATTTGCTGGGAATCAGCGTTCTCAGGGAATTGGGTCCTTTATTGGCGGCCATTCTCGTTGCAGGCCGCTCCGGATCTTCCATGACGGCACAGCTGGGTGTCATGCGCGTCACGGAAGAGTTGAATGCCATGCAGGTGATGGGACTCCCGCAGGGATTTCGCCTGATTATGCCCAAGGTAATCGCGCTATCCATCGTCATGCCGCTTTTGGTTATCTGGACGGATATCATTGCACTGTTGGGGGGGATGCTGGCAGGAAGTTTCGAAATCGGTTTGTCCATGTCATATTTTCTGGCTTCTCTGCCGGATGCCGTGCCGATCGCCAATTTCTGGATCGGGGTTGGAAAGGGATATGTGTTCGGCATCCTGATCGCGTTGATCGCCTGCTATTATGGCCTGAGAATCAAGCCGAATACGGAAAGTCTGGGCGAAGGGACGACCCGTTCCGTGGTGACGTCCATTACGGTCGTGATTCTGGCGGATGCCATTTTCGCCATTGTTCTTCAGGGAGTAGGGTTCTGATGCGGACAAAAGAGGAAACCGCCATTGAAATCCGGGGATTGTGGACGCAGTTCGGAAGTCATGTCGTTCACAAGGATCTCGATCTGACGATCAGAAAAGGTGAAATCGTTTCCATTGTGGGAGGATCGGGATCGGGCAAGACGACCCTTTTGCGGGAAATGCTTGGTTTGCAGAAGCCGGCACGCGGTACAGTCAAGGTATTGGGTATCGATATCGAAAAAGCGGATGCGGCCACCATGAGGAAACTGGACGACAAATGGGGCGTTCTTTTTCAGCAGGGAGCCCTGTTTTCTGCCCTGTCTGTTTTTGACAATGTGGCTTTGCCGATGCGTGAATTGCGGGGTTTGCCGGAATCGTTGATTGAGGAAGCCGTATTGTTGAAACTCCAGATGGCTGGACTGACTCCCAATGACGCCATCAAGATGCCATCGGATTTGTCAGGCGGTATGGTCAAACGGGTTGCGTTGGCACGAGCCTTGTCTCTGGAACCGGATCTGCTTTTTCTGGATGAACCGACAGCCGGACTCGATCCGGCCTTGTCGGACAGCTTTGTCGAACTCATTCAGGGTTTGCATGACGAGTTGGGCCTGACGGTGGTCATGGTTTCGCATGATTTGGACACTATTCTGGAATTGTCGACTCAAATAGCGGTATTGGCCGATCAGAAGGTGGTTGCAAGTGGCCCACCTCAAGAGGTATTGAAAGTCAAACACCCGTTTATCGAGGATTTCTTTCTGGGTAAACGAGGCAGCAAGGTAATCGAGGCATTGCCGCAGTTGAGTGCCGAAATTGGAATGAGAGGGAATGATGGAAAATAAATCTCATGCGTTTATAGCAGGATTATTTACAGTGTGCCTGGTGACGGCAGCCTTGCTGATCGTGTGGTTTCTCAATATGGACAGGACGGTCAGGTTGCCTTATATGATTGCGACCAATTTGTCGATTCCAGGTCTGAATCCACAGGCAACCGTCCGTTTCCGTGGACTGGATGTCGGAAAAGTCACCAATATCGGATTCAACAAAGATGATCCCGGTGAGATTCTGATTTATTTCGAAGTCAAGGAAGATACACCGATGACGGAATCGACGTTCGCCACCCTGTCTTATCAGGGTGTCACAGGTATCGCATCCATTGAACTTAACGATGATGAAACCAGCGATACAAGACTGGTAACCTCGGCAGAACATCCGGCCCGTGTCGAAATGCGTTCGAGTCTGTTAAATGAGTTGCAGCAAAGGGGACTGGATATCCTGAAACAGGTGCAGAGCGTTTCGAACCAGCTGACGGTTCTTTTCAATGAAAAGAACCGGGAAACAATGGTTCAGACATTTGAAAATATCAGCAAGGCTGCGGCGTCCTGGGAAAAAGTCGGGAAGCAGCTGGAACCGACAGTCAACCAGTTGCCTGAAACGGTAATGGAAGCCAGAAAAACGATCATTTCCATCAATGAGGCGTCGAAAGATGTACAGGCGCTCACACAGAAAGCGAATGCCCTGATGGAAAATGACGTTGACAGCGATACGGTTAAACGTCTGGATTCTCTGGCGGAAGATGCAAAAATCACGCTTTATAATGTGAACAAGATGCTTGAACAATATAAACAAAGGCCGTCCGGCCTGTTGTTCGGCGCCAGGGGGCCAGCACCGGGACCCGGTGAAGCCGGATTCGACGCTAACAGCAAATAGACATTTAGCCGGGTAAGGGAATAGTGATGACAAAACAATGCAGACTTTTCGTTGCAGCCATATTGAGTGTTTTCCTGTTGGGCGCTTGCGCTATCGGAGACAGCAGGCCTCCTGCGACGCTGTATGATTTCGGCCCGCTCAGGACGGACAATCTCGTTCGTCTGCCGGACAATATGCCGGTGATCAGAACACGCGTTCATGCGCCTGAATGGATGAGCGAAAATCTGATGTATTACCGTCTGAATTACGTCAATGACCAGCAGGTACGGTTTTATACGGAGAGCAGCTGGAACACGACACCGTCGAAACTCTTCAAAAACCGGCTGGACACTTATCTCGCATCCGGTGGAAGCAAGGTGATGGGATATGCAACCACGTCGCCAACTGTGACGTTGCGGATTTATGTCCAGGATTTCGGTCAGCATTTTACGAGTCCCTCTGCCAGTATCGGGCATATTTCCCTGAGAGCTTCCCTGTTCAGGGGCAAAGACCTGATAGCGCAGAAGAATTTCATGCGTGATATCCCTGCAACGACAGCGGATGCTGCCGGTGGCGTTCGGGCCATGGCTCAGGCTTCTGATGCCATCATTGCCGATATCCTGAACTGGATGGTCGCTTCAATATAAAGTGATATGGTAATGGCAGGAAATACACTTCAGCCATTGGAACGTTTGTCCGGCCTGGTTTACAAGTCATTCGGGAATTATTAACATGCAGTAGCCTGCTCTTTTAAATAAAGAGGATGTTTTCCATTGTGCTGATCGACCCTGTGAGGTGATTTATGAATGCAGACACGCAATTGTTTTTTGTCACTGGCGCAGCCGGAAAACTGGAGTGTGCGCTGGATTTGCCCAAAACGGATCCTGTTGGTATTGCATTAATTGCCCATCCTCACCCGCTCTACGGTGGAACGATGAACAACAAGGTAGTCCAGATGATGGGCAGAACGTTCACTGGACTGGGCTATGTCGCCGTGCGCATGAATTTCCGGGGTGTTGGCGGATCTGAAGGTTCCCACGATTTCGGGAACGGCGAAACAGAGGATATGGCTCTTCTCCTTGACCATATCAGGAAACAGTATCCTGATTTACCTGTCGTTCTGGGAGGTTTCTCGTTCGGAACCTATGTCCAGTCACGACTGTACCAGAAACTGGCGTCCCAGGGACAGCCTCCGGAACAAATGGTTTTTGTCAGTGCGACTGCCGGGAAATGGGCTGTGGATTCCGTTCCGGCCAATACCTTGCTGGTTCATGGTGAGCTGGATGACGTTGTCCCGTTGCCGGATGTTTTCAGTTGGGCGCGTCCACAGGATTTGTCAGTTGTTGTGGTTGCTGGTGCGGATCATCTTTTCAATCATAAATTGCATCATATTCGCAATATCATCACGACCGTATTTCGTCATTGAATCGGGAACGGTATGAGGTGATCCCGGTTTCTAAAAGTATTTTCATGAAAAAAAGCAAGTTCGTCGTTTTATTCCTGTTTTTCTGGTGTTTTCTTTTCAATGTCCATGCAACTGGTGTTTCACCCCCGCCCCTGACATCAAGGTCGTGGCTTTTGATCGATGTTGTCAGCAATCAGGTTTTGGCATCCAGCAACAGTCAGGATCGGATCAGGGCCGGGATACCGGCCCGGCTGATGACAGCTTATCTTGTTTTCGGCGCGTTAAGGGATGGAAAACTGGAACTTGATCAGGCGATTCCCGTCGGTGAAGAAATCGGCCAGATGAATTCGGGTGGGGTTCGAATGTTCCTTCAGCCTGGAAGTTCGGTGACGGTACGGCAATTGATACAGGGACTGATCATTCAGGGAAGTGATGATGCTTCGCTGGCGCTGGCTCTGGCAGTTGCCGGAGATGAAATGACATTTGTCGATCTGATGAATCGTGAGGCGATTCGTCTGGGGATGAAATCGACCCGTTTTACACATCCATATGAATCAGCTGACAAGAAAAGTTATTCGACACCTGCTGATTTGTCGGCTATGGCAGTCAGCCTGATCCATGATTTTCCCTCGTATTACCCCTATTTTTCGGAAAAAGAATTCACTTATAACAAAGTCACCCAACGTAATCCCAACCGGCTTTTATGGGTGGATTCGACAGTAGATGGTCTCGTTGTGTCAGCCAGCGTCAGGGGGAGTATGGTATCGTCTGCCAGACGTGAGAGTGTTCTGGGAGAACGCAGGATGCTGTCCATCGTTGTTGGTGCGGTGTCCGATCAGGCACGGGCGCAGGAAAGCCTCAAGTTGTTGAATTGGGGGTTCCAGAATTTCGATACGATCCGGCTTTATGAAAAGAATCAGGTGGTGGCATCACCCGAAGTATGGAAAGGATCAAGCAGCGATATTGATATCGGGTTTAATGTCGATACCTACGTGTCGGTGCCCAAGGGGGGAGTCGTCCACTTGAGAACCGTCCTGGAGCGTAACGATCCCCTGATTGCACCGATCAATGAAGGCTCACAGGTGGGCATCCTGAAAATTCTGGTCGGTGACAGACTTATTGCCGAGTTGCCTGTCATTGCGCTGGAGCAGATCAATGTCGCCAGTTTTCTGGGCATAATCTGGGATACTATCCGCTTGTGGTTCAAATAAAAAAAGGAGTCCATTATGAGCTGTGGTTGCAATGAAGATCCCATCAAATATCCCTGCGATTTCCCGATCAAGATCATGGGAGAAAAAAGAGATGATTTTGCCCAGACGATGGCTGACGTCATTCGCTTGCACGATCCTCTCTTCGACGCGGCCACTTTGGGCATGCGTCTGTCTTCACAGGGAAACTATCTGAGTCTGACAGCGACGGTCAAGGCGACCAGTCGCGACCAGCTTGATACGCTTTACAGGGCATTATCTTCCCATCCGATGGTCAAGGTTGTCCTCTGATCCGGAAAGATTTCCTTCAGATGAAAAACGCTTGCCTTCAGTATGGAGTAGAAGCGGGGACACTGATTGTCAGGCGACTGGGGCGAATGCCCTATCAGCCTGTTTTCCGGGAAATGCTCGAATTTACCGGAAGCCGTGACCGGAGCACTCCTGATGAAATATGGGTAGTGGAACATGATCCTGTTTTCACTTTGGGACAGGCGGCAGACACGTCACATATTCTGGATGCCCATCAGATTTCCGTTATAAAGACCGACCGGGGTGGCGAGGTCACTTATCATGGACCCGGCCAGGCAGTCATCTATCCCCTGATCGATTTGCGACGATGTTTCGACAACAGATTGCTTGTTCGTGAGCTTGTTTTCAGGATCGAAGAAGCCGTTATCGATGTGCTGTCGCTTTACAATATCAAAGGTGAGCGACGTATCGGAGCTCCCGGCATTTATATTCCCGGACTTCCGGAATATGGCCTTCATCAGGGAGCCAAAATAGCGGCTCTCGGCCTGAAGGTCAAAAGTAATGGAACCGTTTATCATGGTTTGGCGCTGAATGTGGACATGGATCTGGAGCCGTTTACCTGGATCGATCCATGTGGGTATGCCGGACTGAAAGTGACGGATATGCGGTCACTGGGTGCCCATTGCCGTCTTCAGGTCGTTCAATCCGAACTGGTTGCAGCCTTGTCGAAAAGGCTGCATTTGAATACAAAACCATAAACAGGCAGGTGGAAACAGAAAAATGTCCGACAAAGCTTCAGGAAAGAAGGCCATGTTAACTGGCGATATCCACAGGCAAAAAGGGGCACTGAAAACCGCGCGTATTCCCATCAAGATCCAGCCGGTTGAAAAACTGCCCAAACCGCACTGGATTCGGGTGAAAGCCGGTTCGTATTCTTCCCATTTCCATCAGGTCAAAAACCTGTTGAAAGAACAGGAACTTGTCACCGTCTGTGACGAGGCAAGCTGTCCCAATCGGGGCGAGTGCTATGGGAACGGGACGGCCGCCTTCATGGTAATGGGTGACCGATGTACGCGACGCTGCCCTTTCTGTGATGTCGCTCATGGCCGTCCTGATCCTCTGGATGAGAGAGAACCTGAACGGTTGGCCAAAACCATATCGGCTCTTGGCCTTTCCTATGTTGTTGTCACTTCAGTCAATCGGGATGATTTGCGTGATGGTGGCGCTTCCCATTTCGTGGAATGCATCCGGGCGATCAGGGGACATTCACCCGATACACGGGTCGAAATACTGACACCGGATTTCAGGAACAAGATGAACAAGGCACTGGATGCTCTTTCCCAATGCCCTCCCGATATTTTCAACCATAATCTTGAAACGGTTCCGCGTCTTTATTTGCAGGCCCGGCCGGGGGCCGATTATTCCATGTCCCTGAATCTCCTGAAGGCGTTTGGCGAGCGATGTCCTGATGTACCGACGAAGTCCGGCCTGATGGTCGGGCTGGGTGAAACAGATGAGGAAATCATCCATGTTATGGAAGATTTGAGAAGGCATGGCGTTTCCATGCTGACGATCGGACAATACCTGATGCCCTCTTCCAGCCATTTGCCGGTATTAAGGTATGTCGAGCTGCCGACTTTTGAAAAGTGGCGGCAGCTTGCCGCCAAAATGGGGTTTGTACATGCCGCCATCGGACCGATGGTCCGCTCGAGTTACCATGCAGATTTACAGGCGAAAGGCGTTGAAGTGAAGTAGAACTTCACTTCAACTCCGCGATCCATCAGAACCTTTCGACCAGATCGATTTCATCCCGGGTCAGCCCGAAAAGCTCATAAACGACGTGATCGATTTCATACTCGGCATGGGCAATGTCGGCATTCAGCCCGAACACCTTGTTTCTTTCCTGATAAAAATAATCATTCCATAACTGGACGTCATCCGCAGGAATATCCGTGTTGAAAGATGCATTGATTTCAGAACGGAAAGCATCGAATTCATGTGCGAACCAGTTGTGGAGCTTTTGTGTGAGCTTCGACGCCAAACCTTCCGGCAGCAGGTTGTATGCCGTCATGCCACGGAAGTGTCTGATCAGATCATTCCGCGTCAATACCGTATTCTGACAAAAGTCGGACAATTGCCCCATTCTTCCCCTGACAAGCCCGGAAGCATCTGGAACTGGGAGGTTTTCAATCTGGCTGGCTGTCAATTCATAAGTATCATCCTCTTTTTTGACGGAATTTTTCCTGATCAGATACCAGAAAAGAGATGAATTCAGCAAAGCTACCAGGTAGTAGTCGGATTCGGTAATGTAAAAACCGCCTTCCCCGAACACATCGCCCGATTTGTCGATCGAGAAAGTCGAATTGACAGAAGCTTTCGCAAAGCCGAGTTTTTGCTGGAACATTTTTTCAGGATGGGTTCCGGAATGCTGAAGTTCATACCATTTCTGATTGCCGGAACGTTCTTCAAGTTTTTCCCGAAATGATTCCAGATGTTTTTTGATGGCAGGAAAATCGTCGATGTTGTAGAGATTGGCCGGCGTATAAATCAGCCATAGCGAGCGGGTATCCGTCGCCCATTTGTCGATGTCCTGTTTTTCGGCGAACGGCTTCAGAATATCGGCCGAACGGGGATCCTCTTCAATCAGTTTTGACTTGGTCGCCTCATCAACGATAAAGGCTTCATCCAGTCCGGTCGTAATACCCTGATGAACGGCGCCATACATTTCTTTCAGTGTTGGATAAATGCCGGTCAATTTTTCATGCAATATTTTTACGGCACTGTCATGCAGCCATTTCACTGTCTTGCCCAATGTCAGACTATCGGCATTCATTAGCAGATAGAAGCGTGCAAAAGCGGCATCATTTTCCAGAAGGTCGGTAAGGATGAAACGTTCATACGTTTTTTCCTTGCGGGAAATCGGGTAAAGCCTGATTTCATTCAGGTTGGTCAACAGATAAAACCCGTTTTTCGAAACTTCGTCGTTTTTCCAGGCTTTGTCGAGGAATGTCTTTTCCTGTTCAGAAGAGATACCGAACCCGCTGACGAGTTTTATTGCAGCAGTCGTTTCACTTGTGACAGTATTCTTGATGAAGATATCAAAAAAACGGTCTTGGGATGTATTCGATTCTATGGATTTCGCATTATATCCAAGCAGTTTTTCGAGAATGTCGTGAATGAACGCCGCACACTGAACGGCGGTATCTTTTTTCCTGAGTGTATCAAGATCTTTAATCCATCCTTCCAGTATGGTTTTTGATGGGGTCACGCCGGACGGAGATTTGAATGCGTCCTGCAGGATTTCCGTATGGAAAAGAGAATTTACCGGTTTGTTGTCTGTATTTTCCATCGATTTATCTCATAAAAAAGAAAGTTGGACGAACTGGTCAAAACCACAAGTGTAATCGTTTGGGGGCTAAAAAAACAATATATGGACGATGATTGTATAAAACAATAAGCAAGAAAACGGATTTTGAATGGCACAGGATGTTTTGGTAAGGTCTGATGAAATAAGAACGGCCTTTGAAGAACCAAAGGCCGCAGGACTGTTCCGGTAAAAGATGGTGAAAGACCGCCTTATTTCGTCTTTCTTTCTCCTTTTTTCGATGCCGTTTTTTCCTTCTGGGCTTTTGCCACAATGGCATCCATGACCTTCAATGTCTGAACATGCATTTCCTGTTCGGTCAGGTCTATTTTGTTCCCGGAGCTGACAATGGCAGGCGAGGTAAGATATTTTCCATCGATGATAATCATCGGAACACCCTCGATTTCGTAGGTGGATTGCATTTCAACGGCCTTGTTACCCAGCATCCTGACATAAAAGGACTTGTACATTTCTGCGAATTTCTTCCGGTCGATGCCGTTTTTTTCGACGAAATTGAAGATCTGTTCGTCCGTTCTCAGATTGACACGCTGTACCTGAACGGCCTCGAAAATCTTGTGGTGGAGTTCATTGGTCAGTTCATCCATGGCGGACAGTGTATAAAACATTCTCTGATGCGGTTCCATCGATTCGCTGAATTTGACGGCCACCCGCTTGAAAACGATGTTTTTTTTCTGTTTTCTGGCCCAGTTTGTCAGTGTGGTGTCGAATGCGTAACAGTGGGGGCAGAAATAGCCGAAAAACTCGATGACTTCGATCTTGTCATCGGTATTGGTCGGTTGAGGTACTTTCAGCACCTGATAATCGACGTTTTTTTGAGGATTGGCAGGAGATGCAAATGCAGCCGTTGCCACCATGCCGACCAGTACGGCGGCGATCAATCGATAAAATAATCTGATCATTTTAGTTAATTCGTCCGGGTTATCGTCGTTTTAATGCCATTTTGCGCCAGCTTGCTGTGGACGCTGTTTACGTTAGCGCTCTTATAAGGGCCCAAGCGTACACGATAAACTTTTATGTTATTTGATGTCGCTTCAGAAATGGATGATTCAAATCCGAGCAGGGCAAGATTACCCCGCAGGTTTTCAGCATCTGTCCTGTTTTTGAAAGCACCTGCCTGTAACCAGTAAACCGGTTTGTCTTCAGTTTTGGCGGTGTCTTTCTGTTTGATGGTTGCTGCAATGGGATCATTCTGTTCCGCTGCCGGAGCGGGACCGACGCCATTCATTGCGGCTGGTGTACCTGATGGCGGAGGTGCCATGCTTACGGGAACGGTTGTGGAACCTGTTGCCGGTTTGGCATCCTTGCCGTAGAGAGACTGATTCGGGTCGGCTGCCGGTGAAACAGCTGTTGCCGGAACTGGTGCACTTTCCGGTTTGTCCTGACGGGAGGCGAACGGAATGGGGGTTCTGGTGATCAACAGTGCCACAATGACCGCAATGACCAGTCCGGTGATCAGGCCGATGATAAATCCCAGGAAGGTACCGCCTTTTTGGTTTTTCAAATTCATCATATTGAAATTACATTTTTGTTGGTGCGGAAACTCCTAACAGGGCCAGACCATTATGCAATACCTGTCGGGTCGCTTTTAAGAGTGCCAGACGTGCCAGCCTGACAGCCTCGTCATCGACCAGAAAACGCTCAGCGTTGTAATATCCATGCAGTTCGCCTGCCAGTTCACGCAGATAAAAAGCGACCAGATGAGGGCTCAATTCTTCCTGTGCCCTGGTCAGGATGTCCGGATAATCTGCCAGCTTGGACAGCAATGCATACTCATGAGGTGAGGTCAGTGGCGACAGATCGGCATTGTCGAGAATCGATTCATCACCGCCCCATTGTGAAAATACGGAACAGATGCGGGCGTGAGCATACTGAACATAATAAACCGGATTTTCATCCGATTGGGACAGAGCCAGATCGACATCGAAAACAAATTCGGTATCCGCTTTTCGGGAAATAAGAAAGAAACGAACGGCATCTCTTCCACGGACAACATCGCCGGCACCGGACCATTCGATCAGATCGCGTACAGTGACATAGGAACCGGCGCGTTTGGAAATTTTGACTTCGGCACCGTCTTTCATGACGGTGACCATCTTGTGCAAGACATAGTCAGGGAAGGTTTTCGGTATGCCTTTGTTGACACCTTGCAATCCGGCCCGGACACGTGCAACTGTACCATGATGGTCGCTTCCCTGGATATTGATGACCTTGTCGAAACCACGGGACCACTTGTTGATATGATAGGCAACGTCCGGCACAAAGTATGTATAGGTTCCGTCGGTCTTTCTCATCACCCGATCCTTGTCGTCACCGTATTCAGTGGTTCTCAGCCAGAGGGCACCTTCGCTTTCGAAGGTTTTTCCTTCTCTTGTCAGGGTTTCGACGGCATCCTTGACCTTGCCATCGGTATAAAGCGACGATTCAAGAAAGAAGTTATCGAAATGAATGCCGAATGCGTTCAGATCGTTGTCCTGTTCATTGCGAAGGTAAGCTACGGCGAATTCCCGGATCGATTTCAGGTCATCGGAATCGCCTGATGCTGTTACGGTGTCGCAATTTCGGGCGGCAACGGTTTTTTTCGCCAGAAAATCGGCTGCAATGTCGGCGATATAATCACCGTTGTATGCGCTTTCCGGCCAACCTTTCTCACCGGGTTTCAATCCCTTTGCTCGTGCCTGAACGGACAGGGTCAGATTGTCAATCTGAACGCCCGCGTCGTTGTAGTAAAACTCACGGGTCACCTCAAAACCCTGTGACGCAAAAAGAGCGGAAATGGAATCACCAAGAGCGCCCTGCCGACCATGTCCCACATGCAGGGGGCCGGTCGGATTGGCAGAGACAAATTCGACCATCACTTTCCTGCCTGCACCTGCATCGCTGTGCCCGTATCGCTCTTTCCGGTCGAAAACCGCTTTGATGACGCTTTGTTTGGCTGAGGCGGTCAAGCGCAGATTGATGAATCCGGGCCCTGCTATTTCGCCCGATTCAATCAATCCTTCATGCATCGGATTGGACATCACGGAAGAGAGGATCGTCTGGGCGATTTCACGAGGATTTTTTTTCAGGGGTTTTGCCAGTTGCATCGCAATATTGCAGGCAATATCTCCATGCGCGGCATCCCGGGGTCTTTCCAGTGCTATACCAGGCTGTTTTTCGAGATTATGTCCATCCATGATGGGTTTGACGGCATCCTGTAATAAACCGGAGATAAGTTGTTTCTGTTGTGCAAGCATGAAATAGCCAAAAATCAGTGAACGGTAATAAACGGTTTCGGCACTGTCTGACCGAAAATTGAAATTATACTGTTTCGGCATAATTAAAGGGGATTTGCGCACGGCATTCCATAAAAAAACGCCTGACAGAAATGTCAGGCGAACAGGAAAGAGAGTAGAAAATCCGGGTTATCTTCTTGGGCCGTAACCTCCCCTGTGACCGTAGCCCCCGCGGTGATAACCCCGATTGAACAGGGATTCGTTGTCGAACGTTTTCTGTTGTTCCGGAGTCAGTTTGTTATAGAACGCCTTCAGGGCAGCCAGCTGGCCGGCCATTTTGCCTTCGTGTTCTTTCATACGGTCCAGCATGGTTTGCATACGCTGGGGAGCCGTCATGCTTTCGATTTCTGCACGCGTCAATGGTTTCCAGGAATTGAAATCGGCATCGACGACGGCGATGTAGGCTTTCCATGCCTTTTCCTGATCGGCGTTCAGTTTCAGTCTGTTCTGCAAGTCAGCCTGTCGCTGGTGTCTGTATTCATGCCAGCGTTCCATATTGTGTCCCCAGTGCCCGTTATGATCGGCATAGCAGTTATCAGGGCCGGGACAACCCATATTCATGGGACAACCGGCATAGCCCTGGTCAGCTGGAGCGGCAATTGCACTGGTTCCTAAAGCGGCTGCAGAGAGACTTATTGCAGTGATACCGGCAATAAGGTATTTGTTTAAAATCTTCATGCTTTTCCCTTTCGGATGAGTTAAATGATGTGCACGTAAAGAAGTATACGTTGCCATGCATTTATCCGTAAGGGTTTGAGCAAATGAATGTGTAACAGTTTGTTTCGCCTGATTTGGCTCAAATTAATGAAAGATAGCGTAATTTTGAGGTAAGATGCGGTAATCGGGAGGGTAGGGAAATCGGAAAAACGAAAACGGCAAACAGTTTGTTACTGTTTGCCGTCTCAGTGATCGGGAAGAAAGCGGATCAGGCTTCGTATTTGTTGACGAGGTGACCGACACCGTCAATGATGACTTCAACCTTGCTGCCCGGTTTCATGGAACCGACACCGACGGAAGTACCGCAGGAGATGATGTCGCCTGGTTCGAGAGTCATATCATGGGAAATCATGCTGACCAGTTTGAATGGGCGGAAAATCATGTCGGCAACAGGATAATTCTGGCGTTCCTGATCGTTTAAGATGGTTTTGATGACCAGTTTGTCCGGATCGTCGATACCGGAAACGATGCCCGGGCCGAAAGAACCGAAAGTATCGAAACCTTTTGCGCGGGTCCATTGTGCGAAGGTAGGATCTTTCTGGATCAGCTGGCCGGCAGTGACGTCATTGGAACAGGTGTAACCGAAGATGTAATCCTTGGCGTCTGCTTCGGAAACTTCCTTGCAGCGTTTACCGATGACGATACCGAGTTCGCCTTCATAAACGACCTTGCCGTCATAGGAATTGGGTTTTTTCACAACGTCGCCGTCAGCAATATAGGAAGTGCTCGGTTTCAGGAGATAAAGAGGTTCTTCCGGAATCGCAACGCCCAGTTTGTTTGACAGGGCATAAAAGTTGTTCCACAACAGGATCATCTTGCTGGGTGTACAAGGTGTCAACAGTTTCACATCGGCACGTTTGACGGTTTCACCGGTCGCTGTCGGGTTGTCAAACATGTTGCCGCTGTAAACACTGATGGACTCTCCGTCCAGAGTACCGAATTTGACTGCATCGCCTTGTTGGAAACGTACCCAAGTTTTCATCTTCTCTCCTTAATAAACATTGCAGGAAGCATTTTGTCGCAACCTGAAAATGGTATTCCCTGAAACAGGAACCGTGTCCAGCAATTGGCCGGACTATTGTTTTAGATTAACCAATGGCTTAGATGAGCCATCATAACCGAACTGCCTGAAAAATGGTATTGGCTACCGGCTCCTTTTTTCATTTTCGTGTCGGGACGTCTTTTTGCCAGTTGTGGCTGGAAAACAAAAAAAGGAGACTGCTTTCAAAAAAAGCCGGAGGATTTCATGTCCCCGGCTTTTTAAGATCGATTACATGAAGGAAATCATGATGTCGCCGAATTCTGAAGTCGATACCTGTTTGGCGTCGTTCATCAGACGGGCGAAATCAATGGTGACCTGACGTGAGGAAATGGCTTTCTGCATCGAATCGATGACCAGGTCGGCCGCTTCCGTCCAGCCGATATGACGCAACATCATTTCGGCGGAAAGAATCAGCGAGCCCGGATTCACGTTGTTCTGTCCGGCCATCGTTGGCGCCGTACCGTGCGTTGCCTCGAAGATGGCGACGGAATCGGAAATATTGGCGCCCGGAGCGATGCCGATACCACCGACTTGTGCCGCCAGCGCATCGGAAACATAATCACCGTTCAGATTCAGAGTTGCGAGAACGCTGAATTCGGTAGGACGCAGGAGAATTTCCTGCAGAAAAGCGTCGGCCAGTACATCCTTGATGATGATTTCCCTGCCGGTTTTCGGGTTTTTGAATTGGCACCAGGGGCCCTTGCCGATGACTTCCGCGCCGAATTCACGTTTTGCCAGAGCATAGCCCCAGTCACGGAAACTGCCTTCCGTGAACTTCATGATATTGCCCTTGTGAACGAGCGTAACGGACGGGCGGTCGTTGTCGATGGCATACTGGATGGCCTTGCGAACCAGCCGTTCAGTCCCTTCACGCGATACCGGCTTGATGCCGATACCGGACGTTTTCGGGAAACGGATCTGGCTGACCCCCATTTCCTTCGTCAGGAAGTCGATGACCTTTTTTGCCTCAGGGGAACCTTCTGCCCATTCGATCCCGGCATAAATGTCTTCGGTATTTTCACGGAAAATGACCATGTCGGTTTTTTCCGGCTCACGCAATGGTGAGGGAACGCCCTGGAAATAACGGACAGGACGCAGGCAGACATACAGGTCCAGACGCTGTCTCATGGCGACGTTCAGGGAACGGATGCCGCCGCCGATCGGGGTGGTCAGAGGCCCCTTGATGGAAATGACGAAATCTTTCATCGCTTCAAGGGTCTCATCAGGAAGCCAGACATTTTCACCGTATACCTTCAGGGATTTTTCGCCTGCATAGACTTCCATCCACTCGATCTTGCGTTTGCCGCCATAGGCTTTTTCAACTGCGGAATCGATCACCTTGCGCATGACAGGCGTCACATCGATACCGATGCCATCGCCTTCGATGAACGGAATGACGGGACGGTCGGGTACGTTCAGTGAAAAATCGGCATTGACCGTGATTTTTTCACCGGATTGGGGTACTTGAATATGTTGATACATCAGAAACTCCGGAATAATCTTTTAATCAATAAAGCATGCAAGTTCAAAATTCAAAAAACCGGTTTAAACAACAGCGCCATCGGTGTTGCCTTTTTCCTTGACCGGCTTGATCAGATCCTCGCGTTTGATGCCGAGCCACATGGCGATGGCAGCAGCCACGAAAACGGAAGAATAGATACCGAAACAAATACCGATGGTCAGCGCGATGGCAAAGTTGTGCAAGGTCGGGCCACCAAAGATCAGCATCGACAGAACCATGATCTGGGTACAGCCGTGGGTGATCACCGTTCTCGAAATCGTACTGGTAATGGCGTGGTTGACGATTTCCATGACGGTCGCTTTTCTCATTTTGCGGAAGTTCTCGCGAATACGGTCAAAGATAATGACCGATTCATTCACGGAATATCCGAGAATGGCCAGAATGGCTGCCAGAACCGACAGCGAGAATTCCCACTGGAAAAACGCGAAAAAACCCAGAATGATCACAATATCGTGAAGGTTCGCGATAACGGCCGAAACGGCATATTTCCACTCGAACCGGAACGCCAGATAGATGATGATGCCGATAACCACCATCCCCAGTGCCATCAGACCATTATGAGTCAGTTCATCCCCGACCTGCGGCCCCACGAATTCCACCCTCTGGAGATGTACGTCCGGATTTTGCTGGGTGAGGGCTGTCATGACCCTGGCGCTTTGCTCGGCCGATGTCAGGTCTTTCTGCAGAGGCAGATTGATCATGACATCTTGTGCACGGCCGAAGTTCTGTACCTGAAAATCGTCACCGAAACCCAGATCCCTGAGCGTACCGCGGATTTTTTCCAGATCCGCCGCTTTCTGGTAATTGACTTCCATGACCGTACCGCCAGTGAATTCGACAGAAAGATGCAATCCCTTGTGCCACAGGAAAAAGACGGCGGCGAGGAAAGTGACCAGTGAAATGATATTGAATATCAGCGCATGGCGCATGAAGGGAATATCTTTCTTGATTCTAAAGAATTCCATAGTCGATCCTGTTTGTTATCCGTATGAATAAATTAGTTTTTTGTGTAATCCGACGGGGTATGGCCTCGCCATACCTGTCCGATCGAAAGGGACGTCAGTTTCTTTCTGCGTCCATACCAGAGGTTGGCGATACCCCTGGAAACAAAGACGGCAGAGAAGAGTGACGTCAGAATACCGATGACATGAACGACGGCAAAACCGCGAATCGGTCCGGAACCGAAAATCAGAAGTGCCAGACCGGCGATCAGTGTCGTTACGTTCGAATCGAGAATGGTCGCCCATGCATGCGCGAAACCGTTTGAAATAGCTGTCTGCGGTGAATGGTCCATACGCAGTTCCTCCCGGATACGTTCGTTGATCAGCACGTTCGAATCGATCGCCATACCGAGTGCCAGTGCAATAGCGGCAATACCCGGTAGAGTCAGAGTGATTTGCATGATGGACAGGATGGCAACCAGCATCAGGAGGTTAACTGACAGGGCAATGACGCTGAAGAGGCCGAAAACCATATAATACAGAATCATGAAAATGGATACGACGGCAAATCCGTACAGGGTTGACAGGAAACCTTTCGTGATATTTTCCGCACCGAGTTGAGGGCCGATTGTCCTTTCCTCGATGATCTGCATCGGTGCTGCCAGCGAACCGGCACGCAACAGCAGGGCCAGATCGGTCGCGGCTTCAGGGGTGTTCATGCCTGTGATCTGGAATTTGGAGCCCAGCTCGTCACGGATGGACGCGACTGTCAGGACTTCGCCCTTGCCTTTTTCAAACAGGACGATAGCCATCAATTTGCCGATTTTGCCACGTGTTCCCTGACGCATCTTGCGACCGCCATCGCCATTTAAGTCGATACTGACGGCAGGTTGCTGGTACTGGTCGAAGCTTGCCGAGGCGTTGGAGATGTAATCGCCCGTAATGACAGGGTCCTTGTACAGGATGACGGGGGCGCCTTTGCCCTGACGGAAAAGCTCGGAACCCAGTGGTACCGCGACGGATTCTTCCGTACCGCGTATGATCGATTCATCCACCATGCGGACTTCCAGCGTGGCAGTACGGCCGATAATGTCTTTTGCGCGGGAAACATCCTGTACGCCGGGTAACTGGACGACGATACGGTCGGCTCCCTGCTGCTGGATGACCGGTTCGTTGACGCCCAGTTCGTTTACCCGTTTGGACAGGGTGGCGATATTCTGTTTGACACTGTTTTCCTTGACCTGCTTGATGGCTTCGGCGCTCAGGGAAAGGATCAGTTTGTTGCCGCTTTCTTCACGCAAGGTCACGTCAGACATCTGGCTTTTGAAAACTTTCTCGGCTTCTTCACGGATTCTGGCATCGGCAAATTGCATTTCGACCGTGTCGCGGGTGCGGGTCAGGCCGGAATAGCGGATGCTTTTTTCACGCATGAGGTTGCGTGCCGATGTCTGCATGCCCTGGATTCTGGAATTCAACGCTGCGTCAACGTCGACCTGCATCAGGAAGTGAACACCGCCCCGGAGGTCAAGGCCGAGGTACATCGGCAAGGCATGCAGGCTTTGCAGCCATTGGGGGGTGTTCGGAAGAAGGTTGAACGCAATACTGTAGGTCGGATCGTCCGGATCGGCGTTCAGTTTGTTTTCAAGCACTTCTTTGGCGCGGAACTGGACTTCTGTGTTGGTGAAGCGGACCTTGATGGTCGAGTGCATGCCGCTATTGTCGAAGAAAATGCCGTCAGTCGCGATATGGTTGTCTTTCAGTATCTGTTCGACCTGCCCCATCATCGGGGCATCGACTTTGACTGTCGACCTGACACTGCTGATCTGAACCGCAGGCGATTCGCCGAAAAAATTCGGGAGTGTGTAAATGATGCCGAAAACAATTGCCGCGGCAATGATGATGTATTTCCAGAGTGGGTAACGATTCATAATGATTCAGGGGGTGAAAATGCCCGTTTACAATGAACAGGCAATCCAGTCACAAAATTCTGGTCTGTTACAGGGTTTCGATTGTGCCGTTTGGAAGCAGGGAAACAATGGAGACTCGCTGAATGATGATTTCCGTACCCTCGGCGATCTGAAGGGTCAGGAAGTTTTCGGAAATTTTGGTGATTTTCCCGACAATACCACCGGCAGTCAGCACTTCATCGCCAATGGACAGGGCGTTAAGCATTTCCCGCTGTTCTTTCTGTTTTTTCTGTTGTGGACGGATCATCAGAAAATAAAGCACGACAAACATGAGCGCGATAGGAAGAAAACCTCCCATGCCGTCCAGGCTGAAACCGGATGCAGCGGTTTGGGCGTATGCGTTGGTAATGAACATGACAACTCCAGTATGGATTTTTGTTTAACACAGGATTCTAGCACCATGTGCTGTGTTTTCATGCATTTGTGCGGTTTGCAGGAAAATATAGCGTTGTTTTGGCCGAATCCGTTCGAGATCGAAAGCAGAATGATGCCATTTCAATAAAACGTGTAATGACATCCTGCCAATATTAAAGAGATCGCTTATATGCCTCTTTGTCGTTCCGCATGAAACTGTGCGGTAAATTCCTTGAAACGGTCATTTTCTATCGCTTCGCGCATCTCCTTCATGAGTTGCAGGTAATAATGCAGATTATGGATTGTCGAAAGCTGTGCACCCAGAATTTCCCCGACGCGGTTCAGATGATGGATGTAGGCACGGGAGAAATGGCGGCAGGTATAGCACTGGCAGGTCTCGTCCAGTGGCTTCTCATCATCCTTGTAGCGGGCATTGCGGATCCGGATATCGCCAAAACGCGTGAAAAGCCAGCCGTTGCGTGCATTGCGTGTGGGCATGACGCAATCGAACATATCGATGCCACTGGCAACGCCGGCAACCAGATCTTCCGGGGTGCCCACTCCCATCAGGTAATGCGGCATGTGGGCAGGCAGACGGGGACCGATATGGGAAAGGATGCGGGACATTTCTTCCTTCGGCTCGCCAACGGAAAGGCCACCTATGGCGATCCCGTTGAATCCCATTCGTGAAAGGCCTGCCAGCGATTCGTCTCTCAAATCCGTGAACATGCCGCCCTGAACGATGCCGAACAGGGCGTTCGGATTTTCATTCCGGTCAAATTCGTCTTTCGAACGCCGCCCCCAGCGCAAGGACAGGCGCATCGATTGGGCCGCCTCGTCTTTGGTGGCGGGCCTGTCATTGATCAGGTAAGGGGTGCATTCGTCGAATTGCATGACGATATCCGAATTCAGGACATGCTGGATTTGCATGGAAATTTCGGGCGACAGAAAAAGCTTGCTGCCATTGATGGGAGAAGCGAATTTGACGCCCTCCTCACTGATTTTACGCATCGCGCCAAGCGAGAAAACCTGAAATCCACCTGAATCGGTCAATATCGGCTTGTTCCATCCGATGAACCGGTGGAGTCCTTTGAACTCGCGTATGACATCCAGCCCCGGACGCAGCCACAGGTGGAAAGTATTGCCGAGGATGATTTGAGCCTCGATATCATTGAGGTTTTCAGGCGACATGGCCTTGACCGAACCATAAGTGCCGACTGGCATGAAAATGGGTGTTTCTACGGTTCCATGCGCCAGCTTCAGGCGCCCTCTTCTGGCATTGCCGGATGTGTTGATGAGTTCAAATTCAAGCATGTATCAAATTCTTTATTTCAATGAGCGGGTAAGGAAGTCTGGTCATTTTTACAGGATACGCATTTCAGCAGCATGGCGTCGCCATAGCTGAAAAAGCGGTATTTCCTTGTAATGGCATGGGCATATATTTTCCGGATCAGATCATATCCTGCAAAAGCGGAAACGAGCATGAGCAGGGTCGATTTCGGCAAATGGAAGTTGGTGATCAGGTGATCGACGGTCCGGAACCGGTATCCGGGTGTGATGAAGAGGGATGTCTCATTACTGCCCGGATGCAACTCCCCTGTTTGTGAGGCCGATTCCAGTGCCCGCAGGCTGGTTGTCCCGACGGCGACGACCTTGCGTTTGTTCTGCTGTGCTGTCCTGACGGCTTCGACGGTTTCTTCCGGAATGGTGTACCACTCCGTATGCATGATGTGTTCGGACAGGTTTTCGCTACGGACTGGCTGGAAAGTTCCGGCTCCGACATGCAAGGTCAGATAGGTGAAGTGTACGCCTTTTTGTCTCAGTTTTTCCAGCAGTTCGTCATCGAAATGGAGCCCCGCTGTCGGTGCGGCAACGGCTCCCAATTCCCTGGCGAACACCGTCTGGTATCGTTTTTCGTCGAAGGAGTCGGCTGCCCTTTCAATATAGGGGGGGAGGGGCAGATGGCCGTGTTCTTCCAGTATTTTGAAGATGTCGGACGGAAACCGGAGGATGAAGAATTCCCCGTCCCTTCCCATTACGGTCACGTCGATTTCGTCGTCAATGCGGATGGTACTACCGGCTTTCGGCGATTTGGAAGCCCGTATTTTGGCGAGTGCGCTCTGGTTATCCAGTATGCGTTCAATCAGAATCTCGATTTTTCCACCGGATGCTTTCGAGCCGAAAAAACGGGCTTTCAATACTTTGGTGTTGTTGAAAACGAGCAAATCGCCTTCTTCCAGTTTGTCGATCAGTTCAGAAAAACGGGAATCGGTGATTTTTTTCCCGTCAGCAAGCAGCAGGCGGGACGCCGTGCGTTCTGGTAAGGGGAATTGTGCAATCAATTCTCCGGGCAATTCAAAATCGAAATCGGAAAGTGTATACATACCAAAACAGGCCAGTCAGTTGTTTGAATGGCCTAAATGAATAAAAAACAATCAGTTTTCAGGAAGATGACAGTATATCCGGGTTTAATCGCGAGAATAAGTGCGTCCGTATATTTCTGTCATTTGGGAAAGGTGATCGGAATACCAGCCCTGAACCTGATTCCATGAGAAACGCCATCCCCATGCGCCGGTACTGTCACCGGGTGTGTTCATGCGTCCTTCCGGACCAAGACCCAGAATGTCCTGATAAGGCGTCAGGGCAAACGCTGCCGTTGAGGACCAGGCCGAACGGATCAGGTCCCATTGGATCCAGTCACCGTTGACGGAAAGATAGCGGCGGGCAAAATCCTTTTCCCATTCGGGAAGATTGTTCCACCAGCCTCGGGCGGTATCGTTGTCGTGCGTACCCGTATAGACGACTGTATCCGGATGGTAGTTATGGGGAAGGTAGGGATTGCGAGGGTTGTGATCGAAAGCGAATTGCAGGATGCGCATACCAGGCAGTCTGTATTTTTTTCGAAGTTCAATGACTTCGGGCGTGATGACGCCGAGGTCTTCGGCAATAAAGTCAAGAGAGGCAAATTCTTTCTTCAGGGTATCGAAAAAGGATTCCCCCGGTCCCGGCCACCATTGTCCCTCTGACGGTTTTTCTGCGTTGGCAGGAATGGCCCAGTATGCCTCAAACCCACGAAAATGATCGATCCGGACGGTGTCGTACAGTTCCATCACGTATTTCATGCGTCGTATCCACCATTCGTAACCGGTACTGGCATGTATTTCCCAGCGATAAAGCGGATTGCCCCAATGCTGGCCGATATCGCTGAATCTGTCGGGAGGTACGCCGGCGACAGCCGTCGGAGAACCGGTTTCATCCAGTTCAAACAGTTCCGGATTGGCCCAGACGTCGGCGCTGTTCAGGGAAACGAAAATCGGCAGGTCACCAATGATATCGATATCCCGGGAATGACAGTATGCGTGCAATTCAGACCATTGTTCATGAAAACACCACTGGCAGAATTTCCAGAAACGGATTTTTTCCGCATGCGTGCGGGCAAATTCCGAGAGGGCTTTTTTATCGCGTTGTGCCAGCTCTTTCGGCCAGCTTTGCCAGCCGGTCTTTTCACTCTTGTATACTTCGGTAATGGATCTGAAAAGTGCATAGTTGTCCAGCCAGTAAGCGGATTTTGTGCAAAAGTTGAGAAAGGACTGCAGTGAAGCATTCTCCGGGGATTCGAAAAAACGTTTCGAGGCCAGTTTCAGCCGGCCTGTCCGATAACTGGAAACGGCAGAAAAATGGATGCGGTGAATCTCGAAAGCCGGGTCAGGAATCAGTTCTTCTTCTTTGAGCCATCCCGCATCACGGCATTTTTCAAGACTGATCAGAAGTACGTTCCCACCGAAGGCGGAGGGACTCATATAGGGGGAATTCCCGGCACCGATATCGCATAGCGGCAGCATTTGCCATAAAGACTGGCGGGCAAACGACAGCCAGTTGACGAAATGATAGGCTTCGCTGCCCAGATCGCCCGAACCGTATGGCCCCGGCAATGAGGTGGGGTGAAGGAGGATGCCGCTTCGTCGTGTCAGTTTCATGAAAGTGTGAAATTTGTAGGCCCGAATCAGGTCAATATAAAATCAAAGTCTATGATAACGGATTAAACTGTTCTTATACGGATTTGGCAAAGCGGTCTGGCAAGAATTTAACAAAGTGACAATCCCTTCGGGAAGGCATGATGTGAACAAGACGAATACAGGCAAACTGGAAAAGCTCGGTATCCATACGGATATGGAGCTTGTCCTTCATTTACCGTCACGTTATGAGGATGAAACAAGGCTGACCAGTCTTTCTGAAGCCATGTTCCGCCGGATCGGGCACATCCAGACCGAAGGGGTTGTCACTTCGTCCGAAATCCAGTATCGGCCACGGCGGCAGCTGGTGGTTTTTATTTCTGACGGGGTCAATCAGCTTGTTTTGCGTTTCCTGCACTTTTATACGAGTCAGATCAAACAGCTTTCGGTCGGCAAGCGGGTTCGTGCACGGGGCGAGTTGAGACAGGGTTTCAATGGCATGGAAATGGTTCATCCCGTCTATAAGATCGTGGATGAAAATGCGCCTCTTCCTGATGCGTTGACTCCTGTCTATCCGGCCAGTGAAGGGATTTCCCAGAATTTCCTTCGCAAGGCCATTCATGAGGTTTTGGGAAAGCTCGATTTGACGGATACCCTTCCGATGGATCTTCTGGCCGGCCTGGAGTTACCGGGTTTTGCCGAATCGATTCACTATTTGCACAAACCTCCGGCAGATGCGAATGAAAAAGCCCTGCTGGAACGCACCCATCCGGCATGGCAGAGGATGAAGTTCGACGAATTGCTGGCCCAGCAATTGTCGATGAGGCGTGCCCAGATAGCTCGGCGTCGTCAGAAGTCGAATGTCCTGAAAGCGTCAGGCAATCTGGTAAAACGGTTTGTGGACAGGCTTCCCTTCACCTTGACGGATGAACAGGAAAAAGTCATTGCCGAAATCAGGAATGACTTGGCGAAGCCTTATCCCATGCAGCGCCTGCTTCAGGGGGATGTCGGTAGTGGAAAAACGGTCGTGGCTGCCGTGGCGGCCTGTCACGCCATCGACAATGGCTTCCAGGTAGCAATGATGGCACCGACAGAAATTCTGGCGGAACAGCATTACCAGCGGCTCTATGAATGGATGCAGCCTCTGGGTATAAGCGTTGTCTGGCTGAACGGGAGTATGAAAAAGAAGGCAAAGGAAGATGTGTTGTCCCGAATGGAATCCGGGCAGGCGCAATTCATTGTCGGGACACATGCCCTGATTCAGGACAATGTACGGTTTTTCAATCTGGGACTGGCGATTATCGATGAGCAGCATCGGTTTGGTGTCGGGCAGAGGCTGGTCTTGAGAAACAAGGGAGAACATGCCGATTCGGTCATTCCTCACCAGTTGATGATGAGTGCGACCCCGATTCCCAGAACGCTGGCGATGACTTTTTATGCCGATCTGGATGTGTCCGTTATCGCGAAGCTTCCACCCGGAAGGAAGCCCGTCGTGACTCGCCTGATCGACCAGGAACGGCGTGATGAAGTCATTGAACGGATACATGCCGCTACCCTGAGCGGACGACAGGTTTACTGGGTATGTCCGCTGATCGAGGAGTCGGAAGCCCTGCAGTTGCAGACGGCGGTCGATACGCATGCGGTTCTTTCCGAGGCATTGAATGGATTGTCTGTCGGATTGATTCATGGACGGATGAAGGCGGCTGAAAAACAGGCGGTGATGACGGATTTTCTGGAGAAACGTGTGCATGTACTGGTTGCGACGACAGTGATTGAGGTGGGTGTGGATGTTCCGAATGCCTCCCTGATGATCATTGAGCACGCAGAACGTTTCGGGTTGTCGCAGCTTCACCAGTTGCGGGGGCGGGTCGGACGGGGCAGTGTCGACAGTGTCTGTCTGCTGATGTATCAGAAGCCACTGGGCGATACGGCGAAAAAAAGGCTGATGACGATGAGGGAAACGAATGACGGGTTTGTCATATCCCAGCGTGATCTTGAAATCCGTGGCCCGGGTGAGTTTCTGGGGGCGCGCCAGTCCGGACAGGCCATGCTCCGTTTCGCCGATCTGGAAAAAGACATTGACCTGATCGAGAAGGCAGCTTCGTTTGCCGAGGCTCTCCTGAATGACAGATTGCCGGAAAGCGACACGATTATTTCGAAACATCTTGCACGCTGGCTTGATTACCGGGAAGAATACTTGAATGTTTAGGCGAATTCCAATCAATCCATTCATGGCTCTACGCGAATGAACGCACACTCTGAACTTATGGAAAACCGGTTGATGCTGTATTGGCGGCTTATCCGTATGGACAAGCCGATCGGTTCCCTGTTGCTCTTGTGGCCGACTTTATGTGCGCTGTGGATTGCCTCGAAAGGCAAACCTTCCTGGCATCTGCTCACGGTTTTTATTCTGGGGACAGTATTGATGCGTTCAGCGGGATGCGCCATCAACGATTATGCCGACAGGGATTTTGACAGATACGTCAAGAGAACGGCAGATCGACCGCTGACCTCGGGAAAACTGAAGCCGGCAGAAGCTCTCTGGATTGCAGCGGGTTTGGCATTCCTGTCGTTTTTGCTGGTGTTGACGCTGAATTGGCTGACTGTCGGGCTGTCCGTCATTGCCCTGTTCGTGGCGGCCACCTATCCGTTGTTCAAGCGTTTTTTTGCCTTGCCTCAGGCCTATCTCGGAATTGCATTCGGTTTCGGTATCCCGATGGCGTTTGCTGCCGTACAAGATAAAGTACCGCTGATTGCATGGTTTTTGTTATTGGCCAATATCTTCTGGGCACTGGCATATGATACTGAGTACGCTATGGTGGATCGTGACGATGATTTGAAAATCGGTATTCATACCTCTGCCATTACATTCGGTCGTTTGGATGTGCTGGCCGTGATGACCTGCTATGCCATGATGCTTCTCATCGTCTTGCTGGCAGGGGTTCATGCGGGATTGGGCTGCTGGTTCGTTTCAGGCTGTCTTTTGGCTGTTCTGTGCGTTATTTACCATTACAGGCTAATCAGAAACCGCGAAAGACACGCCTGTTTCGAGGCGTTTCGCCACAATAACTGGCTGGGGGCATTTATATTCATCGGCATTGTGCTGGACTATGCGTTGCATTAGGGTTTATGCTATGAGAAACGTATAAAGTTTTTGGCAATCGCCGTGCTTGTCTGTTAAATTATTCGTTGTCGAAATACACTTTTTACACAGGTTAAAAGGGAGGGAAGAATATGGAAATTCTGGAAAATGCAGGACAATCCGGTAACAAACTGATGGGTAGCCTGAAGTCGATTATCAATGATGCCGAAAAAGTACTGGAAAGCAGTACGCATCAGGGTAATGAAACCTACCAGAACGCCAAGAAAAAACTTGAAGCGACGCTTGTCGATGCCAAATTCGCTCTGGGCGAACTGGAAGATATCGTGGTGACGAAAGCGAAAGATGCTGCTGTCTGTACAGCGGAATATGTCAGGGAAAATCCATGGAAGGCAGCCGGTATCGTTGCTGCAGTCGGCGTTATCGTCGGTATCCTGATCGCACGTAAAAAATAAAATTTTCGGATAGCTTATGGCATTGGGCGATTCTTTTGTCAGGGTGGCAGGTACGGTACTTGCCATCCTGAAGACTCGATTCGAGCTGATTTCAATAGAAGTGGAAGAGGAATGGGTTCGCCTTCTGACTTATCTGTTGCTGTCGCTTGCCGGTCTCTTTTGTCTTGCGTTGACGGTATTGCTTGCTGTCATCCTGATTATCGTACTGTGCTGGGAATCTTACCGTATACCTGCCATGGTCGGACTTATTGTCTTTTTCGGTCTCGTCTCTCTGGGAATCGGAATCGGAGTGAAGAGAAGTTTCGCCAGAAAACCGAAGATGCTTGCCCTGACGTGTCAGGAAATAGCCAAGGATATTGACCGCCTGACCCCTTCAGCATAACAACTTATCCAGAACCGATGACTGATTCCAATAAACTGACGAAACGAAAAGCAGAATTGCTGGTTCAAAGCGCCTTGTTGCGTGAAAAACTGGCGGTTGAGGCGCTCTCCCTTTTTCAGATGCCGGATATCATGTCGAAAGGTCTCGGGTTCTTGAGCGGCCTTGGCAAGATCAGGAAGAATCCCATTGTCGTTGCCCCGGTCATTCTGACTCTGCTGGCGTTGCGCCCACGACGCATCATTTCCTGGGCCGTGTCTGCTACGGTTTTGTTCAAGACATGGCGCAGGTTCAGGCCGATATTGACTTTTGCACTCGGTTTTCTTGCACGCAGGAAAAAATAGGCTGATTTCCAGATACAATTCTCCGCTCATTCCTTGTCAGGATAACTTCTCTTTCCGAATATGGCTGTTCCGATACGTACGGTTGTCGCACCTTCCCGTATGGCGGTTTCCATATCGTCTGACATACCCATGGATAAGGTATCCAGATCGTATCCGTCCTGAACCAGTTCGTCGAACAGGATTTTCATCGCGGCAAAAGGCTCTCGCTGTTTTTCCGGATCGCTTTCCGGCTCGGGAATGGCCATCAGACCACGTAAACGCAGTTTTGGCATGGCTGATATCGCTTTTGCCAGCTTTGGCAATTCTTCCGGAAAAATGCCGCTTTTGGTCTTTTCCCTGCTGATATTGATTTGGAGGCAGATATTCAGGGGAGGAAGTCCATTCGGCCGTTGTTCAGAAAGTCGTCTTGCGATTTTTTCCCGGTCAACAGAATGTACCCAGTCGAAATGTTCGGCAATGGAACGTGTCTTGTTACTCTGGATCGGGCCGATGAAATGCCACTCCAGTTTGAGATCAGGACGGGACTTTCTGATAGTCTCGATTTTGGCAATGGCTTCCTGTTCGTAGTTCTCACCAAAGGCGAATTGCCCGGCTTCGGCCGCTTCAAGGATATCTTCAGGGGGACGGGTTTTGGAAACCGCGAGCAGGGTAACGGCTTTCGGATCACGATCTGCTTTCAGGGCGGCTGACTCGATATTTCTGGTAACAGTTTGTAAATGGCTTGCAATAGCGGTCATGATTGAGAACTTCAATGTGATAGACTCAATGGTATTTCGCATTCATTATAAAGACGAAGTGCGAAATAATCATCGCTGCAGATGGATGCCGGGACAATTTTTGTTTTTGAACTATCCGGTACAGGAGAATGAAATGGGATGGATGTGGTTATTGCTTATTGTTTTGGTTATTGCCGCCATTATCGCCAAATTGCGGCGGAGTTCCCGTATTTTCATTATTCGACAGAATTTCCAGCATGGTGAAAATCCCTTCCGGAATCCGTCGGCTCCCCAGCGCCCGCATATTCAACGGCCCGGCGAAATCGAAAAAATGGTTTGTTGCGATGAATGTGGAATTTACATCCCTTCTTCCGAAGCATTGGTGCGTTCCGGAAAAGTCTTTTGCTGCCGTGAACATGGTGACACGTATTTTTCAAAACATTAGGCCTTTCTTATCGCCTGAAACAAGCGTTTGCTGATGCCTGCCCGTTGTATGTTTATTAACGGGCAGTGTTGTGTCGGTGGCATGGCGAGAGCGAATGTTGGTCAGGCTTTAATGGGCAGGATGGGCTTCTTGACACCGTTTGCCCCTGCTTTTGTCATTTCACCAGCGTGGAATTGTCGATACCGTTATCAGGAGTGATGCAGGATTGAACGGCTGAAGCGGTTTCTTCCTTCCCGTTGCTGTCGTTTTCTTCTTTTGTAATCCGGTAAACGTAATGTGGCATGGTCATGTTGTAATAAAACTTGATGGTTTCACCAAGCTTTTTCATACCGTTTCTGATGGCTACCTGTTGGGACGGAAAATTGTTGTCCCGGATGATGGAATAGACTTCATTGAATCCCAGAATCTCAAAAGCATATTGCTTGCAGGCCGAGGCGGCTTCGGTAGCGTACCCCTGATGCCAGTGCGATTTACTGAAGATGTAACCTATTTCGGGAACCTGCCTGCCGTTCCAGTCCTGCCAGGTAATACCGGTCTGCCCGATCAGCTCACCTGTCGGTTTCAGAATAACGGCCATCAGCCCGAATCCGTTTTCGCGATGCCGTTCCAGTTGCCGCTCCAGCCAGACAGAGACCTCAAGATCGGAGAAAGCATGTTCATATGCCCACATGACTTCAGGGTCCTGAAGCATCTTGCAAAGGTCAGGGAGATCTTTTCGTGTCATTTCCCTGAGAATCAGTCGTTCCGTTTCCAAAAGCATTTGAAAGAAAAGTGATTATGGTTTTTAATGAAGAATATTTTTATTCGAGTATTGCCAATGGATATCGATAAGGAAGGCTGGTGCCCTCAAGCGACGCATCTGGTTTCACCCAACCAGAACGAACGGCCTGCCGGTCAGGAAATCGACTTGCTCGTCATTCACAATATCAGTCTGCCTCCCGGCCAGTTCGGAGGCCATTCTATCGCCGATCTGTTTTTGAATCGACTGGATTGTGACGCTCATCCCTTTTTTGACCAGTTGCGTACACTGAAAGTGTCGTCCCACTTTTTCATCAGGCGCGACGGCAGCCTTTTCCAGTTCGTGTCCGCCGACAGGCGTGCATGGCATGCAGGTGTCTCTTCATTTGCCGGTCGTGAGGGGTGCAATGACTTTTCCATTGGCATCGAACTGGAAGGGACTGATTTCATCCCTTTCGAACCTGTGCAATATGATACGCTGGTTTTCCTGACGGAAGCATTATGTCGGCATTATCCGCTGAAATTCATAACAGGCCACCAGCATATCGCACCTGTCAGAAAAACCGATCCGGGCCCTTTTTTCGACTGGACACATTTTCAAAAAAAGCTGGAAGAGACTGATCTTGTGAAGTCCGGGAAAAGCCTGCCCGATTTATGGCTGGGATAACCGGTGCACTACGACAACAACTGTTTCTCGAGTTCTTCTTCTGAAATATCGGGTAGCCCGATTTCAAGCAGTTTGCGTCTCGCTGTGAGTCCGTGCGTAATGGAAACGTTTTTTCTCGGGATTCTCAATTTTTTGGCCATGAATTGGATCAGTACCTCATTGGCTTTTCCATCGACAGGCTGGGCCTGCAGCTTTATGCGAAGTGCATCACCATCAGACGAGACGATTTCCGTTTTTTTCGCGTTGGGGGTGACCTGCACGGCAATTCTATAGCCTGCTTTTGTTGTCGATAGCCATTCTTTGGTCATATCAGATTCGACAAAACAAGGTTGGTAAGAACACGTGAAATGATCTGGAGCAGGAAGAAAGCGATCAGGGTCGAGAAATCGAAACCACCCAAAGAGGGTATGAAGCGCCTTATTGGTTGCAACAGAGGCATATTCAAATCACGAACGAAGGCGGCAATCGGTGAAAAAGGGTTGACCCAGCTGAATACGACTTCAATGATCAACAAGCCCATAAAACCATAAATGATCCAGTTCAACAGGGACAGGGTTGTCAGGAAAACGATCACTCTGATGGCGAAATAATTGATCAGCCAGGTATCGAACAAGGCCGAAATCAGGGCTATGGCAACAGCCGCGACAATAGATGACCAGTCGTAGCCACTCATGCCTGGAATGACTTTGCGCAGGGGTCTGACGGCCCAGTTGGTCAACAGGAAAACCAGATTGGCAATCTGCATCGGAGGCCGGGCTTTGACGGCCTGTATCCAGAATCTCAGCAGAAAGGCTCCACCCAGTATGGTTGTGGCGGCATCGATGATCATTTTCAGAATACTGTACAGCACGGTTTATCCTTTGCTTCGATTTGAGACGGATTTGCCTGTTTGCAGACGATTCTATCAGGGCCGTTCCGGTCGTTCTTGATTATTCATGAATACCCGTGCGGCAGGACAGGTGGCGATCCGCTCCAGACGCTCAAAAAATGAAGCCAGTATATTACTGGAGCTTGCGTTCAGACTCAAACGCCCGCGAGTAGCGGGCGTTTGAGTGGAGTGGAGAGGAGTATGGGGGTTCAGGCACGGGCTCTGGCCTTCTGCGCAGCAGAAGCATGCTGGGAAGCATAAGAC
>JAEXJM010000017.1 GCA_023449275.1 Pseudomonadota bacterium | reverse complement strand
GGCGCCAGAAGGCGTCCAGCCTCGTTTCCCGCATTTTCGTTCCCACCCTGTTGTGCATGGCCCTGTTCCCGGCTTCGGCTGCGCTCGCCAATTCGGGCGGTGGAGATTTGCCTGATGGCAGTTATGGCAATGAAGGGACAAACGGATACCATGTCGTCCTCGATAGTGAAATCACGCAGAAGGTCTATGGTGCAAAATACAAAGGTGACGATATCGTTCTTTCCAATAACTCGATCGACATTCAGGGGCAGGCTAACGCTCAGGGAAAAAATATATATGGTGCTTTTGGAAACGGTCAAGGTTCAGGAATTGTGGAAAACAACCGGATTACGGTCAATGGCGGACAGCTTGATGATGGTTTAATCTATGTTGGCTATGCAACAGCGTCTGCTGCATCCGGAGAAGGGATCGCACGGAACAATATTCTTCTTGTCAATGGTGGAGCCCTGAATAATATGCAGATTCAAGCAGGACTCGCTAGTGGGGCGATATCTAGTAAAGCCATTGGAAATCGTCTGATCATCACTGATGGAAATATCAGTGGTTCACAGGTGGCAGCGGGGATAATTGATCTGCTTGGAATATGGGAGCCAAGTTTTGGTGTTCTCAGTGGAAACCGGGTCGAGATTTCGGGCGGAAATATTCAGGCTGGCATTTCTGGAGTGAGTGTGGAAAGTGCAAATGGATCCTCTCTTACCGCCACTGGAAATACCGTTATGCTTACTGGCGGAACGATTGACGGAACCGTGATAGCTGTGAATATAGGTGGTTCAGCTTTGGGGAATGGCGAGGACGGTTCAGTATATACGATAACCGATAATGCGGTTATCGTGAAAAAATCTTCAACTCTCGATCTCACAAACGTCTCTTTGAAGGGGTGGCAATGGACGGTTGGAAACGGCGGTGGCACACCCACTATCAACCATTCCAACAACACACTCTACCTCTTGGGGAGTAATGTAGAAGCCGCCAATGTCGGGAATTTCGATAACTACCATTTCATCCTGCCGACGGATTTCACTCCCGGAGGTACCCCCCTGTTGACCCTGAACGGAGGCAAGAGCGAAGCGACCGACCTGAGCGGAAGCGACATCCGGATCAATCTCGATCCAAACGGAGCACCGCTGATGAAAGTGGGTGATCAAATTACCCTGGTGAAAAACGACATCGGTCTGACAGGCAATGGTCAAACCGAAGTCACCGGTCATGGCGTCTCGCTGGAATATGAATTCGATCTGGCAGACAGTGGCGATGGCAAGAGCCTGACCGCCACCGTCAAATCCGGCAAAACGACCGAACAGAGCAAGGCCGTCGCCGAATCCCGTCTGGCCGGCGTCGCTCTGCTCAATCAGGGGATGGATCTTGTCGCCGAACAGGGCCTGGCCAGTGCAATGAGGTCTCTGAAAGGTTCTGACGGTACTACCGTGTTCGGTGCCATCAATGGCGGCTCTTCCCGATACAGTACCGGTTCTTCTGTCGACGTCGATGGTGTGTCCATCATGGCCGGTGTCGGCAGGAGTGTCAGTACCCAAAACGGCGAGTTGATGGGCGGCGTCTTTTTTGAAGGGGGTTATGGCGATATTCATACCAGTAATACCTTCAATACCGGACATGTCAAGGGCAGTGGCAACAGTCAGTATTACGGGGTGGGTGTTTTGGGGCGGTATGACCTGACAGGCACTTCGCTTAAAGGTCTTTACGCTGAAGGTTCCCTGCATGTCGGACGGGTCAAGACCGACTGGGACAGCAGTACTATGGCCAACAGTCTGGGAACGGTCAATAGCGATACTTCCAGTATGTATTATGGTCTTCATGCCGGACTGGGTTACCAGTGGGCATTCAGCCAGCAGGCCAGTCTGGATGTGTATGGAAAATATTTCTGGAGCCATCAGGGAAGCGACAGCACGCGGGTAGCGGGAGACCAGTATCATTTCGACGCCACCGACAGCCACAGAACGAGACTGGGAGGACGGTTGAGCCTGAATCTGACCGAAAACATCCAGCCGTATCTGGGAGCGGCATGGGAGCATGAGTTCAGCGGATCGGCTGATGCACAGGTCGCCAGTTACGATGTGGCCGCGCCGAGCCTGAAAGGGGATAGCGGCATGTTCGAGCTGGGTTTCAGTTACAAGCCGGAAGCCAGCGACAAAGTCAGTTTCGATCTTGGCGTACAGGCGTATACAGGGGTCAGGGAAGGCGTCGCCGGATCGGCTCGGTTCAATTATAAGTTCTAAGGTAAAAAACTTCCCTTAATAATCAATAAGGATCAGTCCCGTTTTGCCGCAGTCATGTTTCATGGCTGCGGTTTTTTTGTCTGTCCTGTTCGGCGTTTCCGGAAAGGCGGGAGCCGGTTCAGCTGTTTTCTTTTACCAGAAGATTCAGGTGGAGACGCACTTCTGTCGCCAGTTCTCCCGCCATCATTCCGATACAGCCATGATGCCGTACGGCGATTGTATCGGCCGCCCTGCCATGAAGCCAGACGGCGGCAAGGGTGGCTTCCCATGCGGGCCAGCCTTGTGCGATCAGTGCACCGGTGATTCCGGAAAGGACGTCACCGGTTCCTGCCGTTGCGAGTGCCGGATTGCCGGTCGGGTTGATGACGGTTTTGCCGTCCGGTGTGGCGATGACGCTTCCCGAACCTTTCAAAACGGCAATGGCCTTGAATTGTCGGGCCAGTTCGCGGGCAGCTTCGAGCCGGTCGGCCTGAATCCGGTCGCTGGTTGTTTTCAGCAGTCTTGCGGCTTCCAGCGGATGGGGGGTGATGACGGTCGGGAAATCCCTTTCCGGCAGGCACTGGTACATGTCGCCGTTTTCGGAGAGGATGTTCAGTGCGTCGGCGTCGAGGATGATGGGCGTATGGGCCTTGATCGTTTTTTCGACGATGTCTTTTGCCGCGACCGATTTGCCCAGACCGGGGCCGGTGACGATGACGTCAGTCGAGAAATCGAACTGGTGAGCCGCACGGAACATGATTTCAGGGGAAACCGGATCGTAAGCCGGCGGGTTTTTCAGATAAATGGCGTAACACAGTCCGGCTCCGGAATGCAGGGCGGCTCTGGCGGCGAGAACCGGAGCGCCGCTCATGCCTTCCGCTCCGCCTATGATGCCGATCCGGCCATAACTGCCTTTATGGGAATCTTCCAGCCGCCGCTTCAGGCAGGACTGGAAAAGTACGGGGGCATTCAGCCAGCAGTTCGTTTCCGGAAAATATTTTTTGTCCACATCGAGACGGGTGACGTGAACCTTGCCGGCGCAATCACGTCCCTTGCGGGTATGGAGTCCCGGTTTGTCGGCAATGAAGGTGATCGTATCGGTCGCATGCACCGCGATTTCCTCATCCCCGACGATATTGCCGGTATTGGCGTTCAGGCCGCTGGGGACGTCGAGTGCCAGTATCGGACATTTGAACGTATTGACGATTTCCACCAGTTTTTGCCGGTTGCCTGTCAGGGCTTCTTTCAGGCCGATGCCGAACATGCCGTCGACGACGAGTGCCCAGTTTTTCGAACGGATGCTCTCCAGCGTGGTTTTGAGCGAAAGGGCGTCTTCCCACCTGATGGAACTTTTGACGGCTTTTTTACGGGCGAGTATGGCTTCTTCGGACTGTTTTTTCCGGTTGGCGACCAGCAGGACGGAAACGTCGATGCCACTGTCGGCCATGACGGTCGCCATTTCCAGCGCATCCCCGCCGTTGTTGCCGGGGCCTGCCAGAACCAGGACTTTTTTTTCGGAAACCGGTGAGGAGGCCAGCATGTGCATGGCAAGATCGGCGGCTTTTTTTCCGGCAAGCTGCATGAGGGTGCCTTTGGGCAGATCGGCCAGTGCAGCGCGTTCGACAGAACGTATGGCGTCAATGGAGTAGAGTGCGTTCATTGTGGTTCAATCCGAAAGAGAAGTTGAAGTAAACGAAGCCTAAGGTGTTACTCTAACAGCTTGACGGGGAAAAACAGGAATTTGTATGTTTGCCGCCATTTTTATCCGTTAGTCCCTTCAAGAGAGGCGTTTTTTACAGTACAATGATGAACTCTTGAAATTTTTCAAGAAGTTGTCTTTGTTTATTGAATTATTGGAAATCGCGAATCCGGCCTGAAAGGGTGCCCGCCGAAGTGGGTTCTTGGGCGGATTCAAGACTTAACCCTGGAGATTATTATGTCCGTTACCATGCGTGAAATGCTGGAAGCCGGTGTTCATTTCGGCCACCAAACCCGTTTCTGGAACCCGAAGATGGCTCCTTTCATCTTTGGCCACCGCAACAAGATCCATATCGTCAACCTCGAAAAAACCCTGTCCATGTACAACGACGCGATGAATTACATCCGTCAGCTGGCAGCCAATCGCGGGACGATTCTGATGGTCGGCACCAAAAGACAGGCTCGTGAAATCATCGCTACCGAAGCACAGCGTGCCGGTATGCCTTACGTCGACCAGCGCTGGCTCGGCGGTATGCTGACCAACTTCAAGACCATCAAGACCTCCATCAAGCGCCTGAAAGACATGGAAGCCGCCATTGAGGACGGTTCCGTCGACAAGATGAGCAAAAAAGAAGGTCTGATGTTCTCCCGTGAAGTCGAAAAACTGCAGAAATCCATCGGTGGCATCAAGGATATGAACGGTTTGCCTGACGCCATTTTCGTCGTCGACGTCGGTTATCACAAGGGGGCCGTCACCGAAGCCGCCAAACTGGGCATTCCTGTTATCGGCGTTGTCGATACCAACCATTCCCCTGAAGGTCTGGCTTACGTCATTCCCGGCAACGACGACTCGTCCAGAGCCATCCAGCTGTATGCCCGCGGCGTAGCCGATGCGATTCTCGAAGGTCGTGCCAATGCAATGCATGATGTTCTGGAAGTGGCCAAGGGTGAAGAAGCGGTTGCCGCAGAAAGCAACTAGGAATTGACAGGCCTGTGTCCGGTACTGGATGCGGGCCGCATGAAGACAGGTAATACGGGAGCTGCGGCTCCCTTTAAGAGGAGAACAATATGGCAGTCATTACAGCAGCCATGGTAGGTCAGTTGCGTGCGAAAACGGACGCTCCCATGATGGAATGCAAAAAAGCGTTGACCGAAGCGGACGGCGATTTGCAAAAGGCGGAAGACCTGTTGCGTGTGAAACTGGGTAACAAGGCTTCCAAGGCCTCCGCCCGTGTCGCCGCCGAAGGCGTTATCGCCATTCACGTCGATGGAAACAAGGCTTCCATTATCGAAGTCAACTGTGAAACCGACTTCGTCACCAAGAATGACGACTTCATTGCACTGGCAAACAGCTGTGCGAAACTGGTCAATGAAAACAATCCGGCCGATGTCGCCGCCCTGTCCGCCTTGCCTTTCGACGGCAAGACCCTGGAAGAATACCGCACGGCACTTGTTGGACGTATCGGCGAAAACATGTCCATCCGCCGTTTCGCCCGTCATGAAAGCAGCGCGAAGATCGCCACCTATCTGCACGGAACCCGTATCGGCGTCGTCGTCGAATATGAAGGCCCGGACGAGCAGGTCGGCAAGGATGTCGCCATGCACATCGCTGCGATGAAGCCGCTTGCCCTGTCTTCCGAAGGGGTGGCTCCGGAGCTGATCGAACGTGAACGCAACGTGGCTGCACAGAAAGCGGCTGAAGATTCCGCCAAGGCGGTTGCCGAAGGCAAGAAAGCGCAGCCGGCCGATATCGTTGCTCGTCGCGTCGAAGGTTCTGTCCAGAAATTCCTGAAAGAAGTTTCCCTGCTGAACCAGCCATTTGTCAAAAACGACAAACAGTCTGTCGAGCAGATGCTGAAAGCGGCGAAAACGACTGTCAAATCCTTTACCCTGTATGTCGTCGGTGAAGGGATTGAGAAGAAAGTCGATAACTTCGCTGAGGAAGTGGCTGCCCAGATGGCAGCGTCCAAGGCGTGATGGCAATTTCAGAACGGGCCGAAAGGCCCGTTTTTGCAAGTCCTGGTGTAGTTCATTTCAATCTCTAACGGTGTCAGTGAAGGAATCGGAATCATGACCACTCCTGTATACAAGCGGGTTCTTCTGAAGTTGTCAGGCGAAGCTCTTATGGGCGAAGATCAGTTCGGTATCAACCGTGCTTCCATCGAGCACATGGTCGAGGACGTGGTCGATGCGGCCAAGCTGGGTGTTGAAATGGCCATCGTTATCGGTGGCGGCAACATTTTCCGCGGAGTCGCTCCCGGTGCGAAAGGCATGGACAGGGCAACCGCCGATTATATGGGCATGCTGGCGACCGTCATCAATTCCCTCGCTCTGGCGGATGCCATGGAGCAGGCCGGTTTGACAGCACGGGTCATGTCCGCCATCGGGATCGATCAGGTTGTCGAATCTTATGTCCGTCCGAAGGCACTCCAGTATCTGGAAGAAGGCAAGGTCGTCGTTTTCGCTGCCGGTACCGGCAATCCGTTTTTCACGACCGATACGGCGGCAGCGCTTCGCGGTGCCGAAATGGGGGCCGAAATCGTGTTGAAGGCCACCAAGGTCGATGGCGTTTACAGTGCCGATCCGATGAAAGACGCCACGGCGTCCCGTTATTCGCACATCACTTTCGATGAAGCGATCGAGAAACATCTCGAAGTCATGGATGCGGCCGCGTTTGCGCTCTGTCGCGACCAGAAATTACCGATTAAAATATTCTCTATCCTGAAACACGGGGCCTTGAAACGTGTTCTGCTGGGTGAAGATGAGGGAACACTGGTTCACCTTTAAACCCATACAATGACAATCCGGAGATTCCGGTCAAGTTTATTTTGCATAAGGAAGTGTCATGAGTATCGCCGATGTGAAAAAAAGTGCTGAACAGAAGATGAACAAATCGATCGAGTCGCTGAAAGCCGATCTGGCCAAGGTGCGGACCGGTCGTGCTCATACCGGTATCCTCGACCATATCGAAGTGGATTACTACGGCACACCGACTAGGATCAACCAGCTGGCGAACATTACCCTGCTGGATGCCCGTACCATTTCTGTCCAGCCATGGGAAAAGAAACTGGTCAGTACCATCGAAAAGGCGATTCGCGATTCCGATCTGGGCCTGAATCCATCTTCCATGGGAGACATCATTCGCGTTCCGACCCCCGCACTGACGGAAGAGCGCCGCAAGGAAATGGTGAAGCTGGTCAGGACAGAAGGCGAGGACGCCAAGGTGGCTGTCCGCAATATCCGCCGTGATGCCAACGAAACCGTAAAGAAAATGGTCAAGGACAAGGAATGTTCCGAGGATGATGAACGCCGCTCCCAGGACGATATCCAGAAACTGACCGACAAATTTGTCCAGCAGATCGACAAGCTGCTTGCTGAAAAAGAAAAAGAAGTCATGACGGTATAGGCGGGTTTCTCCTGATATGGCTGACGCTCGGACTTCGACTTATGCTGCGGATAAGAATCTTATGCCGCAGCATATTGCTATTGTCATGGATGGAAACGGCAGGTGGGCAAAAAAACGTTTTTTGCCTCGGGTCGCCGGACATGTCAGGGGGGTGGAAGCGATCCGGCGGACGATCGAAGCGTGTATTGTCCGCGGTATCCCTTATCTGACCGTTTTTGCCTTCAGTTCGGAAAACTGGAAAAGACCGAGCGAGGAAGTCGGTTTTCTCATGAAGCTGTTTCTGTCTTCACTGGAAAGGGAAACCGATAAACTCCATGCCAACGATATCAGGCTCAAAATCGTGGGTGATCTCAGCCGTTTCGACCTGCCTTTGCAACATGCCATTGCCGCTGCCGAGGAAAAGACTGCGGGCAATACGAAACTCACCCTGTCCGTTTGCGCCAATTACGGCGGTCGCTGGGACATTTTTCAGGCCGTCAGAAAAATGGTTGAAGCCGGTCAGGACATAAACGACATGACGGAAGAATCCTTGTCGTCCCATCTGTCTCTTTCCTATGCGCCGGATCCGGATCTTTTCATCAGGACAGGGGGGGAAACCCGGATTTCCAATTTTCTGCTTTGGCAATTGGCCTATTCCGAGTTATATTTTACGGAAACCTTCTGGCCCGATTTCAATGATACGGAACTGGAAAAGGCGATTGCCTCTTTTCAGTCCAGAGAAAGACGGTTTGGAAAAACCAGTGAACAATTGACGGATTAGGCCATGCTGAAACAACGCGTCATTACCGCTTTATGTCTGGCTGCAGTTTTGTTTTTGATCCTGTGGTCGCGAAGTGAATGGCTTTTCGGACTTTTCCTTCTGGTGTTTTTTGCCGCTGGCGCATGGGAAAACGCCAGATTGTTCGAAAACCGGTATCCCGTTGTCGTTGCGCTTGTCGCGAGTGTCATTTTCGCGTTTTCCGGCGTGTGGTTCCCATCCACTGTCTATGTCTGGTTCGCCCTTGTCGCTGTCGTTCTCTGGATCGTCTGGCTCATTCCGTCCTTGTTCAGGAATTTGCCTGTGCTTCACAGTCTGTCCGGGCGTCTCTACCAGATCGCTTATCTGTTTTCCATCCTGTCCAGTTTTCTGTGCGTGCTTCTTTTGTACCGGCGTTCGGCCCTGTTTTTGCTTTCGATCCTCGTGATTGCCTGGCTGGCCGATATCGGTGCCTATTTTGCGGGCAGGGCGTTCGGCAAACACAAACTGGCGCCCGCCATTTCTCCGGGAAAGACATGGGAAGGCGTTTTCGGCGGCGTGGCAGCGGTTTTGCTGGTTGCCATGGCATCCATGACTTTTTCAACGTCTGCCGATAATATCAGCCTGACGATTTTCGAAAAATACGGCTGGGCAGGCATGATCGGCGGCCTGGTTCTGCTGGTTGCCATGAGTATCGTGGGCGACTTGCTCGAGTCGAAGCTGAAGCGGCGGGTCGGTTTCAAGGACAGCAGTAACCTGTTGCCGGGTCATGGTGGCGTTCTGGATCGGATCGATTCCCTGATTCCGATGTTGCCATTGGCTGTTTTGTTGGGGATGTGGCTCTAAAATGACGGCAGGTCAGCAGACCATCACGATTCTGGGTTCGACCGGTTCCATCGGGGTTTCGACGCTGGATGTGCTGGCGCGTCATCCGGAACAGTATTCCGTGTATGCCCTGACGGCAAACCGGCATGTCGGCAAATTGCTTGAGCAATGCGAAAGATTCCATCCTGAAGTCGCTGTTGTCGGTACGGCGGATGCGGCGTCGATTCTGCAGGAATCCCTGCGTGAAAAGGGCCTGAAAACCGAGGTTTTGTATGGTGAAAAGGCGTTGTGCCAGGTTGCCGCTTCCGAAAAATGCGATGCGGTGATGGCCGCGATCGTCGGAGCAGCGGGACTGGCGCCGGCACTGGCCGCCGCACGGGCAGGCAAGAAAGTCATGCTGGCCAACAAGGAAGCGCTGGTCATGTCCGGCCAGCTCTTTATCGACGCTGTCGTCAATCATGGCGCAACCCTGTTGCCGATAGACAGCGAACACAACGCCATTTTCCAGTGCCTGCCATTTTCACACAAACGTTTCCCGCACCGGCATGGTGTTTCCAAAGTGCTGTTGACCGCATCGGGCGGCCCTTTCCTGCATCGCCCTGTCGATACGCTCGATAGCGTGACGCCGGAACAGGCGATAGCCCATCCGAAATGGGTCATGGGCCGCAAAATCTCGGTCGATTCTGCTACCATGATGAACAAGGGGCTGGAAGTGATCGAGGCGCACTGGTTGTTCGGTATTCCTGCCAGCCAGATTGAAGTCGTCATCCATCCACAGAGTGTCATCCATTCAATGGTTTCCTATATCGACGGATCGGTTATCGCACAGTTGGGGAATCCGGACATGCGGATTCCGATTGCCCATGCGCTCGCTTATCCTGACCGGATGACGTCCGGCGTGACGCCACTGGATCTGACCCGGATCGGCACCTTGCAGTTCGAGTCTCCCGATTTTGTCCGTTTCCCTTGCCTGAAACTGGCTTACGAGGCACTTGAAACAGGCGGGGCGACACCAGCCATCCTGAACGCCGCCAATGAAGTGGCCGTTCAGGCTTTTCTTGATGAAAGAATCAGTTTCAGACGGATCGATTACGTTGTCGCCAATGTTCTGGACAGAGTGATGTCGGACAGTGCCGTCACGAGTATCGATAGTGTATTAATGCACGACCGCGCAGCACGGACGGTCGCAACCAACCTGATTTTGCAATGATATTCATCCAAACATTTTTTGCATTCATCTTTGCCTTGTCCGTGCTGATCGTTTTTCATGAACTCGGCCATTACTGGATGGCGCGCCTGTGCAATGTCAAGGTACTTCGTTTTTCCCTCGGTATGGGGAAAATCCTCTACAGCAGGAAGTTCGGCCCCGACCAGACGGAATGGGCATTGTCGGCCCTGCCGCTGGGCGGATATGTCAAGCTGCTGGATGCCCGTGCGGACGATTTGAGCCAGGTGTCTCCTGAAGACAGGAAGCGTGAATTTACGAGCCAGAATGTCTGGCGCCGCATGGCCATTGTCGCCGCCGGCCCCCTGGCCAATTTCGTCCTGGCCATCGTGGTGCTGACAGGGCTTTATATTTACGGCATGCCTGAGCCGGTTGCGAAACTGCGTGAGGTGCCGACCAATACGGTTGCGTATCAGGCCGGTTTGAAAGGGGGCGAGACTATCGTCAGCATCGACGGCATGCCGATCCATAACTGGCAGCAGGTTCGCTGGAAAATGACCGAGATGCTGATGGAAGCGCGACCGGCCGTTTCTGTCGGTGTTACGTCCTCACCTTCAGCGGGATCGGACGATAGCCCGGTCGTTCCGGAAAGAACGGTCATGCTCCCTATGGATCAGGTGTCGATTGAAGACGTCGACAAGGATTTCATCGGCAAACTGGGGCTGGGTGTGGAGAGGCCTCCGGCCATCATCGGCAGGATCGTCGAAGGCGGGACAGCCGCTCTGGCAGGATTGAAAGAGGGTGACCGGGTCGTCAGGATCAATGGCGAGCCGGTGCTGGATTCCCTGGCGCTTGTCAACATCATTCGCTCGTCGCCCGGCAAGCCATTGGCGCTGGATGTTTTGCGTAATGACGAACCGGTCAGTATTTCCCTGACGCCCATTGCGAAAACGGAAAAGGACAGGCTGATCGGCAAGATGGATGTCAATGTTTCGGTCATGCCTGCCATGGTCATCCTGAGTTACAGTGCGCCGGTCGCGTTGGCGGAAGGCATTTCCAAAACCTGGGAAACGTCTTATATCACGGTCAAGATGATCGGCAGGATGCTGATCGGGGACATTTCGCTGAAAAACATCACAGGCCCGATCGCCATTGCCGATTATGCCGGACAGACGGCCCGTGCGGGACTGATCCGTTATCTCCATTTCATCGTTTTCATCAGCATCAGCATTGGCGTGATGAATTTACTTCCAATACCTGTTCTGGATGGCGGACTTTTGCTGTATTATGCTGTGGAAGTTGTGACTGGTGGTTCTATTTCGGATCGTATCGCCGGAATAGGCTATAAGATCGGTATCGGTGTCCTTGGATTATTGTTGTTGGTTGCCGTTTTTAATGATGTCATCCGTATCTTTTTCTGAAAAAAGAGTGGGGTGAACGAGAGTTTTTTGTGGCGTCTAAAATCAGATTCATGAAATTATTTCATCCACGTTTGCCATTTCGCCTGTCGCTGCTGGCAGCGATTTCCATGGCTTTTTGCTCAAATGTTGCGCAGGCAGTCGAGCCTTTTACCGTCAGGGATATCCGGGTGGAAGGCATCCAGCGTACCGAGGCGGGTACCGTTTTCAATTATTTGCCGATTCGTGTGGGTGAAACCTTCAATGATGAAAAGGCCATCACGGCTATCAAGGCACTTTATGCAACCGGTTTTTTCAAGGATGTGCGTATCGATGCCGAAGACGACATTCTGGTCGTTATCGTCGAGGAGCGCCCTGCCATTGCCAGCGTCGATTTCACCGGTGCGAAGGAATTCGAGAAGGCGGCGCTGATCAAGTCGCTTAAAGACGTCGGACTCGGCGAGGGGCGCATTTATGACCGTTCGCTGGTCGACCGCGCGGAACAGGAATTGAAAAGGCAGTATCTGTCTCACGGCCTGTATGGCGTCCAGATCACGACGACGATTACACCCGTCGAAAGAAACCGCGTCGCTGTCAATTTCACCATCGACGAAGGGGAAGTCGCACGCATCAAGGAAATCCGGTTCGTCGGCAACAAGGCGTTTTCCGACAAGGATCTGCTGAAAGTGGTCAAACTTCGCACTCCGGGCTGGTTTACCTGGTACACCAGGGCGGATCAGTATTCCAAGGAAAAGCTGACGGGCGATATCGAGTCCCTGAAATCGTACTACCAGAATCGCGGCTACATCGAAATGCAGGTCGAATCGACGCAGGTGTCGATTACGTCCGACAAGAAAGACATTTACATCACCCTGAATATCCGGGAAGGTGACAAGTACAATGTTTCCGATATCCGTCTTGAGGGAGAGCTTTTCGGCCGCGAGAAAGAAATCCGCGAACTGATCCAGTTGAAAAAAGGCGATGTCTATTCCGGGGAAAAGCTGACGAGCAGCACCAAGAACATCACCGAATATCTGGGTGACTTCGGATATGCCTTTGCGAACGTCAACCCGCAACCGGATATCGACCGCGAGAAAAAGGAGGTCTCTTTCACTGTTTTCGTCGATCCCGGCAAGCGTGTATATGTCCGGCAGATCAATTTCGCCGGCAATAACAAAACGCGTGACGAGGTCATCCGCCGCGAGTTCCGCCAGATGGAGGGTTCCTGGTATAACGGCAAGAACATCAAGCTGTCCCGTGACCGCGTCGACCGTCTGGGTTTCTTTACGGAAGTGTCTGTTGAAACGCCAGAAGTTCCCGGAACCGTCGATCAGGTGGACGTCAATATGAAAGTCGTCGAGAAACCGACCGGCAATGTCATGCTGGGCGCCGGTTTCTCACAAAGTGACAAGCTGTTGCTGTCCGGTTCCATCGAACAGCAGAATTTCGCTGGTACGGGCAATGACGTTGCCTTGAACGTCAATACCAGCCAGCGTTACCGGACGATTTCGCTGGCGCAGACGAATCCTTATTTCACGGACGATGGCATCAGTCGACGGTATGAAATTTTCTATCGTACGATCCGCCCGCCTTTGATCAATGACAGTGACTACAAGGTCAAGACAATGGGGGGCAGTGTCAAGTTCGGTGTGCCGTTTACCGAAATCGACAGGGTTTTCTTCGGTATCGGGGTTGAAAGTACCGATATCCAGACGTACTGGAACAGCCCTCCACAATATCTTGAATTCGTAAGGCAATTCGGTACGGACGGTACGACCGCACAGGCATGGTCCGTTCCATTGACCGTGGCATGGCAGCGGGACAGCCGGGACAGTGCCCTTATCCCGACCAAGGGCCGTTACCAGAAAACCAATCTGGAAGTGTCTCCTGTCGGGGACATGAAATACTATAAACTGTCGTATCAGCACCAGTATTTCTGGCCTCTTTTCTCGGGCGGTACGCTGGCTTTGAACGGCATGGTCGATTATGGTAAAGGGCTGGGGGGAAATCCATATCCGCTGTTCAAGAATTTTTATGCGGGCGGTATGGGCACCGTCCGTGGTTTTGAAAGCTCGTCGCTGGGACGGAACGAGTACGACCATTACGGCAACCGTGTCTATCTCGGCGGTTCCAAGCGTGTCGTCGGCAATATGGAAATCCAGTTTCCGATGCCGGGCATGGGGGGAGACAGGACCTTGCGCTGGTTCGCTTTCGTCGATGCCGGTAATGTGTATGCGGATGGTCAAAACATGGACTTCGGTGATTTGAGATACTCGGCTGGTTTCGGTGTCAGCTGGGTGTCGCCGATCGGTCCTTTGAAACTCAGTTACGGTGTTCCATTGAATGCGAAAGAAGGCGACCAGAAAGAAGCCTTCCAGTTCCAGCTGGGTACCGGTTTTTAGGGAATCAGTGGCATAATAAAACTATTGAAGATTCATTTTTTGGAGAAGTAACTTGAATAACTTTGCGAAAACTCTTATGGATATGAAAAAGATAGCCGTCCTTGCATTTTGTCTGGGTGTCTTCGGAGTGGCACAGGCCCAGACGTCGAAGGTGGGTTACATCAACCCGGACAAGATCATGAGTGAATCCGCACCTGCCAAGGCTGCGGACAAGAAACTGGAAGCCGATTTCTCCAAACGCGCGAAAGATATCCACGATTTGCAGTTGCGGCTGAAATCCATGAGTGAAAAACTCGAAAAGGATATGCCTGTTCTGGCTGAATCCGATCGCCTGAAACGCCAGCGTGAACTGGCCGACCTGTCCCAGGATTTCCAGCGTAAATACCGTGCCTATCGTGAAGACCTGATGCAACGCCGCAATGAGGAATTCGGCAAGGTTGTCGAACGGGCCAACAAGGAAATCGAAAGAATCGCCAAAGCGGAAAAATATGACCTGATCGTTCAGGATGCAGCCTATTTTTCACCCAGTGTCGATATTACCGACAAGGTTTTGAAAGCACTCAGCAAATAATCATCAAGAATTTCAGGATGCTAATCAGTCTCGCAGAACTTGTTGACCGCTTCGGCGGTCAACTTATTGGTGACGGCGACTACAAGGTAGCCGGTTTCGCTCCTCTCGATAATGCCGATTCCGTGCATATCACGTTTCTGACCAATCCCCGTCTGAGAAATGAAGTCGAACGCTCCAGGGCCGGCGCCCTCATCATTTCGCCAAAAGACAACCAGCTGGTCGGTGACTTGTTCAAGGGGTCGCGGATCGTCACCAAAAATCCGTATGCCTATTTTGCCCATGCCGCGCAACTGTTTGAAAGTTTCAAAACGGTTCCGCCTATTCCGGGCATCCATCCAGGCGCCTCTATCGATCCGACGGCGAAAATCGCCGCGTCGGCTTCCATAGGCCCGTTCGTGACAGTCGAGGCGGAAGCGGAAATCGGCGAGAATTGTGTCATTGAAGCGGGCTGTTTCATTGGCCGCAGAGCGAAAATCGGGGCCGGTTGCCGTTTTTTCCCGAGGGTGGTTTTCCTGAACGACTGTGTTATCGGTGAGCGCGGAGTGTTGCGTCCCGGTGCCGTCATCGGATGTGAAGGCTTCGGTTTTGCGAATGAGGATGGTGTCTGGGTCAAGATTCCGCAGACAGGCCGGGTCGTGATCGGGAACGATGTCCAGATCGGCGCCAATACCACGGTCGATCGTGGTGCCCTGTCCGATACGATCATTGAAAACGGCGTCAAGCTGGACAACCAGATCCAGATCGGCCATAACTGCCATGTCGGTGAAAACTCGGCCATGGCGGGCTGTGTCGGTGTTGCCGGCAGTGCCATTTTCGGCAAGAACTGTACCGTTGGTGGTGCAGCCATGATCGGCGGTCATCTGACGATTGCCGACAGAACGCATATCACGGCATCCAGTGTCGTCCAGAGTTCGGTCACCGAGCCGGGCGTTTATTCCGGCTTTTACCCGCTGGCAAAACATCAGGAATGGGAAAGAACGGCTGTGCTGGTGCGAAAACTGGGCTCCATGCGTGATAGAATCCGTGAATTGGAAAAAACCGTTAATGCTTTGACAAAAACTGAAAAATGAACACCCTGAACATTCACCAGATCCGCGAGCTGTTGCCTCACCGTTATCCCATGTTGCTGGTTGACCGCGTCCTCGATTGGGAAGCCGGCAAAAAGATCACTGCCATCAAGAACGTCACGGCCAATGAGGAATTCTTTAACGGCCATTTCCCGAACCATCCTGTCATGCCGGGTGTCCTGATCATCGAGGCACTGGCGCAGACGGCGGCGATTTTCGCTTTTATGTCTGCCGACAGCAAACTGGACAAGGATGCCGTGGTTTACTTCGCGACCATCGACAGCGCCCGTTTCAAACGCCCTGTCGAACCGGGTGACCAGCTCGTCATGGAAGCCGAACTGATCCGCAGTTCCAGAGGCATGTGGAAATTCAGGACCAAGGGCATGGTCGACGGCCAGCTGGCTGTCGAGGCCGAGCTGATGTGTGCCATCCGGGGTGGAGTCGTCGCCCAGAAAGCGGAAGCCTGATGGCGATTCATCCAAGTGCGATAATTGACCCCAGAGCGGAGCTGGACAGCTCGGTTGAGGTCGGTCCCTATTCGATCATCGGCCCGAACGTCAAGATCGGTGCCCGTACCAAAGTCGGCCCTCATGTCGTGATCGAGGGCCATACGACGATCGGTGAGGACAATCATATTTTCCAGTTCGCTTCTCTTGGCGCGATGCCGCAGGACAAGAAGTATGCGGGCGAGGAAACGAGACTGGAAATCGGCGACCGCAACACTATCCGCGAATTCTGTACTTTCAATCTGGGAACGGTTCAGGATGTCGGCGTGACCCGTCTGGGAAACGATAACTGGATCATGGCTTACGTCCATCTGGCCCATGATTGCCAGGTCGGCAACAATACCATTTTCGCCAACAGTGCCCAGCTGGCGGGACATGTCCATATCGGCGACTGGGTCATTCTCGGTGGTTTTACGCTGATCCACCAGTTCTGCCGGGTGGGCGATCATGCCATGACCGGGTTCGGCGCCAAGATTTCGCAGGATATTTCTCCATTTGTCATGGCTTCCGGTACACCGACAACCGCGTACGGCATCAATACCGAAGGCTTGAGACGCCGCGGTTTTTCGTCTGAACAGATCACCGGGATCCGGCGGGCATACAAGACCGTTTACCGTTCGGGCCTGACGCTGGAAGAAGCCAAGGCCAAGTTGCTGGAAGAAGCTGCGGCTTCTCCTGAATCCGCCAAATATATCAAACAGATGCACCGCTTCATTTCCGAAGCGCAAAGAGGCCTGCTCAGATAATCGGGTTGTCTTGTCTGTTCGTTTCCATTGACAGGGGAGGGGTGTTTTGAGATCGATAGCGATGGTTGCAGGTGAAACGTCCGGCGATTTGCTGGGAGCCAATCTGCTGTCGGCACTTCGCCCCCAGTTGCCGGATACGCTGATGCACGGCATCGGCGGCCCGCAAATGGCGAGATATGATTTCGTCAGCAACTGGCCGATGGAAAAACTCTCCGTCAACGGTCTCTTCGAGGTATTGGCGCACTACCGCGAAATCAGGGGTATCCACAACCATTTGAGGGATCATCTGCTGGCCCAGAGGCCGGAGGTTTTCATCGGTATCGATTCCCCTGAATTCAATCTCAGCCTTGAACTGGCCCTTAAAAAGGCGGGCATCAAGACCGTGCATTTCGTCAGCCCATCGGTATGGGCATGGCGTAGCGGGCGGATCAAGAAAATCGCCGAAGCCGTTTCCCGCATTCTCGTTCTCTTTCCGTTTGAAGAAGCCATTTACCAGAAGGCTGGCATTCCCGTCACCTATGTAGGTCATCCTCTGGCGGAATCGATTCCGATGCGCCCGGATATGGATGCCGCAAGGACGGGTCTTGGACTGGACAGGGAAAAACCGGTCATCACGATCATGCCAGGCAGCCGGATGTCGGAATTGAAATATAACAGTCTGGCTTTCGTCGAAGCGGCCAAACTGCTTTTGCAGCGCGATCCGACGATCCAGTTCGTCATTCCCATGGCGGGGGATGAGCAACTGAAATATTTCACCCGTCTGGTAACGGGGGCACGTCTGGATGATTTGCCACTGCAAATCGTCAGGGGGCATTCGCATACCGCCATCACGGCAGCCGATGCTGTGCTCGTCGCATCCGGAACGGCAACGCTGGAAGTGGCCCTGTTCAAGAAACCGATGGTCATCGCGTACAAGCTGATGCGGGCCACCTGGGAAGTTGCGCGCCATATCGTCAAGCCACCGGTCGGTTTACCCAATATTCTGGCCGGTGAAATGATCGTGCCCGAGTTGCTTCAAAATGCCGCTACCGGCAAGGCACTGGCCGATGCCCTCTGGTTCCAGTTGACGGATCAGGCAAACCGGCAACGCCTTGAAGAGCGTTTCATCGCCATGCATTATTCTCTCTTGCGCAATACGGCGCAGACCAGCGCCGAAGCGATTCTGGAGCTCATGAACGGCAATGGCTAGCAGAATCGGAAAGCGTCAGGTCACGTCAAGTTTGCCACTTCCCCTGTTCGATGATGACTTCACGTCCGGTATCACCCTGTTTTGTGGGGCCGATGAAGCCGGCAGGGGGCCGATTGCCGGGCCTGTGTTTGCAGCAGCCGTCATTCTCGATCCCGGCCATCCGATAGCCGGCCTGAAAGATTCCAAAAAACTGTCCGAGATCAAACGTGACGAGCTGGCTGTCGAGATCAAACAGCATGCCAGAGCCTGGGCGATTGCACAGTGTACGATTGAGGAAATCGATGAGTTGAATATCCTGCATGCTTCCATGCTGGCGATGAAACGGGCGATCGAGGCATTGCAGGTCAGGCCGGAACTGGCCCTGATCGACGGCAACCGCTGCCCGAAACTGTCGATTATGGCAAAAGCCATCGTCAGGGGGGATGACAGGGTACCCGCCATTTCCGCCGCCTCCATTCTTGCCAAGACAGCGCGGGATGCGGTCATGATGGATTTGCACCGGCAATACCCGGAATACGGTTTCGACCGTCACAAGGGTTATCCGACTGCGTATCATCTCGAACAGTTAAGTCTGCACGGCGTGTCGCCCGTCCATCGCAAAACCTATGCCCCTGTCCGGAAAATTCTGGAACTGGCTGCGCTTTCCGAGTGATTGACCGTCTGAAGTGAATGAAAGGATTTTCAAGTGACGACTCTGGATTTTCTTCTTCCGAAAGATTCTCCAACTGATTTTCGCCGTATCGTATGGCCACGCAAAATGAGGATTCTGGTGACGGCTCCCCATCCGGACGATTTCGACGCCATTGGGGTTACCCTGAAATATCTGATGGATCAGGGGCATGATATCCATGTTTTTGTCGCGGAAACCGGTAGCGGAATCGACAAATTTTACGGTGCTGGCCTGACGCAGGAAGAAAAACGCCAGCTCAGGGTGCGGGAGCAGACCGGAAGCTTCCGTTTTTTCGGTTTGCCCGATGAAAACGGCCATTTTCTCCGCCTGAACAATGCGCCGGACGATCAGGTCGTCGATGATGAAGCCAATCGCCTTTTTCTGGAAAGGCGGATCAGGGAACTGAAACCCGATATGCTCTTCATGCCCCATGGAAACGACTCCAATCGCGCCCATCGGGATATGTATGCGATGATGAAAGCGATTGCATCGAAGGTGGAATGGCCTGTGGCACTGATGAAAAACAGCGACATCAAGACACTCGGGATGACAAAGGATTTTTATGTCGGTTTCGGCCCGGCACAAGCGCAATGGAAAGCAAAGCTTCTTCGGTATCACGATTCACAGCACCAGCGCAATTTGCGGGACAGAAAGTACGGATTTGACGACCGTGTGTTGACACTGAACCGCAGGACTGCGGCAGAACTTGGCATACCTGAACCTTATGCCGCTTCTTTCGAGGTCGAGATCCTGTAAGCGGCTCGTCGGGCCGCCTTTTCCGTTTTCAATAGGAACGCAGACTGCTTAAAATGGCGGTCGCGATTTCCTCGATGGATTTGGATGTCGAGGAAAGATAGCGGATGTTTTCCAGATTCATCATGGCTTCAGCTTCGGAAATCTCGTACCGGCAATTGTCCAGTGCGGCGTAGCGGCTGTTCGGGCGCCGTTCGTTGCGGACGTCAGCGAGCCTCTCGGGCTGGATCGTCAGTCCGAACAGCTTGTTTTTAAAGGGTTCAAGCGCTTTCGGCATATGGCCGCGTTCGAAATCTTCGGGGATCAGCGGATAGTTCGCGACTTTCAGGCCGTATTGCATGGCAAGGTAAAGGCTGGTCGGCGTCTTTCCGCTCCGGGAAACGCCGACCAGGATCACATCGGCATCCTCCAGATTCCGGTTGGATTGCCCGTCGTCGTGTTCCAGCGTGAAATTGATCGCTTCAATCCGTTTCTTGTATTCCTGGCTTTCCATGTTCTGGTGGGAAAGCCCGATTTCCTCTTTCGGTGAAACGCCCAGTTCGGCTTTCAATGGTTCGACGAAGGTCTGGATCACGTCCAGATGCAGGGCATCGGCCTTGCGCAATTCGGAAACGAGCTCGGGAATGACGAGTGTGGAAAAGACGATGGGAAGCTGACCGGTTTTGTTACGCTCGGCCTGGATCTGTTCCCGTGCCTGACGGACCTTGCCCAGTGTATCGACAAACGGGATGTGAATCCGGGAAAAAGACATGTTGAACTGGGAAAGAACCGAACGGGCCAGCGCTTCCGCCGTGATGCCGGTACCGTCGGAAACGATGTACACGGTACGGCCGGGGATATCCTCTTGTGTCGTCATATTTCAACCTGTCTGCAAGAATAATCAAAGAGATGAAGAATATCTTTTATTGTAAAGATTATTTTTGAAAAACACAGTCACGGGCGCGGTACAATAAAAGCATAAATGCCTTTTTCGCAAATTACCGTGCAATTCCCCCATATTGCTTACTGATACACATTACGCGCAAGGAGATCACCATGTCGGAAACATCGTCACCAGCCTCCAGAGATCAGGCTCAATATGTCATTCCGTTTACGGAATTGAGGATGTCAGATGTCCCTTCGGTCGGCGGCAAGAATGCATCGCTGGGCGAAATGATCAGCCAGTTGCAGGGAAAGGGTGTCAGGGTTCCGGGCGGTTTCGCGACAACGGCACAGGCTTACCGGGATTTTCTCTCCCATGCCGCAAACGGGGGCGAAACTCTGGCGAAACGGATCGAGAAAAGGCTTGACGGCGTTGATATCAGCGATGTGAAGGCCTTGGCGGCTGCCGGAGCCGATATCCGCCAGTGGATTGTCGATACCCCTTTCCAGCCGAGGCTGGAAGCGGAACTGCTGGATTATTACCGGAAAATGGTCAAGGCGTCTGCCGGTGAACTGTCCGTTGCCGTCCGCTCATCCGCCACGGCGGAAGACTTGCAGGACGCTTCCTTTGCGGGACAGCAGGAAACTTTCCTGAATGTCGTGGGTGAAGACAATCTGCTGCATGCCGTCAAGGAAGTCTTTGCATCGCTTTACAATGACCGTGCCATTTCCTATCGCCAGCAGCGTGGTTTCAAACATGCCGAAGTCGCCCTGTCGGCCGGTATCCAGAAAATGGTGCGTTCCGATCTGGCCTCTTCCGGCGTCATGTTCACCCTCGATACCGAATCCGGTTTCCCGGATGTCGTATTCATCACGTCCAGTTACGGACTGGGTGAAACAGTGGTGCAGGGTGCCGTCAATCCGGATGAATTCTACGTGCACAAGCCGATGCTGGAAAAAGGCAAAATGGCGATCATCCGCCGCTCGATCGGCTCCAAGATGATCGAAATGGTTTTCGATACCAGCCCGGATGCGAAGGAACCCGTCAAGACGATCGACGTTTCCGAAGCGGATCGCCGCCGTTTCTCGATTACCGACGACGATGTGATGGAACTGGCCAAATTCGCTGTCATCATTGAAAAACATTATGGTCGCCCGATGGACATCGAATGGGGCAAGGATGGCGACGACGGCAAGCTGTACATTCTTCAGGCGCGTCCGGAAACGGTCAATTCCCAAAAGACCGGTGAATCCGTTCAGGTGTTCCAGTTGAAGAGCAAGAGCAAGGTTCTGGCCTCCGGTCGTGCGATTGGCCAGAAAATCGGTATCGGCCGCGTTCGCGTTGTCCATGACCCGTCCGAAATGGACAAGGTCGAGGAAGGCGATGTGCTGGTGGCCGATATGACCGATCCGAACTGGGAACCGGTCATGCGTCGTTCCGCCGCGATCGTCACGAACCGGGGAGGCCGTACCTGCCATGCGGCGATTGTCGCCCGTGAAATCGGCGTTCCGGCTGTCGTCGGCTGTGGCAATGCGACTGAAGTCCTGAAAGACGGACAGCTCGTGACCGTCTCATGTGCCGAAGGGGAAGACGGCCACATTTACGAAGGCACGCTTGAAATGGAGGAAAAGGAAGTCACATACGGTGAATTGCCCGTTCTTCCGGTCAAGATCGCCATGAACGTCGGCAATCCGCAAATGGCGTTCAAACTGCAATCCGTTCCGAACGGTGGCGTCGGTCTGGCCCGTCTGGAATTCATCATCAATGAAATCAGTGTCCACCCGAATGCGATTCTGGCTTATCCGAACGTCGATCCCGACCTGAAAAAGGCGATCGAATCCGTTTCGCGCGGTTACGCCAATCCACGTACCTATTACGTCCAGAAACTGGCGGAAGGTGTGGCGACGATTGCTGCGGCGTTCTGGCCGAAACCGGTCATTGTCCGCCTTTCCGATTTCAAATCGAACGAATACCGCACCCTGATGGGAGGTACCCGTTTTGAGCCGGAAGAAGAAAACCCGATGATGGGTTTCCGTGGTGCGGCACGTTATATCGCCCCGTCTTTTGCCGAAGCGTTCAATATGGAATGTGAAGCGATGAAACGGGTACGCAATGAAATGGGATTCACCAATGTTGAGCTGATGGTTCCATTCGTCAGGACACTGAAACAGGCACGTTCCGTTCTCGACCTGCTGGCCGTCAACGGTTTGCGTCGCGGTGAAAACGGCCTGCGCGTCATCATGATGTGCGAGGTGCCGGCAAACGCGATTCTGGCAGACGAGTTCCTTGAAATGTTCGACGGTTTCTCGATCGGTTCCAACGACCTGACGCAGCTGACGCTGGGGCTGGATCGGGATTCTGGCCTTGAACTGCTGATGGCGGATTTCGATGAACGCGACCCGGCCGTGCTGTCGCTGATTTCCAGGGCGATTGCCGCCTGCAACAATCAGGGAAAATACGTCGGCATTTGCGGACAGGGGCCTTCCGACCATCCGGATTTCGCCCGCTGGCTGATGAAGCAGGGGATTGATTCCATGTCACTGAATCCGGATTCCGTCATTTCCACATGGCAGACGCTGGCGGAAAGCCAGATCAAGGGCTGTTAAGTCCGCTGTCTTTTCTGCAAACGGGCTGATTCATGAAAAAATTGAATCAGCCTGTAACATTATTTGTTCTTTCCCGATCTATTCTATAATGTTGCGAAAATAATCTGCCGACAGGACGGGAATCGATGACTGACTGGATGATATGGCTGACTGTTGCCGGTGTGCTGGTCGCCATAGAAATTTTTACCGGAACCTTTTATCTGCTGATGATCGCCATCGGTTTCGGTGCAGGCGCGCTGGCGGCCATGTCAGGAGCCAATTTGTTTCTCCAGTTCATCGTGGCAGGAACCGTCGGAGTCGTGGTTACGCTCATCCTGAAACGAAGCAGGGTATTTCACAAACCGGACGCACAGCGCAATCCTGCCGTTCTGCTTGATATCGGGCAGACGGTCGATGTCGGTGAATGGGCCAAACCGGATAGTGGAAGCTACAAGGCCCGTGCGAATTACCGCGGTGCGCTGTGGGATGTCGAGCTCCTGCCGGATGGCGATCCGAAAGCCGGGCAATTCGTCATCCGGGAAATTCGCGGGGCAACCCTGCTCGTGGATAACAGTCAGGAGTGATCCCGGATTGATTTCAACTTTTTAATGAATGGGGATTCGATTGGACTCTATGTTTCTCGTACTGGTTTTTCTTCTGGTGATTATCGTTTTCGTGGTCAAGTCGGTCAACGTCGTGCCACAACAGCATGCCTGGGTCGTTGAACGGCTCGGCAAATATCATGGTACGCTTGCGCCGGGGCTGAACATCGTCGTCCCGTTCATCGACCGGGTCGCGTACAAGCACAGCCTGAAGGAAATCCCGCTGGACGTCCCTTCGCAGATCTGTATCACGAAGGACAATACCCAGTTGCAGGTGGACGGTATCCTGTATTTCCAGATCACCGACGCCATGCGTGCGTCTTACGGCTCGTCCAACTATATCGCCGCGATCACGCAGCTGGCGCAAACGACACTGCGTTCCGTGATCGGACGGCTGGAGCTGGACAAGACCTTTGAAGAACGCGACTACATCAATACCTGTGTGGTCAGCGCCATTGACGAATCGGCGCAGAACTGGGGTGTAAAAGTTTTGCGGTATGAAATCAAGGATCTGACGCCACCTGCCGCCATTTTGCAGGCCATGCAGGCACAGATCACGGCGGAACGGGAAAAACGTGCCCTGATCGCCGCATCCGAAGGCCGCAAGCAGGAACAGATCAATATTGCCGATGGCCAGCGTGAGGCGGAAATCGCCAAGTCCGAAGGGGAAAAACAGGCGGCGATCAATCGTGCACAGGGCGAGGCCGAAGCTATCAAGGCGATTGCCGAAGCGAATGCGGAAGCCTTGCGCAAGGTCGGGCTGGCCATCAGCGAACAGGGCGGTAGCGATGCCGTGAACCTGAAAGTGGCGGAACAGTATGTTTCTGCTTTCGAAAAGCTCGCGAAAACCAACAACTCGATCATCGTACCGTCCAACCTGAGCGATATCGGTGGTCTGATCGCCGGTGCGATGAAGATCATCGAATCGCAAAAGAAAACCGTCAAATAAACCGCCTTTTTCAGACAGTTCCGTACTTGCGGACAGATGTCAAAAAAGCATGGGACGATTCCCATGCTTTTTTGACCGGAATGGCAGCCGCCTTACTGTTTCTTGACGACTTCGCGTCCCAGTTTTTCTTCCACTGCCGTGACCTTGCTTTTCAGGCGGGATTGGTTGCCGGCACGATAATCGACGCGGGTCATGACGCTGATCCGGTCGCAATCTTTTTCCAATGCCTTGAAACAGTCCGTGACCACTTTCATCACGTCGTCCCAGTCGCCTTCGATCGTCGTGCTCATCGCGGAAAACTGATAGGCCAG
>JAEXJM010000037.1 GCA_023449275.1 Pseudomonadota bacterium | reverse complement strand
GTGGCGCAACCCGTCAGGATGCAGGCAGAAGCGATAATGGCAACTGCGGGCTTGGCAAGTCGTTTCAAATAACTCATTTAGGTTACCCTTATTCTGTAGCCTTACTGTAAATAAACTGGCTGATCAGATTTTCCAGAACGATAGCGGATTGCGTCATCTGGATTTGATCGCCTGATGCAAGATAGGTTTCATCGCCACCCGGTTCGATGCCGATGTATTGTTCGCCCAACAGGCCGGACGTCAAAATTTTCGCACTGCTGTCTTTGGGAAACTTGTATTTTTCCTGTAACTGCAGTGTCACGAGTGCGCGGTAATCCTGATCGTCAAAAGAGATATCGCCAACCCGACCGACGACAACACCGGCACTTTTGACTGGCGCACGTGGCTTCAGGCCGCCGATATTGTCGAATCGGGAAGAGACGGTGTATGTCTTGTCAAAAGACAACGAACTCATGTTTCCTGCTTTCAAGGCAAGAAACATCAAGGCTGCCGCACCCAGCAAGACAAAAAAACCGACCCAGATATCCAATGGTTTACGTTGCATGAACAAACCCTCTATCTATGCTCCGCGCTTTCAATAAACTTATTATAGGTTGAATGTGTTTTATTCGTAAGCGCCGGTTGAAAATTAGTTAAACATTAAGGCTGTCATGATGAAATCCAGCCACAAAACAAGTAATGACGAATACACAACGGTTCTGGTTGTCGCACTGGATACCCCTTCGGGGGTGGGACGTGCCTCGTATCCCTGGAACAGGGCCATAAAGGTCACGGCGAAACCGAAGACGAGGCTTTTGATGACGCCATTACCGATATCGGTCCATACATCGACGCCCTGCTGCATCTGGGACCAGAAAGCGCCATCGTCCACTCCGATCAGAATGACACCGACAATGTAGCCGCCGATCACGCCGGCCGCACTGAACAAGGCGGCCAACAGCGGCATCGAAATGATACCGGCCCAGAAACGGGGCGCCAGAATGCGTTTTAAAGGGTTGACGGCCATCATGTCCATGGCGGCCAGCTGTTCTCCGGCTTTCATCAGGCCGATTTCGGCGGTCAGGGACGTTCCGGCACGTCCCGCATACAGCAGGGCCGCCACGACAGGCCCCAGCTCACGTACCAGTGCCAGTGCGACCAGAACACCAAGGGCCTGTTCGGAACCATACCGGATCAGAATGTAATAGCCCTGCAGTCCAAGGACGAAACCGACAAAGAGTCCGGAAACGCAGATAATGAGGAGTGACTTGTTTCCGATGAAAAAAATCTGGTCGGAAATGAGGCGTGGCCGTTTCAGAAGTTCGGGAAATGCCCGGATCAACGTGGCAAAAATACGGGTGGCATAACCGATGTTATCGACCAGCCTGCGTATGTTGTATCCCAGATTGCTGATGAAATTGCTCATGATGTTTTCTCCAGCCCGAAGTCCTCGGTGATGGAGGGGCCTGGATAATGGAACGGAACAGGACCGTCGGTTTCGGCATGAACAAACTGGCGGACATACGGATCGGTCGATTCCCTCATTTCGTCAGGGGTTCCTTCCGCGACGATTTTTCCGGATGAGATGAAATAGACGTAGTCGGCAATGGAGAACGATTCCGTTACGTCATGCGAAACGAGCACGGATGTCGAATGCAGGGCGTCGTTCAACTTGCGGATCAGGTTTGCTGTGACGCCCATGGAAATGGGATCCAGTCCGGCAAAAGGTTCATCGTAGAGAATCAGTTGGGGATCCAGCGCAATGGCACGGGCGAGAGCGACACGACGGGCCATCCCGCCGGAAATTTCACCCGGTTCCAGCCGGGCTGCGTTTCGCAGGCCAACGGCGTTCAGCTTCATCAGTACCAGATCGCGGATCAGTTCTTCAGGCAGGTCCGTCTGTTCGCGAAGGGGAAAAGCGACGTTTTCGAAAACGGACAAATCGGTAAAGAGCGCGCCGTACTGAAACAGCATTCCCATTTTCCTGCGCAGTCTGTACAGTCCGGCTGTATCAAGATCGCGGACTTCCTCGCCATCCACCAGAACCTGCCCGGCTTTTGCCAGAAGCTGGCCACCGATCAGTCGCAATATGGTCGTTTTTCCCGAACCCGATCCACCCATGATGGCAATGACTTTGCCTCGTGGAAAAGTCATATTGATGCCCGAAAGGATTTCGCGGTCTCCATAACCGAAAACCAGATCACGAATTTCGACAATATTGGACACAGTATCTTCTGAATTCAAAAAGTAATCCCATATTGTAATCTACTGCCTGCAAAAGCAGCAAAATTTTACAAATTCAGTTGCTTAAATTTAACGCGTCACCGGTTTATAACGAATCCGCTTCGGTTTTGCTCCCTCTTCGCCAAGACGTTTACGCTTGTCTTCTTCGTATTCCTGATAATTGCCTTCAAAGAATCGAACCTGTGAATCGCCTTCAAAAGCGATGATGTGGGTAGCGATACGGTCAAGGAACCAGCGGTCGTGGGAAATGACGATGACACTGCCCGCAAATTCCAGCAATGCGTCTTCAAGCGCGCGTAATGTTTCGACATCCAGGTCGTTGGATGGTTCGTCCAGCAGCAGGACATTTCCACCCATCATGAGTGTTTTTGCCAGATGCAGCCGCCCCCTTTCTCCCCCGGAAAGATGACCGACTTTCTTTTGCTGGTCGCTACCCTTGAAATTGAAACGGCCGAGATAGGCACGGGCAGGCATTTCGAAGCGGCCAACGGTGATCAGATCAGAGCCGTTGCTGATGTCTTCAAAAACGGTTTTTTCGTTTTCGAGCGTGTCTCTGGACTGGTCGACCATCGAGATTCTGGCTGTTTTGCCGATCAGTATCTCTCCCTGATCCGGTTTTTCAGCTCCGGTAATCATTTTGAAGAACGTTGATTTACCGGCACCGTTCGGACCGATCACACCGACAATGGCTCCGGCAGGGATGATAAAGCTCAGGTTGTCGATCAAAAGGCGATCTCCAAAACTCTTGCTGACGTTGCGGAATTCGATAACGTCATTACCCAGTCTTTCGGCAACAGGAATGAAGATTTCCTGTGTTTCGTTCCGTTTCTGGTATTCGTATTCGGACAGCTCATTGAAACGGGAAAGACGGGCCTTGCTTTTGGCCTGTCTGCCTTTGGGATTTTGTCTGACCCACTCCAGTTCCTTGGCAATGGTTTTCTGACGAGCGGATTCTTTTTGTTCTTCCTGCTTCAGGCGAATGTTTTTCTGGTCGAGCCATGAACTGTAATTGCCCTTCCACGGAATGCCCTGCCCCCTGTCCAGCTCCAGAATCCACTCTGCGGCGTTGTCAAGGAAATAACGGTCATGCGTGATGGCGACGACTGTTCCAGGAAAACGGTGCAGGAACTGTTCCAGCCACTCGACTGATTCAGCATCGAGATGGTTGGTCGGCTCGTCCAGAAGGAGCATGTCTGGTTGCGACAGAAGGAGGCGGCACAATGCAACGCGCCGCTTTTCACCACCCGAAAGAATTTTGATTTTTGCGTCCCATGGAGGCAGGCGCAGTGCGTCTGCCGCCATTTCCATTTGTTGTTCGATTTTGCTGCCATCCGCTGCGGCGATAATGGCTTCCAGTCGGGCCTGCTCACTGGCCAGGGCGTCAAAATCGGCATCCGGTTCTGCGTAAGCGGCGTAAACGGCGTCCAGTTTTTGCTGGGCTTCGATAATTTCACCGAGGCCTCCTTCAACCGCTTCCTTGACGGTCTGTTCCGGATCGAGCGCAGGTTCCTGAGGCAGATAACCGATTTTCAGGTCAGGCATGGGAACGGCTTCTCCAAGAATTTCATTGTCGAGTCCGGCCATGATTTTCAGCAAGGTGGATTTTCCTGAGCCATTTAAGCCCAACACACCGATTTTGGCACCCGGAAAAAAGGAAAGTGAGATATCTTTCAGAATCTGACGTTTCGGCGGCACGATCTTGCCGACGCGGTTCATCGTATAAACGTATTGAGCCATGATGGAATGAAAATGGGTGAAATGTTAATACAAGGCAGGATTTGCCTTGCCCGAAAGCATTAAAAATAGCATGTGCGAATGACTTGCGCAAACAGAATCATAAAGACTTGTTTTACAGCAAACAGGATACATTCATGTGTATTTAAATAAAAATAGAGTGGTTTGATTTGCTTTTCGGGCGAGTTTATCCTATCGTTCGAACGTTACAGTCAGGAATAGGTACGGAATTGGCGATAAAACCGGAAAAACATGGCATGGCCGCAATGACGGTTGCCGCGATCGGCATCGTTTACGGCGATATCGGGACCAGCCCGCTATACACAATGAAGGCCGTTTTCATTGAAGAGCATGGCCTTGCCCTGATTCCGGAAAACATCATCGGAATTATCTCGCTGATCATCTGGGGGCTGATTCTTGTCGTGGGCCTGAAGTATGTCTATATGATGCTTCGGGCGGATAACCGGGGTGAAGGCGGCATTCTCGCACTGCTTGCACTGGCACACAAGGCACTTCCAGACAAATCAAGATGGCACTTGCCCCTTTTGCTGCTCGGGGTCTTCGGTGCAGCCCTTTTCTATGGCGACAGTGTTATCACACCGGCTATTTCCGTGCTCTCGGCGACGGAAGGCCTCGAAGTCGCCACGCCTTTTTTCAAACCTTATATTGTTCCCATCGCCATTGCCATTCTGGTCGTGCTTTATGCTGTCCAGTCGACAGGAACGGCAGGTATCGGCAAATTTGTCGGTCCTGTCATGGTGATCTGGTTTCTGGGGCTGGCGGCAATGGGGATCGTCAATATCATGGAGTCTCCCCAGATTCTTGTTGCGCTGAATCCGGTCAATGCATGGGTATTCGTTCACAATAACGCGACGGTCGCCTTTGTCGCACTGGGCGCGATCGTTCTGGCCTTCACCGGGGCGGAGGCCCTGTATGCCGATATGGGGCATTTTGGAGCGGGTCCCATCCGCAGGGCCTGGTTTTTGTTTGTTTTCCCTGCGCTGTCCCTGAATTACCTCGGTCAGGGCGGTTTGCTGCTGTCGAATCCGGCCGCCATTTCGAATCCGTTTTTCCAGCAGCTCGGGCAATGGAGTATCTATCCATTGGTTTTCATTTCGACAATAGCGGTTGTCGTGGCGTCACAGGCGACCATTTCAGGAGCGTTTTCCATTACACGGCAGGCAATCGGTCTGGGGCTTTTCCCGCGAATGAAAATCATCCACACGTCTGCTTCCGAAATCGGCCAGATTTATATGCCGACAGTCAACTGGCTTCAAATGATCACCGTTTTGCTGGCGATAGTCGGGTTTGGCTCGTCTGAAAATCTGGCAGGAGCCTATGGTATCGCGGTGACCGGCACAATGACGATCACGACCATTTTGCTGTTTTTCGTGATGTATTATCACTGGAAATGGAATTTGCTTCCCTGCCTGCTTGTTTCAGCGGCCTTTTTCTTGGTCGATATTTTCCTCTTTTCATCCAATGTCCTGAAGATCATGAGTGGTGGCTGGTTCCCGTTGGCACTGGGTATCGGGCTTTATATCCTGATGCTGACATGGCGGCGGGGAAGAAAACTGGTCGGGGACAGCCAGAAGCGTCATGCCATTCCACTGGATTCTTTTCTGCAGTCGCTGTTTTTTTCTCCCCCACAGCGGGTCAAGGGAACGGCCGTTTTCCTTCGGGGGGAAAATGACGGTGTGCCGCAAGCCCTGCTTCACAATCTGTCACACAACAAGGTTTTGCATGAGCGTGTCTTTTTCCTGACGATTCATACGGAAGAAGTGCCCTGGGTTCCACGGTGGGAGCGTGTGCAGATTCATGAGTTGAGTCACCAGTGTTATCAGATCGATGTCCATTACGGGTTCAAGAACGAGCCGGACATTCCGAAAGTGCTGGAGTTGTGTCAGGAGCATGGTTACAGTTTCGACATGATGTCCACATCGTTTTTCGTGTCAAGACAGTCCCTGATCCCTTCTCCCAGATCGGGCATGGTCAAATGGCGTGAACACCTGTTCATCTGGATTTCGCGCAATTCCCGCAGTGCGGCGGATTATTACCAGATCCCGACAAACCGCGTTATCGAACTCGGGGCCAGAGTCGAGATCTGATACAGCCTCACTTTTGGCCGACAGTCTGGTTCACCATGCGGATATTGCCCTGTACAGAGCTGGAGAGTGGGGATGTGACCGGTGCGGAAAAAGACCGGAACCCCGCTCTTTCCTATGGATAAATAACCGTTGGGGATATATGGCTGGTGTTGCCGGACGCCAGCCGGTTTGTTTTCAGTTTTTTATACAAATGTTTCCGGTTCTTTTCTCTGGCTGAACCGTTCGATGAATTTGCCCCTGAATTTCTCGTAATCGGCCCCTCTGTACTGTCTGGATTCGTCCGGACAGACCGAAATGCAGGCACCACAGGAAATGCACCGGCTTTCATCGGTTAGGGTTGAAGTATCCGTCAGGGTGATAGCCTGAACCGGGCAAATATCCGCACACGTTCCACACAGACTGCAGTTTTCACCCGAAGACGGTTTCATCGGGACGGATTTCACTTCCTTGTAGGGAAAATTGCCCTTTATGGGCAGAGGCGCAAGGTTTTCCGGAGATGAAAGGCTTTCCAGTTTTTCAAGACAACGTTTGCCGAATTCACGGATGACTTTCAAATCATTTTCATCCGGACGTTCGGTGGCGACTTCAGGAAAAATCGAATGGCGGGCGATAAATGCCCCTGCCCCGATAACCAGAAAACCATTGGCCTCAAGCAGGTTTTTCAACTCGAGCAAGGCATCGTCATATTCACGGTTTCCATAGACGACGACAGCGATAGCCGGTGTTTTTTTACCTTTCAGATGAGCCAGACTTTCACTGCAAAGAACGGGGAGCCTGCCGTTATAGACCGGCATGGCGACAACAGTCAGAGTTTCGGCAGGGACGACAGTTTCTTCAGTGATGGACTGCAAAAGGAGATTGCGACTGTTTTTGTGTGTTGAAATGGTTTGGCCTATGGTTTCGACAACTTTCCGCGTGGTTCCTGTCGCACTGAAATAAATGAGTTCCGCCTCGCTGAAATGCATAACCGCCTCCTTTATGATAAGTTGTCGAAAACAGATGTTTCAAGTATATCCGGCCTCTTGTTTCTGGCAATCGGTATTGACTGTAAATTATATTATGGGTGACCGGGAAATATTCATTTCTCTTTTCTCATTTGCAGGGCAAGTTCGTAAAGACGGTTTTTCTTGTCGCCGGTAATTCTGGCGGCAAGGCTTGCTGCTGTACTGGCAGGCATTTTTTCCATCAATATGGACAACACCCGTTCCGATTCTGCATTCGGCTCATCCGAACCCTGTGGTGTGCTTTCGACAAGCAGAACGAACTCCCCTTTTTTGTGGTTGGGATCGCTTCTGAACCACTCCATCACGTCTGCCATCGTACAGCGATGAATTTCCTCAAACAGTTTGGTGAGTTCGCGGGCAATGACAATTCGTCGCATGGGTTCGAAGATTTCTGTCAGGGCTTTCAGGGTTTCCTCAATCCGGTGAGGCGCTTCATAAAATATGAGGGTCGCTTCATTGTCTTTCAGCTTTTTCAAAGTCTCTTTGCGCTGGACATTTTTTGTCGGCAGAAAACCGAAAAACAGGTAATGGTCATCGGGAAATCCTGCGGCGGAAAGTGCCGTGACGGCTGCGGACGAGCCTGGAACGGGTATGACATTCATACCCGCGTTACGGACCTCATCGATGATTTTTGCACCCGGATCGGATACCGCTGGTGTTCCGGCGTCCGAAACCAGAACGACACGTTCCCCTTTTTTGAGCCGTTCGACAAGATATTGTCCGGCTTGCCTCTCATTATGTTTGTGAGCGCTTACAAGCTCCTTGGACAAGCCATAGCTGGATAGAAGGTTTTTTGTCACTCTGGTATCCTCGCAGGCAATGACGTCAGCCATGCCGAGAATGGAAAGTGCTCTCAGACTGATGTCTCCGATGTTTCCGATCGGGGTGGCGATCACATATAATGTGGATGTCGGAACATTCTGATGGGACAACGATTCCATTAATTGCTGGATGGACAAGGGGGGCTCCTTTCTCAGACCGGTTTGGCTATCGATTATCAGATTTTCCACGAGCCTTTCGCTAAATACAAGTGAAAATGGTATTTGGCGTTTTGTATCGATATGTTAATGAAAGAGCAATGAGTGGTTTCCTCCTGTAAAATTTCGAGGGATAAACATACTATCGGAATTCAGGCTGAGGAAGACGCGTTACAATTTCTTCTTCGAAATGGCCTGATTCTTGTTGAGCGAAATTACCGTTGCCGCTTCGGTGAGATCGATCTGGTCATGTGGCATGGCAGGGTTCTTGTTTTTGTCGAGGTTCGAAAACGCAAAAGCATGGATTTCGGTGGAGCGGTTCAGAGTGTATCGTTCGCCAAGCAGTCCAGACTGATCAAAACGGCCAGGCATTATTTGATGAAATACAGGCAACCTCCAGCCTGCCGCTTCGATGTGATAGCAATGGAAGGTGATCGATGTCAGTGGCTGAAAAACGCTCTTGACGCTGATTAGAATCTTTTCGATGGATAAAATGAGAAACCAGAGAATATTGGGGCACTTCATTGAAAGTGCCGAATTAAAGAAACAGGCTGCCGAAGTGCTTGCGGATCCGATCGGGAATGCTGCCGATTTGATGTTTTCAGTTCTGACGTCCGGGAACAAGATTCTGGCGTGCGGGAATGGCGGTTCTGCTGCCGATTGCCAGCATTTCGCGGCTGAACTGGTTGGGCGGTTCGAAAAGGAACGGTTGCCGCTGCCAGCCATGGCGTTGACGACCGATTCATCCATTATGACGGCTGTCGGCAACGATTACAGCTTCAGGGATGTGTTCACCAAACAGGTTCAGGCTTTCGGCCAGCCGGGCGATTTGTTGTTTGCTATTTCGACTTCGGGGAATTCTGCCAATGTCATTGCCGCTATCGAGGCTGCACACGACCGTGAAATGAGTGTTGTCGCCCTGACCGGAAAGGGGGGGGGCACCATCGGGCAGATGCTGACCGAAACCGATATTCATATTTGTGTGCCGCATGACAGAACGGCACGTATTCAGGAGGTTCACTTGCTCGTCATTCATTGTATTTGCGATGGAATCGACGCGGCTTTATTCGGGGAGGATGTCAATGATTAAAGAGGGCTGGAAATGTCGTCTGGCGGCACTTGTATTGGGTGGCGCGCTGTTATGTTCGCTGTCGGCTTGTGTTCCTGTGATGATGGTCAGTGGTACGGTCAGTGGTTCCATGGCGGCAACCGATCGCCGTACTCTGGGCGCACAGACGGAAGATAAAGTGATCAACCTCAAAGGTGAAAATCAGGCATCCAATATTGTGGGTGACAAGGGTCACGTCAATGTCACCAGTTTCAACCGTAAAGTGCTGCTGACGGGTGAAGTGCCAAATGAAGCGATGAAGCAGGCAGTCGGCAATGCCATTGCACAAATCGACAATGTGGAGTCTGTCGTCAACGAACTGGCGATATTGGCCCCTTCCAGTTTTACATCGCGTTCCAGCGATACGTTCATTACGGGAAAGGTTTCCGCCAGCTTTGTCGATACCAAGGATTTGTTTTCGAATTCCCTGAAAACAGTAACCGAACGTGGAACGGTGTATCTGATGGGACTTGTGACCGAACGTGAAGGCAATCGTGCCGCTCAGGTCGCGGGGGGTGTCAGTGGTGTGCAGAAAGTGGTCAAGGTGTTTGAATACATTAGTGATGAACAATTGCAAAAACTTTCCACATTGTCGGCTCCGAGCAACGAGCCGGCGAAACCGGCCTCGGCTGACCAGAACCAGTACGCGCAGTAAACCTGTATTTCGGGTACAAAATGCCGCAGTCCTTTATAAGGATTGCGGCATTTCTTTAGCGTATTTTCCCAAGAAGTGTTTCTGCTGTTTCTTTTACTTCAGCCAGTGACGGAACCTCTTTGGGGCCGCCAAGACTGACGATATTGCCGGACCAGTCGGCACAGGTTCTCCATCGGGGAATATTGCAATAGATCTGGACGGTCGGCTTGTCATATGCCGCAGCCAGATGCGACAGACCGGTGTCGACGCCCACGATGAAACTCGCCTTACCCGTCAGGAGAGCCGCATCCATGATGGAAAGACGGGGGAGTACGGTCGAGTCTGGCATTGAAGTCGCCAATGATGTGGCTTCTTCCAATTCCCGAGCGGTGCCCCACGGAAGAAGAATCGTCAATCCGGCGTTTTCCAGCAGTTTGCCGATTTCGATCCAGTTTTGCCGGGGCCATTTCTTGGAATCGCGCGAGGTTCCGTGAAAAAATACGGCGTAAGGCTTTGAAGGCAGCCAGTCGGGATGCCCGTCAGGTACGGTCAGGCCGAAATCCGGTGGTGTATCGATGGTGTAGCCGAGAGCCTTTGCGACAATTTCGCGTCCACGTTGTACGACATGAATATGTTTTTCCACCGAAATGCTTTTGTCGTGAAACAGGCGGGACAAAGGCTCGTATCCGGAACCATCCGTTTTGTGGGCCAGCCCGATTTTCTTGCCTTTTGGAGTGGTGTTGGCAAAGCCCATGATGAGGCCGGTCTTGATCAGGCCTTGTGTATCGAAAACGTAATCATAGGAACGGTTTCTCAACTGGTTCAGAAAGAGGCTGAATTCTTTCCGGACGGAAGAGGAGAGAAGGTTTTTCCGCCAGCGGCGAAGCGCGAACGGGATGACTTCATTGACGTGTTTGTTCAGTTTGACAAGTCCTACGTACGATTCCTCAACGACCCAGTCGATAATGGCGTCAGGATAGTGGCGATGGATATCCGCCAGTACCGGCATGTTATGAACTACGTCTCCCAGTGAGGAGACCCGGACAATAAGAATTCGCATCAGGCTCAAACCATTGGTAAAAGGTGAATTAAAGCACAATTCCCTGTTCGGTAATAATGCAATCGAGTGGAATGTCGTTTTCTTCAGTAACGAAAGAGGTTGCCAGACAGGAATAGGCGACTCCGATTTTATATGTGTCGGGATAAACCGCCAGTGTCCGGTCGAAAAAACCGCCGCCATATCCGAGCCGATATCGGGTTTGTGTATATCCCACACAAGGAATAAGCAGGGCTGCAGGCATTGGTACGGGCTTCTGGTTTTTCGGGATGGCTATTCCATAGTCACCAATAACCAGTTCATCGCCGGGAGACCACCGGACAAATTGCAGTGGCTGGCCTTTTCCTGATGTAATCGGCAGTGACAGAGCCATTTTTGCGGATAATTCACCGTACAGGATGTCGAGAACCGGTTCGTTTCTGATGGGCAGGTAAACGCCCAATGAGGGGAAATCAAATGATTTCAGGTAATGTGAAACTTGCCGGGCGATTTGAGAATCAAAATACTGGCGTTTGTCTGTGCCGATCGCATTTCTCAGTGCCAGAAGTGAACGGCGCAATGCCCGTTTATCGTGAGGAGCCATTGACGGCTCACCATGCTTGATGCTGTTTGATGGTGGTAAACTCATAAGATAATGTCCATTCCCGATGAATACGAGAGGTATGTCATGTTTTCTAAAATCAGGAACTTTTTGTTCTTTGCCCTAGTGTTCATGATTTTACCCTTTGCGCAGGCTTCGCAGGATTTAACGACCACTTCCGAACAGGATGAGGCATTCCGGCAGTTGCGGGATGCCTCCAGAAAGGCGGATTATGCCCGCGCTGCCCTTCTGGCTGACAGCCTCCGGACTTATCCGGTGCCATCCTACGTCGATTATTATCTTCTGAAATCGGATTTGAGCAATGCCAGTGAGGTACAAATCGATGCCTATCTGGACAAATACAGGGGAACGGCCATAGCCGACCGTTTGAGAAACGATTGGTTGCTTGTTCAGGGAAAAAACGAAAACTGGGCCAGTTTTGACAGGCATTTCCCTCTTTTCGAACTGGCGGATGATATACAGGTCAAGTGTTATGCGTTGATCTCCGCATCGGCCAAAGGACAGAATGTCGCCGATGAAGCGCGCAAACTGTTAACCACGCCAAAAAAATATGGTGAAGCCTGTTATGCACTGGTTTCTGATTTGTCAGCGAAAAAACAATTCGGCGACGATGATATCTGGTTCCAGAGCCGGTTGGCAGGGGAATCCAATATGACTGCTTTGGCTGCTCGTTTCGGAGCTTTGGCCGGTGCCGGGAAAACGGATATTTCCAAAGTGATCGAATTGCCTGAAACGGTATTGAGCAGGGGGGCGGGAACGGATCGTCTGTCTCATGAGAAATTTCTGCTGGCCCTCCAGAGAATCGCCAAAAAAGATCAGGCGTTGGCTGCCCAGTACCTGAGTGATGCCTCTGCGACCTTAAGCGGAAAAGAACAGGCTATCGGCTGGTCCGTGATTGCCCTCCCTGCTTCCATTGCTTTGTCACCGGATGCGCTGGAGTACTGGAAAAAGGCACAGACAGCCGATATCTCTCCCTATGCCCACGAATGGAAAGTCCGTACCGCTCTCCGCAAGGAAGACTGGAAACTGGTGAACGAATGGATCAACCAGATGCCGGTTTCTATCCAGAAAGATCCGGCATGGATTTACTGGAAGGGCCGTGCACAGCTGGCAATGGGCAATCAGGATCGGGCGCATAAACTTTTTGCGTCTATTGCCGATCAGTATCATTTCTATGGACAGCTTGCACTTGAGGAACAGGGCAGGAAAATCGTGTCTCCGACGAACAGACATCCATTGAACCGGTCTGAAATTGCTGCGCTGGCTGCCAATCCGGGGTTTCAGCTGGCGCAGAAGTTTTTCAAAATGAACTGGCGGTTTGAAGGCACGCGTGAATGGAACTGGCAGCTTCGCAAGATGGACGAGCGCCAGCTGCTGGCAGCGGCGGAATACGCAAGAGAAGTCGACCTGCTCGACAGAATGGTCAATACATCCGACCGTACCAGAAAAGAGGTGGATTTCAACCAGCGGTTCCCGACGCCTTTCAGGGAAAACATGACCGTCGCGACCAGACAACTGGGGCTTGATATGGCATGGACGTATGGACTGATCAGGCAGGAATCCCGCTTCGTCATGAAAGCGCAATCATCAGTGGGCGCATCGGGTCTGATGCAGGTCATGCCGGCAACCGCCAGGTATGTGGCGAAAAAGATAGGCCTTTCAGACTATCATCACGGAAAGATCAACAGTGTCGACACTAACATATTGCTCGGCACGAATTACCTGAACATGGTGTTGAATGATCTGGACGGCTCTCAGGTTCTGGCGACAGCGGCATACAATGCAGGTCCGAGAAGGCCGAAAGCGTGGCGTTCCACCTTATCCAGAACGATAGATGGTGCTATCTTTGCCGAGACGATTCCGTTTACCGAAACACGGAATTACGTCAAAAACGTGATGTCGAATGCGACGTATTATGCCGCTCTTTTCGAGAACCGACCGCAATCACTGAAACAGCGCCTTGGCCGAATTTACCCGTAGCAGGAAAAGGATGAGTTCCGCCAGCAGGTTTTTGAATCTTGCCGCATAATGGGTTTGACGGATTACCGTTTCACAAAGCGATTGTCACTTCTTGTTACAACGATTTTTGACGTTATCGTTTAAACTGATATGCGGATTGCTTTTTCGAGTTCATTACGATGAACTTCACTCACATTGGCGATATCGAAAAATTATGAAAATATATACCGTTGGTGGAGCTGTCAGAGATACGATCATGGGTTTGCCCGTGCACGACAGGGATTATGTCGTTGTCGGTTCGACTGTCGAAGAAATGCTGTCACTGGGTTTCAAGCCCGTCGGCAAGGAGTTTCCGGTGTTCCTGCATCCTGAAACCAGACAGGAATATGCGCTGGCCCGTACGGAAAAAAAGGTCGCTCCAGGCTATAAAGGTTTCGTTTTCCATGCTTCTCCGGATGTGACGCTTGAGGAAGACCTGTTGCGTCGCGATCTGACGATCAACGCGATGGCGATGTCGGAAGATGGCAAGATCATCGATCCGTTCGGTGGTCGAAAGGATATTGAAAACCGTATTTTCCGCCATGTGTCGGAAGCGTTTTCGGAAGATCCGGTGAGAATTCTCCGGCTGGCGCGGTTTGCCGCCCGCTTCAGGGATTTTGAAGTCGCACCTGAAACCATGGAACTGATGAAGAAAATGGTACAGGATGGCGAAGTGGATGCACTCGTACCTGAACGTGTCTGGAAAGAACTGTCACAGGGCCTGATGGAGTCAACTCCGTCACGGATGATCCAGATCATGCATGATTGCGGTGCACTCGCCCATATTTTTCCGGAAATCGAAGCATTGTGGCATGTGCCTCAACCCGAAAGATACCATCCGGAAATTTATGCGGGCAAGCATACCCTGTTGGCACTCGATTATTCTGCCAAAATGAATTACCCGTTGACGGTTCGTTTTTCCGTTCTTTTGCATGACCTCGGAAAAGGGACGACTCCACCGAACCAGTGGCCGCACCATCGTGCACATGAGGAACGGGGAGCTTCCCTCGTCGATAACGTCTGCCGTCGCCTGCATGTATCCAAGATGCTCAAGGACATTGCCGTAATGACGGCGCGGGAACATGGCAACATCCGACGCAGTTCGGAATTGCGTTCCAAGACAGCGGTCATGGTACTGGAGCGTTGCGATGCTTTCCGGCGTCCGGAACGGTTTATCGACGTGATCAATGCAACGGAGTGTGATTTGCGTGGCAGGAAATCCGATACGGTCAGTTTCGAGAACATTGATTTTCCACAAAGGGATTACTGGATGATGGTGTTGAATGCGGCAAGAAGCATTGATGCGGCTGCCATTATCCAGTCCATGGATGACGCCTCGGAAGAAATTCCGCGTGCCTTGCATAACGCCCGGGCGGATGCGGCGGCCGATGCCGTCAATGCATGGAGGTTCGGGCATATCATCAAGGCGAATGTGGCGGAAAACAAGGCTGAATCACGATAGTTATTTGTAATTGTCGTCATTTCGGGTAAAGTCTCTGCTTAAAATGAATGGTTGCCGTTATTGATTGCAACGTCGGATCCAGGGTTTTTTGCCGGAGATGGAAAATGAAGGAAGATCCTGTTGTATTTATCAAGGAACTGTCTGAACAGGATCGTCCTTTCATGCTCAATCACTTTCTGGGGTTGAGCCCGGCAGACAGAAGATTGCGTTTCGGAGCGGCTTTGCCTGATGAAGCCGTCACCAAATACGTCAATGCCATCGATTTTGACCGGGATACCGTTTTCGGCGTTTACGAGAGTACCTTCAATCTCGTCGGTGTCGGGCATCTTGCTTTTCCTCCTCCTGAGAATTTGCCGCCCACTGATGGTGAACTACAGCCTAGCCGTGTCGCCGAGTTCGGTGTGTCGGTTTCGGCGCCCATGCGTCGCAAAAATGTCGGTACCAAGCTGTTCGACAGGGCGGCCATCCATTGCCGCAACAGGCATATCAATACCTTGTACATCCATTGCCTTGCCTCAAACCGGCCGATGATCTGCATTGCAGAAAAGGCAGGTATGGAAATTCATAAAGACCATGGTGAAGTGGATGGATATCTGAAATTGCCTCATCCAGATACCGACAGCTTCCGGCAGGAAAATGCAGAAGAACGGGCGGCCATGCTGGATTACGCCCTGAATGGTAAAATGAAGGAAGCAGTCAAGTGGCTCAAGAGGATTATTGCACCGGAAAAAAATGATTCTTCGACTGGTTCATCCGGTCAGCCCTGATGATCTGGTTTTTTTCCTTTTTTCAGGGGTTCCTTTTTGTCAGGCCGGCTGATAGCGACGGGATCGCTTGCCGGAAACGTTTCCTGCAGGGCTTCATCCAGATAGTCGTCAATGCTTTTTATACCATCCTGATGGTCTTGCTCGGTTTCTTTTTTCTCAGGCATTTTCTTCTCCTTTTGTTTCCTCGATGCTGTAGGGCTACAATTCTGTTTTCAATGTTTTGCTGGCCGATTCATGACAGAAATCACATACCCGTTTGACAAACTGATTCCCGAAGGTTCCACTGCGATGGAGGTGGCTTCCGGTATTTTATGGTTGCGCATGCCTTTGCCCTTCGTATTGAATCACGTCAACTTATGGATGATTCGGGATGGAAACGGCTGGGCTGTCATCGATACCGGCGTGACCTGGGAAAAGGCCAGGGAGCTGTGGAATGAATGGCTGGAAAATTATCCTCTCACCCGCCAGATCATCACTCATTACCATCCCGATCATGTCGGGTTGTCCGGGTGGCTGGAACAAAAAACGCAAGCGCCCTTATGGATGACACAGGGGGAATACTTGTGCGCTCTGGCACTGGCAAATAATGTCGGGAATTATTCCATCGATGCAATGGTCGAACTGTTCCGGCAGCATGGACTGGACAACAGACGGCTTGATGCCCTGGTACAGCGTGGGAATGGATACAGAAAAGGTTTTCCGGTCATTCCGGCGACTTACCGGAGAATTTTCGATGGCGACCTGCTCCGGATCGGCGAACATGAATGGCAGGTGATTGTCGGTTATGGACATGCGCCAGAACATGCTTCGTTTTATAGCAAAGACCTGAAGGTGCTGATTTCCGGAGATATGCTTTTGCCAAGTATTTCTACCAATATTCCAGTCAAGGCAGCCAATCCTTACGGCAATCCTCTGAAAGATTTTCTGTCTTCCTTGCGACGTTATCTGGTTTTGCCTGACGATACACTGGTTTTGCCATCGCATGGCAGGCCATTTAAAGGGATACACTCACGAGTCAATCAGCTCGAAAAACATCACGAAAAACGTTGCAGGATCTTGCTTGATACCTGTTCGACGCCAAGGACAGCATGCGAGATCCTGCCGGTTATATTTGAACGGGATATTGTCGATACCCACCAGTGTATGTTCGCAATGGGAGAATCGATCGCCCATATGAATTATCTGGAAAATCAGGGCAAGCTGACCCGTATTGATGGTGATCTTGTCCGCTTTGTCAGGACATGACGGAATGCTTGCCGTTCGTCGGCAAGATGGATTCATCAGGACGACGGATTCAGATGCCGAACGCGTGAAGAATATAGGGTGTCAAAAGACCGGTCAGCGTGCCGTTGATGATCAGGCCGAGACTTGAATAAACGCCAAGCTTGACGTTTTTTTCCATTGCATGCGATGTTCCTACCGCGTGGGCTGCCGCCCCCAGGGCCAGACCTTGTGCAATCGGACTTTTTACCCGGACCAGTTTAAGAAACGTCCTTCCGAAAATGGCGCCCAAAATACCTGTCAGGATAACGATGATGGCGGTCAGGGAAGGGATGCCCCCCATCAGTTTGGATACTTCCATGGCGATCGGCGTGGTCGCTGATTTCGGGGAAAGGGAAATGGCCACCTCCAGTGAAGATCCCAGATACAGGGCGATCAGGTAGGCCGATGTCGCCCCGACAATACAGGCAACCAGCTGGCATGCCAGAATGGGGAGGGCCTGTTTTTTGATTTGCTCGATTTGAAGGTAGAGGGGAACACCCAGGGCCACGATGGCCGGCTTCAGGAGAAATTCGATATATTTGCCGCCCTGATAGTAAGTTTCATATGAAATATCTCCCATTTTCAAAACAAGGATAATCAGAATAATGGCGACGAGAATCGGATTCAGAATGATCGACCTGAGCCGTTTCTGGAGCAATTGAGCGCCCCAGAACAGCCCGACAGTCAAGGTTATGGCGAAAAGCTCGCTGTGCAGAAATTCGTTCATAATATTTTACGGATGAGTTGATATGTCCAGCCGGTGGCGAACAGGACAAGCAGCGTGCTTCCGATCGTTGCGAGGACAATCGGTACGAGCTCTGCCTGAATGACGCCGAAGTAGAGCATCAGGGCGACACCCGGGGGGACGAAAAACAATCCGAGGTGTGACAGGAGAAAGTCCGAGAAACCTTTGACCCATTCAAGCTTGACCAGTCCGACCTTGAGCGAAAAGGTCAGAATCAGCATGCCTAGCAGTGAGGAAGGGAAGTTGATGTGTGTGGCGTGGACAATCAGTTCGGCGATTGCCAGACAAATAAAGATGATGGAACATTGGCGAAGCATTTTTCCAATTCCTTAATTCAGAGACAAATTGACAGCTCGTGCATACGATAGCACTATTTATATCCTGAAACACGAAGGAATAACGAAACTTCAGTATGAGAATACTGAAGTTTGCCCCGGAATCGGCAGAATTAATGAAACGATTTGGGATTGTCCGAGTCGGGAAGGGACATCATGTTAAGTGCAATCTGGCAATCCCGACAGCCTGCCCTGATTCCCATTTTGAACCATTCGATGGCTTTTTCGGCATCCTGCTCAATGCCAAGCCCTTTTTTGTACAGGGTGCCCAGCCACAAGTAAGCCGGAAGGTATTGTAATTGCGTCGCTTTGACCAACAGTGCAAGACCCTTTCCGGTGTCCGTTTTGCCATGGCTGCCCGTGACCAGATAATGGCCGAGAATGGCCATGCTTCTTTCATCCCCACAATTGGCCACCTTCATAAGCCATTCATGACCCAGTTCGGTATTTTTGGGAAGCAGCCTGCCTTCGAAATATATATCGGAAAGGTGGTTTCCGGCATTCAGGTATCCGCTGTTGAATGATTCCTCAAGTTTTTGCAAACCGAGTTCGGGGTTGCGGGGACATCCTTCACCATTCATCAGCATGATACCGATGGCAGCCTTGGCAGACAGGACTCCATTGTCCGCTCCATACGAAAGTAATTCGAATGCCCTGGATTTATCTGTTGGAACACCATAGCCGGACTGGTAAAGCCAGCCCAGATTGGCGTGCGCTCTCGGCTCACCAAGAGCGATAGCCTTTTCATACCATTCCACGGCCTTTGGCAAATTCTGCTGGACGGCGATGCCAATCGCATAAATCTTGCCCATGTGAAAAGTAGCTGCTGGGTCTCCGGTTTCCGCCAGTTTTTCGATACGTTCAATCGCTTTCAGATAACGGACGGGAGTGAGATTGTCCAGATATTCACCTGAATCAATATGGGCCCTGGCACGCTCCAGATATTTTGCCATATAGGGAGAATGAACAGCGTAGCAGACGAAATCGCCATGAGAATCACTGGATTCGATTTCAGACCAGATGATATCGTCAATTTCATTATCTGATTCGGGCGTAACCATAATTCACCTGTGCCAAAGCTTTTACGTTCATACAGTACAGATCAGGAAAACGGTCTCGGATCCTCGACAGAAACACGATACTGGTAAGTCTCGCCATTCGCTCCGCCTGGAGGCAGTGGCATCAGGCCACGTGGATCGAGCCGGACCTTATACAAGGGAATCGGTTCGGCGCTTTCCTTGTTTTCCCATTCGAAAACAGCATAAGGGACACCATCAAGATAAACCAGATCGACAACGAAAACGCCCTGGATTTCACCGGAGCGCGAGACAAGAGTACGAATTTTAGAGATTTCCATAGAATGATGAACCCTTCAAATGACTAAAAAAACGGAACAGGAATAACAATAACATGATAATCGAAAAGATTGTTGACCGGACACGGCCTGGCAGGAATGGAAACAGAAATCGAACCGTCGGATTTGATATTTGTCGGGATTTATCCCGTTGCCGTTGAAAAACATCAGATCAGGAAATCTGGCGGGAACTTTTTCTTGTCGATTTTCGAGAGAAACAGATCGAAAAATTCATAAGGGGTCATGTCGAGCGTTTTCAGAACGGCGATCAGTTCGATAACGTCAAGATATCTTCCCACGTGCTCATATTTTTTCTCAAACACCAACAATGCTGAGTTAAACACCGTCAAGTTGCTGACGTTGTACTCGGTTGATACGAACCAGCCGATCGCCTTCACGAAGCAGCCCGGCAATCTTCCGGATGTTACAAACTTGCGTAATGCTCTCAGGGAGTGGATTTTCTCACTCAAGAATCCGTTGGTAGTAACAGACAACGGGTACTATAGTCAAAGTAATCTGACGGATCTCACGCAAAGCAACACGAAGTTCCTGACTCTTGGAAACATTGATATTGCCTGGATTCACCATGAGTTGGAAACACACCGTGAAGAGCTGGAAACCATTTCTGGCGTTTGCCTGTGGGATTGGTCGATTCATGGCATCACCGTATATAAAAGCCTTGTTTCTCTGGGAATAACAAGGCTTTTGCGAGCTTTACGGAACGTTATGAAATCAATTCCGGCGGCGTCCGTTGAACTAATTAGATAACTTATTGTTTTATATTAAAAACCATAAAACAACATTTTCAGTTTACCCTCATTCGTACCCTCATTTCCCTTTGCTTGTAGCTGTTAAGGTCGGGTGTTATTTGTCATAAAGTGAAAATTTTCGGAAGTGAAAGCATCTGATCGGCATAGTAGAAAGAGGGATTATCTGATAGCAAATCCACATTTGTCTGATTCAATAATAGATGTTCTCATCCCCATACATATGGGGAACAGCAAGTCTTAGGAATCATGTTTTTGTAGACCGTCGGTTCATCCCCGCACATACGGGGAACAGATTGACCGCGAATGATGCTCATGTTCATTACTCCGGTTCATCCCCGCACATACGGGGAACAGAGCGACACCGTCCAGCCGCCAGCCCTGACCCTGCGGTTCATCCCCGCACATACGGGGAACAGATTACGACGATAAAAACAATACCCAACAACTTCGGTTCATCCCCGCACATACGGGGAACAGTCTATTATCTTCAATCGCTACTTGTTTCGCAGCGGTTCATCCCCGCACATACGGGGAACAGCTGTTCTGTTCGATCCGGCCCGTGGCGGTATGCGGTTCATCCCCGCACATACGGGGAACAGTGGCCTCGTCCAGCTGCTCAATGACAAGCTGCCGGTTCATCCCCGCACATACGGGGAA